>JAIRPF010000059.1 GCA_031257115.1 Accumulibacter sp.
GAGGGGTGACCTCCGAGAGGTGATTTCCCTCACCCCCAACCCCAACCCCACCCCCTCTCCCGGAGGGGGTGGGGGTGTTCAAAGGATGCGGCGCGATGCGCCGGAGGGTACGCCCTGGATTCCCGCGTTCGCGGGAATGACGGAGGGGAGGCGGGCGAATGACGGGGGGTTCCGCGCTTCCCCTCCTCTCCCCCTAGCCCCCGGTCATTTCCCTCACTCCGCCCCGCCTCCGCCCCTTCCATCTCCCTCGTCATTCCCGCGAAAGCGGGAATCCAGTGCCTTGCCTCCGGCCCGAAGGGCCGCCAATCAAAGGATGCGGCGCGATGCGCCGGAGAGTACGCCCTGGATTCCCGCTTGCGCGGGAATGACGGCATTTTTGAGGAAAATGGCTTGCGCACAGGCGCCAACTCGCGCGAAGCGCCGCAAGGAGTGAAGAACCGGAAGGAACCGGCTCGCATGGGTTTGGGGTGAGCGCGGCGAAGCCTTACATTTGCGAAATCGTGTTTTTCAATCACGGCGCGACGGTTTTTCGCAGGGATGGATGGCAATCCGCCCGTCCCGGCGCATGGCAACCGACATGGTCATCGTCATTTCCGGCGCGGCGGTTCTCGTCGCCTTCGCGGTCGCCGCCGGGGGCGGCGTGTTCTTCGGCTTCTACCCGGCGAAAAAAGCGGCGGCGCTCGACCCGATCGAGGCGCTGCGCCATCAGTAGCAAAAAATCGCGGATTCCGCCGGATCGATCCCCGGGAAAGGCGGCCAGGCGCGGCGCGCGACGGACGCGGCGAAAAAGCGGCGGCCCGCCTTGGCGAAGGTTTTCCGCGCCTGTTATGATTTCCCGATTTCCGCGCGAAGAATCGTATGCACCCCGCCGACATCGACGCCATCTGGCTGACCGTCAAGCTGGCCACGCTGACCACGCTGTTGCTGCTGGTCGCTGGCACGCCGCTCGCTTGGTGGCTGGCGCGCGGCGGCGGCCGGCTCAAAAGTGTCGTCGAGGCACTGGTCACGCTGCCGCTGTTTCTGCCGCCGACGGTGCTCGGTTTTTATCTGCTGGTGCTGCTCGGCCCGCAGGGGCCGTTCGGGCGATTGACCCAGGCGCTCGGCCTGGGGCTGCTGCCCTTCACTTTCGCGGGTCTGATCGTCGCCTCGATGGTGTATTCGCTGCCTTTTGTCGTGCAGCCGCTGCAACAGGCGTTCGCCGCCATCGGCGCGCGGCCGCTCGAAGCCGCCGCGACGTTGCGCGCCTCGCCGATCGACGCCTTCTTCAGCGTCACGCTGCCGCTGGCCCGGCCCGGTTTCGCCACCGCCGCCATTCTCGGCTTCGCGCATACCGTCGGCGAATTCGGCGTGGTGCTGATGATCGGCGGCAACATCCCCGGCAAGACGCAGGTGCTGTCGATGGCCATCTACAACCACGTCGAAACCCTGGAATACGACAACGCGCATTGGCTGGCCGGAGGCATGTTGCTTTTCTCCTTCCTGGTGCTGCTTTCGCTCAATCTTTTCCGGCGGGGGCGGGCCGCATGAGCATCGCGGCGCGCTTCGAACTGGCCTGGCCCGGCTTCGCGCTCGACGTCGATCTCGACCTTCCCGGAAAGGGCGTCACGGCGCTCTTCGGCCCTTCCGGATCGGGGAAAACCACCTGTCTGCGCGCCATCGCCGGCCTGGAGCGCGGCGCGCGCGGCCGCCTGGAGGTCAACGGCGAGGTCTGGCAGGACGACGCGCGCGGCGTCTTTCTGCCGACGCACCGCCGCGCCCTGGGCTACGTGTTCCAGGACGCGGCGCTCTTTCCCCATCTTTCCGTGCGCGGCAACCTCGACTATGGACGCCGCCGGGTCGCCGCGCGGGAGCGGCGCGTCCAGCCCGCCGCGGCGATCGAACTGCTGGGCATCGGCGCGCTGCTCGACCGCTTGCCGGAAAACCTGTCCGGCGGCGAAAAAAGCCGCGTGGCCATGGCCCGCGCCCTGCTCACCAGCCCGCGCCTGCTGCTGATGGACGAGCCGCTGGCCGCGCTCGATCATCCCCGCAAGCAGGAAATCCTGCCCTACCTCGAAAAGCTGCACGACGAGCTGGAAATCCCCATTCTCTACGTCAGCCACGCGCCCGACGAGGTGGCCCGGCTGGCCGATCACCTGGTCGTCCTGCAAGGCGGCCGGGCGCTCGCCGCCGGACCGCTCGGCGAAACGCTCGCGCGGCTCGACCTGCCGATCCGGCTTGGCGAGGACGCCGGCGTGGTGATCGACGCCGTCATCGCCGAGCGCGACGCGTGGCATCTGGCGCGGGTGGAATTTCCCGGCGGCAGCCTGTGGGTGCGCGACGGCGGCCAGCCGGCCGGCCATCGCGTACGCGTGCGCATCCTCGCCCGCGACGTGAGCCTCGCGCACAGCCGGGGCGAGGACAGCAGCGCGCTCAACGCGCTGCCCGCGAAAGTCGTCGCCGTCGCCGACGATACCCATCCGGCGACGGCGATGGTCCGCCTGGACGCCGGCGCCTCGCCGCTCATCGCCCGCGTGACGAAACGCTCCGTCGCCGCGCTCGGCGTGCGGGAAGGCATGGAACTCTGGGCGCGGATCAAGGCGGTCGCGGTCATCGGATAACCGGCTTTCAGGCACGGCGAACACAACGGGCGCGATGAAAGACACTCCCCTCATCCCCCGCCGGGAATCAAGACCGTGGCCACTTGGGAGGGGCGCGAACTCCTTCCAGGTTTGTTCACAGCGGCAGGCATGAATGCCTGCCGCTAATGAGTTGCTTCCCGCCCCAACACCATCGTTTGCCCCGGAGGCAAGATGGGACTGGCCATGCAGATCATCTTCACCCCGATGATCCTGCAACTGATGGATAAAAAACGCCGGGCGCGATGACCCTGGAAAAAGCGATGCCCCACGGCGGGCCACGGTAAAAACCGGGAACGAAAAGCCATCGATCGCGGCGGGCGCACAGGCCCCGTGGCTTTTTCGCCGTGCCGCCGTGGTCAATGCTTCCCGCTTTTCTCCAGAACGCGCTCGGCCTCGTCATCCAGCGCGCGCAGCGGGTGCCGATCAAGCCCGGCGGCGACCCAGCCGCGCATGTCGCCGGGCAGCCCGCCGAGAACTTCGCGCGCCGCGGCTTCTCCGGCGAATTCGGCGAATACGCAGGCGCCCGATCCGGTCATGCGCGCTTCGCCGAAACGCGCCAGCCAGTCGAGATGCCGCGCGATTTCGGGGAACCGGCGGACGGCGGCGGGCTGCAAGTCGTTGCCGCCGAATCCGGGCCGCCAGTCCCGCGCCGCGATGGGCGGCGTGTCGCGCTTGAGGCGGGGGTCTCCGAAAATCAGCGCCGTCGGCGTTTGCGCGGGCGGTTCGAGCACGACGTACCAGGCCGGAGGCAGCGCCACGGGGCGCAATGCCTCGCCGACGCCTTCCGCGAAAGCGTTCTCGCCGGCGACGAAGACCGGCACGTCCGCGCCGAGCGCGAGGCCCATCTCTTGCAGGCGGCGGCGCGGCACGCCCGTCCGCCATAAATGGTTGAGCGCCAGCAATACCGTGGCCGCGTCGGAACTGCCGCCGCCGAGGCCGCCGCCCGGCGGCAGGCGTTTTTCGACGTCGATCTCCACGCCTTCCCGGCAGCCGGTCTCGTCCCGCAGGAGACGCGCGGCGCGCACCGTCAGATCGCTTTCGGGCGGCACGCCGGGCAGCGGACGGGCCAGCGTCACCCGGCCGTCGGCGCGGGGGGAAAAGCGCAGGCTGTCGCCATGCCCGACGAAGCGGAACACGGTTTGCAGCAGATGGTAGCCGTCGGCGCGCCGGCCGACGACGTGCAGAAAGAGATTGAGCTTGGCTGGCGCCGGCCAGGCGCTGTCCCAGTTCCATCGCTCGTTCACGGCGCGTCTTCCCCAGGCGGCAAATCGCCCCATCCGTCGATGCGCAGCCGCAATTCGAACGTCCCCGATCGCTCGGCGAACACGCTCGCGGGAAGCGCCAGCGGATCGTCGCCTTCGTAGCCGTATTCGATGCGCCAATCTTCGTGGCGCAGCCGCAGCGGACGCCCCCGCGCGTCACGCGCGGCGATCTCGGCGTCCGCCGCGCGCCCGCGAACCCAATCGGCCAGACGTTGCAACGGCAGGCGGTAGCCGAGCGCCCGTTCGGTGAGCGACGGCACGTCGGGCGCGGTGAAGGTCTGGCCGTCGCCGGTGGTCAGCGCCGCCTGTCCGGGCCTCGCCGAAATTTCGGCGATTCCCTGCCCGAACGGCGAAGCCAGCAGCAATTCGTCGCCGTCCGCCGCATGACGCCAACTCAGGCGGCCGGAATAATTCTGCTCGTCCTGCCGCAGGGAAAAGCGCCCTTCGAGCAGAAAAGCCTCCGACGTCCGACGCGATGCCACCGCCGGGCCATCCCGTGGCGGCATCGCCGCGCATCCGGCCAGCAGCGCGACGCACAAGGGAAAAAAGCGCCCGCGGCCACGGCAGGCGCGGCGAACGCGGGGAAAAACATCCTTCATTCCGGAAACGCGGAAACGCGAGAGAATCCCGATGGAGCTTCTCGCCCTAGGGGGCGGGGTATCCTCCGCAAGACGGCATTCGCGGATGGCGCGCCGCGAGTGGCGGGGAATGTGCCCGAAAAGATTCAAAACCCCCGCCGGTTTCCCGGATCGTTCTCCATCTTCCCGCGCCTTGCGGATTCCTTTCCGGAATTTTGCAAGAAAGGGAAAAACTCCCTGGATTCGGTGATGAAAAACGTCCCGGACGCCGGCTTCCGCCGGGAAGACGCGCCACGTGGCGCGGCCGGAAAAAAAAGCCATCATTCCTCCTTCGCCGGAATCCGGAAAATCGACCGCCGTGGCTGGCGCGTTTTTGAATCGAGCGCCCATGAATCCCCGTCATTCCAGCGAAAGCGGAAATGACGGAAAAATGGAACGGTCATCGCCTGGATCGAAACCGCGCTCTCCTTGCATTTCATCGCGCCCGCCGTGTCACAAAACGAAACCAGCCACGGCGAACACAACGATCACGACGAAAGGCGAAAAGCGATTTCCTGTTTTTCGCCGTGTCCGCCCCGTGTCCACCGTGTTCGCCGCGCTCGTCGTGGTCAACGCTTTCTTCGCGGCTCAGCCGTGTTTCAGCCCCATCGCGGCGCGCACGTCGCGCATGGTTTCGCGCGCCAGCGCGCTGGCTTTGTCCCTGCCGTCGGCGAGGATGTCGCGCACCAGCGCCGGGTCGTCGAGGTAGGTCTGCGCGCGCTCCCGCATCGGCGCCTGTTCCTTGAGGATGCCGTCGATGACCGGCTGCTTGCATTCGAGGCAGCCGATGCCGGCGGCGCGGCAGCCTTTCGCCGCCCAGTCCCGGCATTCGGCGCCGGAATAGACCTGGTGCAATTGCCATACCGGGCATTTGTCCGGATCGCCGGCGTCGGAGCGGCGCACACGCGACGGATCGGTCGGCATGCGCCTGATTTTCTGGGTCACCGACGCGGCGTCCTCGCGCAGCGCGATGGTGTTGCCGTAGGATTTGGACATTTTCTGGCCGTCGAGTCCCGGCATTTTTGACGCCTCGGTCAGCAGGTAATCCGGCTCGACGAGGATCGTCTTGCCGGTTCCTTCGAGATAGCCCCGCAGGCGTTCGCGGTCCTCGCCCGACAGCTTTGGCGATTCCCGGAGCAGGGCGCGGGCGCGTTCGGCGGCCTCGGCGTCGCCTTCCTGCTGGAAACTCGTGCGCAGGCGCTCGAACGCGCGGGCGTCGCGGCCGCCCAGTTTGCCGACCGTCTCTTTCGCCCTGTCCTCGAACCCCGGCTCGCGCCCGTACAGGTGGTTGAAACGGCGCGCCAGTTCGCGGGTGAATTCGACGTGCGGAATCTGGTCTTCGCCGACCGGCACCTTGCTGGCGCGGTAGATCAGGATGTCCGCGCTCATCAGCAGCGGGTAGCCGAGAAAGCCGTAGGTCGACAAATCCTTGTTCGACAGCTTTTCCTGCTGATCCTTGTAGGTCGGCACGCGCTCCAGCCAGCCGAGCGGCGTCAGCATCGAAAACAGAAGATGCAGCTCGGCGTGCTCCAGGACCTGCGACTGGACGAACAGGATGGCTTTTTTGGGATCGACGCCGGCGGCCAGCCAATCGATGACCATCTCCCATGTCGCCTTTTCGATCCCGCGCGGATCGTCGTACTGCGTGGTCAGCGCGTGCCAGTCGGCGGCGAAGAACAGGCAGGGATGATCGTTCTGGAGCCTGACCCAGTTTTTCAGCACTCCGTGATAATGGCCAAGGTGCAGGCTGCCGGTGGGGCGCATGCCGGAAAGGACGTGTTCCGCGAACATATGTCAGATCAATTGAAGGAAACCGAGGATCGAATGCCTGAACGCGACGATGACAGGCCAGATGATGAGATCGAGGGTGTTGGTGAACAGCAGCAGCAGCAGGATCGGGAAGCCCCAGCGTTCCAGCCGGGAAAACGGTATCGCCAGCCGGTAGGGCAGCAGGCTGACGGCGATTCTCCCGCCGTCGAGCGGCGGCAGCGGCAGCATGTTGAGCACCATCAGCATCAGGTTGATGTTGATCCCGATCAGGCTCATCAGCGCGAGCGGCCGGGTATACATATGGCTCGGCGTGACGTCGACGAGCTTCAGCAGCGCCGCCCAGACCAGGGCCATCAGCAGATTGACCGCCGGCCCGGCGGCGGCGACCCACAGCATGTCGCGCTTCGGCTGGCGCAGGCGGCCGAAATTCACCGGCACCGGCTTCGCCCAGCCGAACAGGATGGGATCGAACCTTTGCCCGGAGTAAGCGCCGATGAGATAGCTCAACATGAGAATTCCGCCCGGCACCAGCAGCGTGCCGACCGGGTCGACGTGGCGCAGCGGATTGAGGCTGACGCGCCCCGCCGCCCAGGCCGTCTGGTCGCCGAAATGACGGGCGGCGTAGCCGTGCGCCGCCTCGTGCAGGGTGATGGCGAAAATGACCGGCAGCGCCGAAATCGAGATCGTCTGGACCAAGGTGGCGACGTTCATCTCAAGCTATCGCCTCACTCCAGCCCGAAGGACGCGAGCGGCCCGCGTCCGGCGCGTACCAGCGTCGGCGTCGCGCCGGTCAGGTCGATCACGGTCGTCGGCGTCGTGCCGCAATAGCCGCCGTCGACGATCAGCTCGACCCGATCATCCAGCCGATCCTGAATCTCCCAGGCTTCGGTGAGCGGCGCTTCGTCGCCGGGCAGCAGCAAGGTCGAGGTGAGCAGCGGCTCGCCCAGTTCCGCGAGCAGGGCCAGCGCCGCCGCGTGATCCGGAACGCGCAATCCGATCGTCTTGCGCCGCGGATGCAGCACGCGCCGCGGCAATTCCCGCGTGCCTTCGAGAATGAACACGTAACTGCCCGGCGTGGCGGCCTTGAGCAGGCGGTACTGGGCGTTGTCGACGCGCGCGAACTGAGCGATTTCCGAGAGGTCGCGGCACATCAGGGTCAGGTGGTGGCGATCGTCGAGACCGCGGATGTGGCGGATGCGTTCGACGGCTTCCTTTTCGCCCAGACGGCAGCCCAGCGCGTAGCAGGAATCGGTCGGCAGCGCCACGACGCCGCCGGAACGCACCGCCTCCGCCGCCTGGGCCACGAGGCGCGGCTGCGGATCGTCCGGATGGATGGAAAGATAGCGGGCCATGTTCCGTCAGCGAAAAGCCGTCCACACCGGATCGAGATCGCCGGGCAGGGATGCGTTGCCGCCCACGTCGACGTGGCTTTCCTCCGGCCCGTGAAAATCCGAACCGCAGGAAGCGAGGAATCCGTATTCCCGCGCCAGGCGCGCGAACTGGACGCAGCATTCCTGCAAATGGCTGCCGGAAACGACTTCGATCGCCTGTCCGCCCAGGCCCTTGAATTCGTCGAGCAGATCGCGCATTTCCGTGCCCGAAAACTTGTAGCGCCCCGGATGCGCGACCACGGCAATGCCGCCGGCGCCCAGGATCCAGCCAACGGCCTCGGCGAGCGTCGCCCAGCGGTGCGCCACGTACCCCGGCTTGCCGGGAACGAGATAGGCGTCGAAAACGCTGCGCACGTCCCGGCAAACGCCGATTTCCACCAGATGGCGGGCAAAGTGCGAACGGCCGATCAGGCCGGGGTTCTCCGCGTGGCGCATGGCGCCGTCGAAACATCCGGGAAGGCCGGCCTTTTCCAGTTCCGCCGACATGCGCCGCGCCCGGTCGACCCGGCCGGAACGGATGGATTCCAGACCGGCGGCCAAGGCCGCGTCATGCGCGTCGAAATCGAGGCCGACGATGTGCACCTGCAAGCCGCCCCACTCGATGGAAATCTCGACCCCGTCGATGAAACGCATGTCCGCCGCCTCGGCCGCCGCCCTGGCCTGCGGCAATCCGCCCGTCTCGTCATGATCGGTCAGCGCCAGAA
>JAIRPF010000064.1 GCA_031257115.1 Accumulibacter sp.
GGGGCGGGTTGGGGGAAATCGGGCGATGAAGGAGGAAATCCAAAGCCCGCATGGATTGCGGCGAGCAAAGCGAACCCCGACAAAACGCAAAAATGATCCAATGGAAGCGAAGGCCAAACCATTGGAGCGTTTTTGAATCGAATGCCTGTAGAATTCCGTCATTTCAGTGAAAGCGGGAATCCGGAAGCGTACACTCCGGCGCGCCGCGCCGCGGTTTTTGAATTGGCGCGCGGGGTGTTTGCGCGCCATTCAATGGTTGGCATGAGATTGAAATCATCATGTGCGGCATAGCCGGTCTTTTCGATACGCGAGGCCACCGCGATTTTTCGCGCGATCTCGTCGGGCGGCTCAACGATGTCCAGGCGCATCGCGGGCCGGACGAGTCCGGCGTCCATCTGGAACCCGGCGTCGCGCTGGCGCACCGGCGGCTGTCGGTCATCGACCTTTCGACAGGACAACAGCCGCTGTTTAACGAAGATGGGTCGGTCGCCGTGGTTTTCAACGGCGAAATCTATAACTTCAAGCAACTGGTGTCCGAGCTGGAGGCGCTCGGACACCGCTTCAGCACGCGCAGCGATACCGAAGTCATCGTGCATGCCTGGGAATCCTGGGGGAAGGCGTGCGTCAAGCGGTTTCGGGGCATGTTCGCCTTTGCCCTGTGGGATCGCGGGCGGCAGGTTCTTTTCCTGGCGCGCGACCGGTTTGGCGTCAAACCGCTGCATTACGGCCTGCTCGATGATGGCGTCCTCGTTTTCGGTTCGGAACTGAAAGCCGTGACCGCGCATCCCGGTTTCCGCCGCGCGCTCGATCCGCTGGCCGTCGAAGAGTTTTTCGCGCTTGGCTACGTCGCCGATCCGCGCTGTATTTACAAAAACGCCTTCAAGCTCCCCCCGGCGCATACCCTGACCCTCGAAAGGGGAATGGCCCGGCTTCCGGCGCCCGAACCGTACTGGGACATCCGTTTTACGCTGGACAGCCGGCTGAGCGCGCGGGATGCGGCCGCCGAGTTCCTGCATCGCTTCGACGAGGCGGTTCGCCTGCGCATGGTCGCGGACGTGCCCCTGGGCGCTTTCCTTTCGGGCGGCGTGGATTCCAGCGCGGTCGTCGCCAGCATGGCCCACGCCGCGGCCGAACCCGTGCGCACCTGCGCCATCGGTTTCGATGATCCCCGGTTCGACGAGTCCGGTTTCGCGGCGCGGGTCGCTTCCCGCTACCGAACCGATCATCGGCTCGAAGTCGTCGGCGGAGAAGGCTTCGATCTCGTCGATACGCTGGCCTGGCTGTACGACGAGCCTTTTGGGGACAGTTCCGCCTTTCCGACGTACCGCGTCTGCCAATTGGCGCGCAAGCACGTTACCGTCGCGCTTTCCGGGGATGGCGGCGACGAAAACGTCGCCGGGTATCGCCGCTACCGGATGCACCTGGCGGAACAACGCTGGCGCGACGCGCTTCCGCTTGCCATCCGAAAGCCGGTGTTCGGCCTGTTGGGGCGGTTATATCCCAAGGCGGACTGGGCGCCGCGGATGTTTCGCGCCAAGACGACCTTGCAGGCGCTGGCGCTGGATCCGCTCGAAGCCTATTTGCACAGCGTGTCGTTTACCGGCGAGGCGACGCGGAAACGGCTTTATTCTCCGGGTTTTCGGAGCGAACTGGCGGGCTACTCGGCGCTGGAAGTCTTCAAGGCCCATGCGCGGCGCATCCAGACCGACGATCCGCTGGCGTTGATCCAGTACATCGACTACAAGACCTGGCTGGCGGGCGACATCAACACCAAGGTGGACCGGGCCAGCATGGCGCACGCGCTCGAAGTGCGGGAACCGTTGCTCGATCACGAACTGGCGGAATGGCTGGCGACCCTGCCCACATCCATGAAGATTCGGGGATTGCAGGGCAAGTGGCTGTTCAAGAAGGCCAATGAGGCGCGCCTCCCGAATGACATCCTGTACCGGCCGAAGATGGGATTTTCGGTACCGCTGGCGCGGTGGCTGCGGGGGCCGCTGGCCGCGCGCGCCCGGCAGGCCATCGATGGAGAGCGCATGGACGGCGCCGGTTTCTTCGACATGGGCGCGCTGCGAACCCTGCTGGACGAGCATCTCGGAGGACTGAGAGACCATTCCGTCCCGCTGTGGCTGACGATCATGTTCGACGCCTTCCTGCGCCGGACGGAGCGCCCGGACATGGCCCGGCCGGCGGCCGTGGCCCCGGCGGAGTAGCGGGCATCCATGCCGGCCCGGCGAGTCATCCTGCACGCCTTTTCGACCTTCGCCCTGGGCGGGGCGCAGGCGCGTTTCGTGCAACTGGCCAATGCCATGCGCGGCGAGGGCTTCTTTCACCGCATCGCGGCCATGGACGATCGTTACGACGCGGGCGAACGCTTGTCGCCGGCCGTCGCGTGGGAACCGTTGCGCGTGCCGAACCGGCGCGGCGGCGGGCTTGCCAACCGTGGAGCGTTCCGCGAGGTGTTATCGGAAGAGGCTCCCGATTTGCTGCTGACCTACAACTGGGGAGCCATCGAGTGGGCCGCCGCCAATACGCCGGCGGTGACGCGGCATCTGCACGTCGAGGACGGCTTCGGGCCTGACGAGGCGCGCCGCCAGTTGCCGAGGCGGGTCTGGACGCGCCGCCTGCTTCTCGCCCTGCGGCGGGTGCCCACCGTCGTCGCCTCCCGCCATCTGGAAACCATCGCCATGTCCCGATGGTGGCTGCCGGCCTCGCGCGTCGCCTTCATCCCCAACGGGGTCGATTTTGACGCCATCGCCGGGCGGCGCGCGCGCCGGACGCGGACAGGGGGGCCGGATGTGATGATCGGCACGGTGGCGGGATTGCGCGCGGAAAAGAACATCGGGCGTCTGATACGCGCTTTTTCCGCCGTCCGCAAGGATTTTCCGGCGCGCCTGACGATCGTCGGCGATGGCCCCGAACGGAAGGCGCTGGAGCGTCTGGCGCGAGATTCGGGAGCCGGATCGGCCATCGAATTCACGGGCTATCTGAAAGCCCCGCTGTCACGCCTCGTCGAATTCGATGTCTTCGCGCTATCCTCGGACACGGAGCAATTGCCGATCGCCATGCTGGAGGCGATGGCCTGCGGTATGCCCGTGGCGGCCACCGACGTCGGCGACGTCGGCCTGATCGTCCCTCCCGTGGCGCGCGGCGGCCTGGCAAGCCCCGACGATACTTCGTTCGAACACGCCCTGCGGCGCGTCCTTGAACGCAGAACCGAATGGGAGACGTGGGGGATGGCCGGGAGGGAAAGAGTACGGACGGAGTATTCGCAGGAAGGCATGATCAATGCGTGGAGAGAGATTTTTCGCGGAAATTGGCAGGAAGTTTTTCGCAAACGCCTCCAGCGGCGAAATGCCGATGAAACCCGTCGTGGCGCTTGATCGCCAATCATTCCGAAAAGCCCGCCCCGTTCCGCCCCCGCACGGCCCGGCTCGTCTCGCCCGCTTCGTTCATCATCGTAAAACTGACTCCGGTTTGAAACCCCGCCCTTCAGGGCAGCGCGAAGGCTGGAACCCCGGCCTGAAGGCCGGGGTTTCGACCGTGGCCACTAGAGAGGGGTGCCAACCCCTTCCAGGTTCGTTCACAGCGGCAGGCATGAATGCCTGCCGCTAATGAGTTGCTCTCCATCGTGGGCGCGGCGAAAACCAGAAGTCAGCTACGGAGAGACACGGAGAAAAACGAAAGAACCTCGTCATTCCCGCGAAAGCGGGAATCCAGGGCGTACACTCCGGCGCGTAGCGCCGCATCCTTTGAATTGAATTGGCAGCCCTTCGGGCTGGAGGCAAGGCCCTGGATTCCCGCGAACGCGGGAATGACGGAGAGAGGGGCGGGCGGTTCGCGTGGGTGCGGAGGTTTCGGTGTGGATTTCCGGATCGGAATTTCCGGTGCGGACGGATTTCCGGTTCGGGATTTCCAGTGCTTGCGGATTTCCGAAACAAGATTTTTGGTTCGCGCTGGAAATTTTTTCTGCCTTGCCATTGGATTCGCCGTTTCTCATGGATAAAATGGAT
>JAIRPF010000139.1 GCA_031257115.1 Accumulibacter sp.
CTCCCGTTTCGCCTGTACCGCCACGCCGGGATGTTCCTGTACATACCGCTGAAAGAGGCCGGGGCTGACCAGATAGGCGGTATCGGCGACCGTATGCACCAAGGCCCTGGCATCGTTGATGATGAGCGTGCGTTCCCGGATACGCCACCGCAGCTAGGTCATGAAGTGTTCGCCCGAAGGTTTCGTTTCCGGTTCGGGCGGAGCGGCCGCCGGAACGATCGAAGGCATTGGATTCACGGGTTTTACGAAGGGACGGTTTTCCGTGGGCATTTCCCCGATTTCCGCCTCATCGGGCGACTCGTCCGCCCAGTGCACATCCAGAAACGCGTCGGCGTTTTCCTCCTCTTCTTCTTCGGGAATGCCGTTGCCGTTCGGAACGTTCTCCTTCGCAGGACTTCCCCGCCGAAGCGTCGAACCGGAAATGTCTTTTTCTCCTTTCTCTTCCTCCCCATCTTCTTCATCCTCCCGAACCGCCGTCACTGATCCGGCGAACGGTTCGGGCCGCGCATCGTTCTCCCAGATCAGGGAGGGCGGCAATTTCAGCAGCGTAAAGGGATGCGACCACCCGGCATCGCTCGTCACGGTCGCCTTCCAGATCGCCTTGCCTTCGGGCGTTGCCTGCGCGATCGAATGCTCCTGCAACACATCGAAGACGGCGGTATTGTTCGACGGAATCCCCTCGATGCCCTGGGAGAGCAAATGCGCGCGCAATTTGTCGGAAACCGTTTTGCTCACCAGCCACAGGGCCTCCCGTGTCAGCCAACCATCCGAAGGGCCGGATCGATTGAGTTTCAATTCCGTTTTGAGCAGATAGCGCAGTCCATCGAGGAGCTTTCCTTGCAGCGCGTGTCTGGGCGCGGCCAGCGCTCTTGCCGGATCGCCGCCCATCGCCTGCGCGACCGAGGTCCGATCGGCCTGGATGACCCACTCCCCCAAAAGTCCGGCGTGTTCATACTGTCCGGCCCAGACATACAACAGCGCCCGCCAGAGATCGGGATAGCCGCACAGCCAGTCGAGTATCCCGGCCTCGAACAGGCGGGCGGCCAGCCATCCGCCCGCGGCTTCGTGCAAGCGATACTCGCGCGCTTTCTGATACCGGAAGCGATAAGGCTGCCGCAACGCGCCATGCCACGGATGCCAGAGCGTCCCATCCGCGAATTCGACATGGAGATCGACAGCCACCTTGCCCACGTCGTGCATGAGCGCCGCGCAAGCCACGCCCGCCGTCCAGGCCTCGGACTGCGCCGCCTGTTCCTCTGGAGGCGCGCCCACGGGCAGCAGATGGGACTGGCGCAATTTCAGCGCGTGGGCCGCGGCTTCCAGCCCATGATCGAGCATCCCGCCCGGATAAGCGTGATGATGACTCTCGGAAGCTGGGAACGACTGCACCAGTTCGGCAAACCGCCGTATCGGCGCGAGATACAGAAAACAAAACTGCGCGCGCGAAACCGACGTGCGCTGCCAGATGTGTTCCAGCAGCTTCTGACGGAGTGGGGTCGCCAGCAGAACGTCGGCCGTTTCCGGGGCAAAAAACCCTTCGGGCACGACCGGAGCCGGAGGATGGGCGGGAGGGACTGCCTTGGATACTACCTTTTTGCGCTGGAACAGCGAGAAGAGTGGGAACATGCGAATTTCCTGAAGCTGGATTGACGGGAGCGCCTTTTTAACCTTTTGAGGTTTTTGAGCCTTTGGGTTTCAGCCTTTTGGGAGTAGCGCCTTTCCCCTTGAGTCCCTTCCCTTGGCCCATTTCCTCACTTTTCCCTGCTTGGGCCTTTTGACGCTGTGCCAGCGGGACGGGAGATGCCGGACGAAAGATCGTTTGCACCAAATACTCTTGACTTGTTTCCAAAAAGCCGGATTATGTCAAACGGATCACGACAAACATCGGAACTACCATGAACACCGCAAAATCCATCGCCCCGACTCCTTTCTCCGAACGCGCGGGCCGGGCGCTGGGCCGGACGTGGAGGGCCTCCGCGCGCTTGGAACGGAAGGCGAGCGGTTGGCTCGTGGCGCGGGGCATGAACGCGAATCTCGCCGACGATATGCTGTGGCTCGTCAAGCTCGCCGCGCTGGGGTTGATGCTTTATGCCGCGTTCTGGGTGGCGCTGCTGCTTGGGTTTGCTGTATTGGGAGCATGGGCCGCCGGTAATGCCCCTGTCGACGATGAGGAAGACAAGGCGGAATGGCGCTTCAGCTGGTCTGGATATGGCCTGTATCACGATGAAATGCGCGTCGATCCCGGCTATCTGGATGACGATGACTAAACCGCCTTGTTCACAGCCTTGCTCCCCGCCGATTTTGCTCCATCTATCGACGTTGTCATATTCTGGGCAATCGTGCCCGCCCTGACCCCCGCCCAGGTAAGCGCCGTGATCCAGAACCCTGGCAGAACGACGAACATCGCCCCCATCACGAAGTTGAGCAACATATCCCCGAAGACATTGTTGAGTCCGATCAGCGGATCGAAATTCACATGCGGGCGATCCGCTCCGAAGCCCCAGCCGTAGAGCGCGTCGAGGATCGTGCCGTCGATCCAGCGGGCCAGTCCGAACCAGAACCCGGTGAAGAAGAGCGCGAACTCAACGATGCTCACCGTCATCACCGTCTTTAGATCATACGTCCCGGCCAGAAGCACCAGCGGGATGCAGATCACCAGCGCCATCTTGAGAAAGGAGAGCGCCATCGGCAGGGCCTGGCGCAGCACGTCCATCGCCGGGAAATACCCCAGCGCACCGAACGTCAGTCCGACATCCCCCGCCGCGCGCGCGACGACATTGGGTAAGGTCATCGCCACCTGCCCGCCGTAGTCCACATAGACCGCCCCCCGGTTCATCTTCTGCTGCCGGGGAGAGACCACGGCGCGGATCACCGAATCGTTCACTTCGTTTTGCGTGAGGAACCCCGCTCACCCGCCGAGGCGGGTCAGGAGACCGGGATCGACCTGCTCCAGCAGCCTCGCGCGAAGTCCCCTGCCGCCATCGGCCCACCACTGCCGGCAAAGAGGATAGCCGCCGCCGTTGTCCGTGAGCGCCAGTCCCGCGTCGCGGGCTTCATCGTAAGGCCAGGAGACGCGCGGCGTGTTTGAATGATACGTATCGTAGTAACCGGGAGTATTCAGAAAGGTACCCGACCCGATCCAGCTCACGTCGTTCATCTGTTCATCGGAGAGCGTGGGCCGGTTCATGAAGAGTTTCGCCCGCGCGGGGGCATAACAGTCATGCGCGAAATCGGCGACCTCCTGGGCGAGAACCGGATCGTCGATTCGTGTCGCGTCGACCTCCATGCGCATCTGCCGCGGATCCGTTCCGCACGGAATCGCCGCCACCGCCGCGCCGGTCACGGCTTTTGACAGGGCGTGCATGAAGAAC
Organism: Accumulibacter sp.; assembly: GCA_031257115.1. Classification (GTDB taxonomy): domain Bacteria; phylum Pseudomonadota; class Gammaproteobacteria; order Burkholderiales; family Rhodocyclaceae; genus Propionivibrio. The sequence goes on from JAIRPF010000139.1 coordinate 3,372, forward strand.
CACCACACCGGCACGAGGGCGCTTTGGTTGTTGAGCGTCGTGTAGGCGTTCGACCACCCCGTCTCCCCCGGCTGGGGAACGCTCGCGTTACACTGCGCCGAGCGGCTCGTATCGAAGCGGATCGTCGAGAGATTGACCGGAACGAACGGAATGCCCGCGAAGAGGATCACGATGATTGCCACGAACACCCGGTTCTCGATCCGCATCGACGAGAGCACGCCCTTGTTCCCTTCGTCCGCCCCCTCGGCGCGGGATCGGAGCCACTCCTGGACGATGAGAACGAGGAAAGGCAGCGCGAACACCCCGCTCGCGGCCAGGACGTTCCAGAGGCCGTTGTGGATGAGCCAGCCCACGAGCGTCAGGTAGTATTCGAGATAGTCGGTCGTGTAGAGCGTCATCGTGCCTGTTCCAGAAAATGGGATCACCGCCGAAGGCGGGATCACCCCCGTTGCAGCCATTGGCTGACTTCGAGCAAAACGACGACCAGAACGGAAGCGATCTCGACGCGCCAACGCCGCCGCCGCGTTTCAGTCTCGTCCCCGTCCCACACCATCAAGCGGCGGCGAATCCCGATCCAGCCCCAAACGATGAGCGCGTAGAGCAGCAACCGCCAGACGAGGAACAGCCCGGCGTATTCCGTAAGCCAGCGCTGCCAGTCCTCGACGTTCTCGAAGCGTAAAACGGAGAGAAGCGCCGCGACCGTCAAACCAACCAGCAGCCCTTTCAATAGCACGAGGCTCAGCCGCCTCGATCCTCCCCACGGGCAACCCGGAAAGCGCAAGGGATGAAAGTCCTCTTGCCACTTCATGGCGCGTTCCGCGGCTTCTGGATTTCCCGGAGACGATCGCGCACCGGATCGCCCTCGAAGATTCCGCGCGAAGCCGCCGCGCGGACGTTGTGACGCTGGAGGATCGCCCGCGCCGAATTGCCCGCGAGCGTTCGCCGCACGTCCAGTTCGATCTTGAGGTTGTCGATTTCCTGCTTCAGGATGCCGTTCTCCTGATCGACCGCCTTCACCGCCAGTTCATTGGCCGCGACGTTCGGCTCCTTCCGCCCGGTGGGCAGGTACGCTGCAACAGCAATGCCTTCTCCAAAACGCTGGACAAGGCCGCTTCGGAGGCAAGGCGTTTACCCAGGAGGTCCTGATCGGGTTCGTCACGCAAGGCTTCAATGACGCCGCGCGTGATCGGCAATGAGTTACTGCCCGCCGCTTCCAGATTGGCGACAGTCATCGGTTTTGCGCCCGTCACCAGTTCCCGCAGCGCTCGCAACTTGGTTTCATATTCTTCCTGAATCAGCGGCGTCAGTCCGGCGCCGGGCGTCGTCCGTGTCTTGGTACAGTCCTCGCAGGTACGCTGTTCGCGCTCTCCGAGGACGCGCACCGCCCACTGCGCCGCCGCCTGGGGCGAGGGCCAGGTTTGGCAAGCGAGGCGGTTGCCACAGGCGGCGGCGGAAATGGAAGAAGCATCGGTGACGCTCCGCCCGTTGAGCAGGTTATAGCCCGCGCGGGTCACATCCCCTACCACCTTGATCGCCTCCTGTCCCGAACCGCCCGCGTTCCCGCCGCCGACCCACGGCACGCCGTGCCTGCCCTTGTTCGCCTCGGCCTGGTCGACGGCGGAAACGGCGTCGGCATGGCCGCCGGAACCGCCCACCGCGTCGCGCAGCGCGAAACCCTCGGCGAGCTGATCCCAACGTGTTTGACCGCCCGCCACGTCCGCGAGCCGGTTGGCGATCGCCCGGCAGGTCATCTTCGAGCGGTCGAAATCCAGGCGCGCCTGCAGGATGCCGTTGGTCAGGAGGTTGTAGAGGGCCGGATCGGCGCGCTGGATCATCAGGGCGGGGAGCGAGGCGACCGCCGAAGTCGCGTTCTGGATCACCTGACCCATGAGGTTCTGGAACCCCTGGGTGATCCCGTTCAACTGATTCTGGATCGTCGCCGTGAGGCTCATGTTGCCGCAAATGAGATTCGCGTTCCAGCCGGCGCCGACGCCGATACTCTGCATGTTTCCCGCCCCGCTCATCGACACCGCCCGCCCGCCGCCGATCGAATAGAGCACGTCGTCACCGATGACGCCGCCGCTCATGCGAACGCCGTTTTCGTCGATGTGAAGCTGGGCGTGGGCGTTGAGGGCTAGGAACAGGGAAGGGAGAAGGGGGAAGGGGGAAGGGTAAAACCGTCTCGTCGCCGTTGCCCAGAAAGTCCTGATCCAGGTCGTTTGTCTGATTCCCACGTCTTGCTCCGTGCATGAATTTGATGAACAAAACCCCAACTCTCCGATCGGTTCTACCCTTCCCCCTTTTCCCTTCCCCCTTCCCGATTCACCCCTTCCCCGCTTCTCAAAAATCCACGCTCCCCAAAAACACCTGCCCCTTGCGTTCGCAACAGGCATACGGACGCCACAGCGCCCAGGCGTAATCGCCGCGTTGCGCCTGAACCTTCGTGTCGTTGTGCGGAAAGACCGCGCACGTGTCGGATTTCGCCGGCGTCAGTTCCTGCCACTTGCCGGTCGATATATCGCCCTCCTTCAATTCCCCGGCGGGCCAGTAGCCCTCCCTGGCGTTGGCGAGGAGCGGCTGGTAGACGTGAACTTGTCCGCGCCGGGTCACGACGTCGCCGGCGCGCTGGGCAACGACGGCGGCGGCCTTGTAATCGTCGGACTGATGCAGGAACCCGCCGCGCGGATAGACGTGACCCCAGAGGTTGCCCGACGCGCGGCTGCCGATCTCGCGCAGGCCGGGCGTCAATGACTCTGGATAGAGCGATTCGGGCAGGTTGTGACGCCAGGCCAGCGTATCGAGCGTGCTCAGGAGGTAGGGCATGAACGCCGTGCCCGCGCCCGGGCAGGTATAACCGGACGCCGAAGCGAAGCGGCTGAAGACCGCTCCGCCGGGATGCCCGATCGCGTCGGCATTCTTGAACTGGGCGAGGTTGTTCTCGTGACTCTGGTGGGTCGTGCCACCGCCGCCGCTTTGCGCCGAGGAATTCGCCGGACTCATCGACCGAACCTCGCTCCACGGGTTCTCTCCCGTGGTGGCATAGCTCGATACCACGGCGTCGGGGACGTAGTGCCTGACCTTCACCGACGTGCGTACCGAACAGCCGTGCATTCCGCAAAAGAGCCAGTAACAAATGCCGGCGACGCGGTAGTCCAGGCAATCGGGCGAGAGCGCCGAGGAGACGATCGTCGCGGTGTCGAGGGCGAGGACGGGAAGAGAGATGCCCAACAGCACGGAGGCCACGGAAGAACGCAGGCGGCGGTTCATGGCTGTGTTCTCCGATGGGCTTCGATGCGGGTGACGGCTTGAGCCACGTCGGTCTCGCCGTACACTACGTAGCGCTGGTCAACCACGACGGCGGGAATCTTGCCGATGCCCAATCCTCTGGCTTCGACGACACCTTGATACGCCTTGCGCAGACGATCTTGAATATCGCCCTCGCGCAAGCGCTGGCGGACGATTTCCGAGGCCCGGCCGGGATCGGCGGGCAGCCCGGCGGAGAGTTCGGCCTCGATGCGCATGGGCCGATCCAGTTCGATGAGGCGTACATCGGAGGCCGCCCGGACGGGATGCTGGCGGTCGGTGACAATCAAAACATCGGCGGCGGCGGTTAGCCCAAACAGCAAAAAACACAGGCCGATTGACAAGATTGACAATCTGGCCTGAAGCATTCGTAGAACGTGTTCCCGCATGGCGATCCCCAAAACCGGACGAGTCGCCAGTTAACCGCGAATGAAGAATCGGCGAAACAAACAATGCGCATCGGAGGCTTTCCGCTTTCCTGGCGCGTCCCGTATTCAGATCGAATCCTTCCGTTCCCTGTCTTTTTACTGGGCCATCCTGCCAGAAAGAGAAAATTGGAAGGGGGAGAGGTAAAACCCTTCCTCTTTGCTCTTGTCCAGAAGGCCGCCATCCGCCAAAGGAAAGGACGCCCTTGCGGCGCTTCGCGCTTTTGTTGTTGCTTCCGGCTGGCTTTTTACCTGTCGGTGACAAACCCGATGGGGCGTTTTGAGGGTTCTGGCGGTCTCATCAGTTGCCGCAGGGTCTCGAAGACCTGCTTGAGCTGTACGCGGGTATTGTGCGCGAAAGACTCATGACCGAACGCGAGCGCCTGGGTCTTCTCTTCCAGCTCGTCAAGACGCTTGGCCAAATCCCGATGTGTGGCGGCCGATTCGCGCAGGCGCACGAAAGCGCGCACCACATACACCGAGACCTCGACGGCGCGCGGACTGTTGAGCACCATCGCGGCCATGATCGCCCCGTGCTCGGTAAAGGCATACGGCAGATATTTGCGATGCTGCCCGCGCCCGGTCTTTAAGGCCGCGAATTGCGACCTTAAAGCGGCGTACTCACCGGCGGTCAGTTGAAACATGAAGTCATCGGGGAAACGCGCGCCGTTGCGCCGCACCTGCTCGTTCAAACGCTTGGTTTCCACACCGTAGAGCTGGGCGAGGTCGCTATCGAGCAGGATGCGCTGATCGCGCACAGTGACGATGGAAAGCGCGATGCTTTCGGCGGCGGCGGGAACGGCATCCGTGCTCATCGTAACGCCGCCTGCGCGAAGTCATCCTTGAACATCGGCCTCGCCGCGCCGCGCCCTGCCGCCGCGTCCGATCCACCGAGCGGTTCCGCAAGCCGATTCTGGCCGATGACCATGACTGCATACTCCAAAACAATGACTTGGCGCATACCTTAATCCACGGTATGACACAGCGTCAAATCATCGGCTCGATGCCGCGTTCCCGGTCGATGTCCCGGGCGATCCGGATGGCCGCGTCGAGTTCGGAGAGGCCGGATTCGCGCATCCGCCGATGGCGTTCGGCCTTCTCCTCGGGTTCGGTCTGGGCGAGGGCGAGATAAAGGCTCGGCGGCACGGCGCGGAAGAGAAGCTCCATGCTTTTGGAGAGCACGACGCCTTCGGTAAACTTCCCCGCCTCCTTCCTTGCCGAGAGCATCAATGCCTTTTGCGCTGGGGAGAGTTCGCGGAACCGGGCGATCTTCTCCACCTCGTCGGGCGGCATACCGAGGCAGATCCACCGCTCGATCATGTTGAGCATCAGCTCGGCGGCCTTGGGCAGGTCGTCGATGTTCTGCGTCGCCAGCCAATACCACGCGCCGAGCTTTCGCCACATCTTGGTGATCTTCACCACGTAGGGCGCGAGCAGCGGATTCTTCGTGATGACGTGCCCCTCGTCGGTGACAAGGATAATTGGCCGTCCCAGGAACTGATCGCGCTCGGCAAGATTGTTCACCGCATTGACGAGCGAGATATGGCCTCGCGCACGTCGCGGGTGAGCACGGGGCGCTTCTGTGCCACACACTGTTTGGCCGCGTCGAGAATGCACTGCCGGATGAGACTTCGGTCGGCGCGGCTCATCCGCGCCTCCTCCTTCTCCTCGCCGCCGGTAATCATCAGCCGGGCGGTGATCTCCAGTTCGCCCAACACGTCGCGCTGCTCGTCGCCCTCATGGGGTGTGGCCTCATTCGCGCCCGCGACCTCATTCGTATTCGTCACTGGATCTTCATCGAGCGCCTCCGCGTCGAGCGTCCTGACCGTTCCGGGCGACGCCACCAGGCGGCAGGCATCGGCGAACGGCGCGAGGCTCACGCCGGAACCGGGGGCGAGTTTTACGCGACGCGCCGAGAGTTTCAACCGTGAAGCGAAATCCCCGAACAGTCCGAAACTGTTCCCGGCCTCGACGATGAAGAGCCGGGGCCGGTAGATCGCCACGATCTGGTTCAGGATCGCGTTGAGCGTTGCCGACTTGCCCGAACCCGTCGGCCCGAACAAAAAGAGATGCGCGTTCATCCGCCGGTCGAGCCGGTTCAAGGGATCGAAGCACACCGGCTTGCCGCCGCGGTTAAAGAAGGTGATCCCCGGATGCCCCGTGCCCTGATTCCTTCCCCATACCGGCGCGAGGTTCGCCGCGTGCTGGGCGAACAGGAGTTGCGTGTACCATTGCCGCTTGTCCAACGCCGGATCGAAGACGCACGGCAGCCACCGCAGATAGGAATTCAAGGGCGCGACTTCATCGGCTTCCCGTACCGGCTGAAGCCCGGCATTGAGCATCGCGTTGGCGAGTTGCAGGCCGCGCGCGTCGAGTTCAGTGACATCCTTTCCCCTGATGTAGAAAGCCAGCGCCCCGCGATAGAGCTTGTGAGCGCGGCCGATCAGTCCCCGCGCCTCGGCTACGTCCTGCCGGGTCTGTTCCGAGGCCAAGGTCTCGCCGACCGATTTTCTCGCAAGATGATTGAGATGCGCCTCCAGCGCGTCCTGCGGGGTAATCACCAGGGTGAGGCTCATCACCGTGTCTTCGGGCAGTTGGTCGAAGAGGGCGTTCACCGCCTCGCCTTTCTTCGTCTCTCCCGTGAGGTGTCCTGTCGCGGGTGGCAGGCGCAATCTGTCCAGGACGATGACGCGGTGCGGCAGATCGTCGAAATACCACAGCCCCTTCTCCACGTCGGAGCGCGGTTCGTTGAAGAAGAGCCGTTGCGCGAAATCGCCGCTGGCGAGTTCGAGTCCGCCGGGGTCGCCGTCTTCCGTCTCGTCGGGG
>JAIRPF010000127.1 GCA_031257115.1 Accumulibacter sp.
ACGAATCAAAAGGCGCGGCGGAAATGTCTGACGTTCCTCGTCATTCCTTTGATCGCGGGAATCCGGTTCGTTCGCCAAATAGTCGCGCTTGGGAATTCAAGCGCCTGACTCCTTCCGTCTCGCGGCTTTGCCGCGAGCCACCTCCCTCAAGAGGGAGGCCTTGGGTCGGCGCGCCGCGCGCGGTGAGTTTGGCGTGGGCGGCTTCTATCCGGCCGGCGTCGAGGAGCGTACCAGGTGGTCGAACGCGGCGAGCGAGGCTTTCGCGCCTTCGCCCATGGCGATGACGATCTGTTTGAATGGCACCGTCGTGCAGTCGCCGGCGGCGAAAACGCCTTTCATCGATGTCCGCCCGCGATCGTCGATCTCGATCTCGCCCCGCGGGGAGAGATTGAGCGTGTCCTTGAGCCAGTCCGTGTTCGGCAACTGGCCGATCTGCACGAAGATGCCTTCCAGGTCGATGCGCTGCGTTTCGCCGCTCACGCAGTTCTTGTAGACGAGGCCATTGACCTTTTCGCCGTCGCCGGTCACTTCGAGCACCCTCGTCTGGGTGAGCATCGTCGTGTTGGGCAGGCTGAGCAGCTTGCCGCGCAGGGTGGCGTCGGCGCGCAGGAACGAGCGCACGATCAGGGTTACGTGCGCGGCGATGCCGGCCAGGTCGATGGCCGCTTCCACGCCGGAATTGCCGCCGCCGACCACCGCCACGCGCTTGCCCTTGAACAGCGGGCCGTCGCAGTGCGGGCAGTAGGCCACGCCGCGCGCCTTGTATTCCTGCTCGCCCGGCACGCCCATGTTGCGCCAGCGCGCGCCGGTGGTCACGATCACGGCCCGGCCCTTGAGCGACGCGCCGCTGGCGAGGCGCACCTCGGTCAGACCGTCCGGGCCGGCGGCGAGACTTTCCGCGCGTTGCAGTTTCATGATGTCCACGTCGTGCTCGCGCACGTGCTGCTCCAGCGCGCTGGCGAGGCGCGGCCCGTCCGTTTCCTTGACCGAGATGAGGTTTTCGATGGACAGGGTGTCGAGCACCTGTCCGCCGAAACGCTCGGCCACGATGCCGGTGCGCAGCCCCTTGCGCGCCGCGTAGATGGCCGCCGCCGCGCCGGCCGGCCCGCCGCCGACGATGAGCACGTCGAAGGCCGCCCTGGCGGCGATTTTTTCGGCTTCGCGCGCCGTGGCGCCGGTGTCGAGCCGGGCAACGATTTCCTCGATCGTCATGCGGCCCTGGCCGAAGGGTTCGCCGTTCAGGAGGACCGTCGGCACGGCCATGATCTGGCGTTCCTCGGCTTCGTCCTGGAACACCGCCCCGTCGATCATCGTGCTGCTGACGCCGGGGTTGAGCGCGGCCATCGCGTTGAGCGCCTGAACGACGTCCGGGCAGTTGTGGCAGGAGAGCGAAACGAAGGTCTCGAAACGGAACGTCCCGGACAGGGCGCGGATTTGTTCGGCGACCTGCGCCTCGATCTTCGGCGGATGGCCGCCGGTTTGCAGCAGCGCCAGCACCAGCGAGGTGAATTCATGGCCCATCGGGATGCCCGCGAAGCGGATTCGCGCGGCTTCTCCGTCCTGGCGGCCGACCGAGAACGACGGACGCCGCGCCTCCTGCCCGTCGAAGCGGACCCGCACCCTGTCCGACAATTCGGCGATGCCTTCCAGCAGCGCCCGCAGTTCGCCCGACCTGGCGCCATCGTCGAGCGAGGCGACGAGTTCGATCGGCCGCTGGAGGCGTTCGAGGTAGGTTTTGAGTTGGGTTTTGATGGCGGCGTCGAGCATTTCATTCCTCCCGGATGATGTGTAAACGGCCGGCGCGGCGAAGGCCGTCCTGCTTCCCCTCGCCGCGCGGCCGTGATCGTTCGGCGAATCTAGCGCATTTTCTTAAATTTTTCCGACGAGGTCTAGCGACGGCGCCAGCGTGGCGTCGCCTTCCTTCCACTTGGCCGGGCAGACTTCGCCGGGGTGCGAGGCGACGTACTGGGCGGCCTTGATCTTGCGCAGCAGTTCGGAAGCGTCGCGCCCGACGCCGCCGGCGTTGATCTCGATGATCTGGATCTTGCCCTGCGGATCGATCACGAAAGCGCCGCGATCGGCGAGGCCCGCTTCCTCGATCATCACGCCGAAGTTGCGGCAGATCGTGCCGGTCGGGTCGCCCACCATCACGTACTGGATTTTCTTGATGGCTTCCGAGGTATCGTGCCACGCCTTGTGCGTGAAGTGCGTGTCGGTCGAAATGCTGTAGATTTCGACGCCCAGCCGTTTGAATTCGGCGTAGTTGTCGGCGAGGTCGGCCAGTTCGGTCGGGCAGACGAAGGTAAAGTCGGCCGGGTAGAAGAACACGAGCGACCATTTGCCATGCAGGTCGGCTTCGCTGACTTCGATGAACTTGCCGTTGTGGAAGGCGTTGGCGTGGAACGGGAGGACTTCGGTATTGATCAACGATTTCATCGTTACGGCTCCTTTCGAGAGCTAGGGTTGAGGGAAAGCGATGAGAATCATAAAGGCATTTTCCGGGTTTTATAAATTGATTGTTTCAATATGTTCAATAGCCACGTCTTATCGGTGATTTTCACCTTGAAAGAAACGGCGGCGGGGCGTGGCCCGATTTCCGAAAGCGCGCCCGTTCTTCGCCCGTTCTTCGTCCATTCTTCGCCCGGTCTAACGCTGGCATCGCGGGCAATGAAAGGTCGCGCGGCCGGCCTGGCGCAAGGCGCGGATCGCCGCGCCGCAGATCCGGCAAGGCTCGCCGGCGCGTCCGTAAACGGCGCATTTCACCTGGAAACTTCCCGCGCCGCCGTCGCTATGCACGTAATCGCGCACGCTGCTGCCGCCGGCGGCGATCGATTCTTCGAGCGTCGCGCGGATCGCCGCCGCCAGTTCGTGGCAACGCTCCCGGCCGATGCGCCCGGCCGCGCGCGTCGGGGCGACGCCGGCGCGGAACAGGGCCTCGGAGGCGTAGATGTTGCCGATGCCGGCCAGCACATGGCCATCCATCAGCCAGGGCTTGATCGGCGTATTCCTGCGGCGCGTGGCCGCGTACAGCCACTGCCCGCCGAATTCGGGCGACAGCGGTTCGATGCCCAGCGCGGCGATCGCCGGATGACGCCCGGCGTCCGCCCCTTCGTGCCAGAGCACGGCGCCGAACCGGCGCGGATCGCGCAGGCGCAGGACGGTTTCGGGAAAAACGATGTCGACGTGATCGTGTTTTTGCGCCGGCGCGTCGACGGCGACGAGGCGAAGGCTGCCGGACATGCCGAGGTGCACGATCAGCCAGCCGCCGTTTCCATTGTCTCGTCCGCTTTCGTCCGCGCAGTCGAAAAGCAGGTATTTTCCTCGCCGCAGGATGGCGCGCACCCGCCGTCCGGCGAGCTTCGCGGCGAGTTCGGGCGGCAGCGCGTAACGCAGCCCGGACACGCGGAATACCGCCCGGACGATGGTTCGTCCGGTCAGATGAGGCAACAGCCCCAGACGGCTGACTTCGACTTCGGGGAGTTCTGGCATTGCCGCGCGCGATAAAAGTTCATAACATGAGCAAACCATTATCCCGCAAAAGACTCTAACCGATCATCCGTTGGCCGAATGCCGTGAATCCATGAAATCCATACACTGTTTATCCTGTCTCGCCGCGCTTTTACTGGCGCTCGGCGCTCCGGCGCAAGCCGACGAAGCGGCGGTTCCCGCCCTGAAGTCCCCGGCGCGCGAGGCCGGGCGTCCGGCGGCGGCGGAAAATCTTCCCGCGCGCGACATCCTGGCCCAGGTGGTCTATGAAGTGCTGCTGGCGGAAATCGCGCTCCAGCGCGGCAACGTCGACCTGGCCGTGCGCGCCTACGCGGACCTCGCCGCGCGCACGCGCGACCCGAAAATCATGGAGCGCACGATCGAGGTGGCGGGGTTCGCCCGGCGTTTCGACCTGGCGCAGGACGTCGCGCGGCGCTGGCTCGACGACGATCCGGCGTCGCCGCGCGCCCGGAAAATGCTGATCGGCGTCCTGGCCATGAGCAACCGGCTCAACGAACTGGCGCCGCTCCTGATCCGCGTGCTGGAGGACGACAACGCGAGACTGCCCGAAAACCTGCTCGGCCTCAATCGCACGTTCGCCCGCAACCCCGACCGCGCGGCGGTCTATCGCCTGATCGACGCGGTATGCCAGCCGTTTTCCGGACTCGCCGAGGCGCACTATGCCGTCGCGCTGGCGGCGAGCGGCGCGGGAATGGGCGAGCGCGCCAGGCAGGAAGCGCGCCAGGCGCTGGAACTGCGTCCGGACTGGGAAATGGCCGCCCTCCTGCTGATCCAGACATCGATGCGGGACGCGCGCGACGAAGCCATCGGTGCCGCGGAAAACTTCCTGGAAAGCCATCCCGACGCCGAGCAGGTTCGCCTGCTGCTCGCCCGCGCCCTGATCGGGGAGCGCCGCTACGCGGACGCGAGGCGAGAGTTCGACCGATTGCTGCGGGACGCCCCGGACAACCCCGAAATCCTCTATTCGGCCGCCATGCTGGCGCTACAGTTCGACGACCGGGCGCTCGCCGAAACCCGGCTCGAACGCTACGTCGCGCTCGGCAAGGCGCCGGACAGCGATTCCGCCCATTACTATCTCGGCCAGATCGCCGAGGACGGCCAGCGGATCGACGAAGCCATGTCGCGCTACGCGCGGGTCGTCTCCGGCCAGCACTACCTGCCGGCGCGGACGCGGCTTGCCCGCCTGCTTTTCGCGCAGGGGAAATCCGACGAAGGGCGCGAATTGCTGCGGAGCGCCAGAACGGACAAGCCGGAAGAGCGCGTCCAGCTGCAAATCGCCGAGGCGGCGCTGCTGCGCGAAGCCGGCCGCGTCCGCGAGGCTTTCGACTTCCTCGAACAGCGGCTCGCCGAACGTCCGGAAAACGCCGAGCTGATGTACGAATCCGCGCTGCTGGCCGAGCGGCTGAACGACGTGGCCCTGATGGAAACCCGCCTGCGCCGCCTGATCGAGCTGCGCCCGGACAACCCGATGGCCTACAACGCGCTGGGCTACGCCTACGCCGACCGCAACGAGCGCCTGCCGGAGGCGCGGCAACTGATCGAAAAGGCGCTCTCGCTCTCGCCCGATGACGCCGCCATCCTCGACAGCATGGGCTGGGTGCTCTTCCGCCTGGGCGACCTGCGGGAAGCGTTGTCCTATCTCGAACGCTCATACGACAGGCACGAGGATCCGGAAATCGCCGCGCATCTCGGCGAAGTGCTATGGACGATGGGACGCCAGGAAGACGCAAAACGCCTGCTGCTGGAAGCGCAAAAGAAATTCCCCTCCAGCGCCGTCCTCCCCGAAACCATGCGCCGGTTCGCGCCCTGACTCGCGGTCATTCAAAAACATGAAGCACTCTGACGCCTCGTTGCGTTCTTTTCACCGATGCGGTTTCGCATGAATCGATATGGGTTGGAATGAGCGTGGCGAACCCCAACGCAAGCCGTCCTAAATATTGGGGTTCGCTACGCTCACCTCAACCTATGCGAACCCGATTCAAAGCGCCTTGCCGAAATCACTGGCCTGTGGTTTCCGATGGAACAGGAGGATAGCGATGAGCGGAAATAACGTTACGCGCAAGCCTTGGTATCGGCGCAAATGGATATGGGTCGTTGGCATCTTTCTGGCGTTGATAATATTACCGTTCCGCCAGTCCATCTATTACGAATTTTTCTACCGGCCTGACCCCATTCAAGTCACGCGCGGGCCGTGGCGGGTGATTGATCCAGGTAAGCCGGTGGAACCGTTGAAATTTGAGGTATTAGAGG
>JAIRPF010000159.1 GCA_031257115.1 Accumulibacter sp.
CTAACCTACCGCTTCCACGATTCCTTCCTTTCCACGCATTCCATCACTCCGCGACGCCTTAGCCTCTACGCCCCTCAACCAAAAACTCACACCTATCAATCGCCGGTTGTTAAAGAACGTAAGCAACCGCTCGTCGGGTTGCCTGATCGCCGCCCGCAAGCAGCAAAGACCGCGCATTATATCCGTCCAGCAGGAAACGTCAACACGTCTGGATAAAAATTTGCAATATTTTTGGGACTATTCTGTCCAAGGCAATGACTTTTTAGAATTTTCCCATGTTTTCAGTTGGTTAAATAGGCATCTGTGATTCCCGCCGTCGAAGCGATCTTCGTACTCTTTAGGAATAGATGCTGTTGCCCGCGCCGCCGGTGAGTCATGTCATGCTTAACCGGTTGGCCTGCCCAATGGCTTCCAGTTCGCTGGCGGCGAAGCGGGCGAGGTGATGGCTCAGTGTCTCTCCGAACGCCTGGATCGATGGGCCGACGAGGCTTTCCGACGGCGCGGGGTGACGGATGAATTCCACGAAGTCGACGAGAGCCTGTTCGTGTGATTGTTCGAAAACTTGATCGAAACGGGTCAGCATGGCGCTGTAGCCGAGCCGTATCCCGTCCTCGTCGATGACGAGTCCGATTTCATCGAGGCGGGGTTTGAGGCGCGTGGAGAGTACCAGGCTGCCGTGGATCGATTGCGTCGGATGAGTCGAACACGCCGTCGCCGTCGAGGTCGAGCGCCAAGGGGGCGACGGGCTGACGCCATTTGCGGGCGTTGTCGTAGAGGGCATTGGTGACGGTGTCGAGTCTAGATCCTTTTAGCCAAGGGAGATAGGGATTTATTTGGGAAAACCGTAAGGCGGAGTGACTGGGTCTTGGTCAAAAAACCAATCACGGAAACCTTTGTCATGAATTTCGTCGTAAAGCTCTTTCGCCAGTACTCCGGCCCAAATCCCATGACAGCCGTGATGCCCGGTGATGCTCCTATGGCCAACGCCCCTCCGACGACAAGAACGCCAGCGACGGTTCCCGCACCGAATTCCGCCACCAATCCTGCCAGGTTCATTACCTTGCAACCACTTTTTGAGCGATTCGATAACCGAATTCCCCTTGTCGTATTTGCCCCATACATCGGCTCCGGCGTGGACTGCGTCGTCATATTTCCTGACCAAGTTTCCAAGTGCGGCGACACTCATAGCTTTCTCCAATCAAGGTTTGTTAATCAGTGCCAAAAACAATCTGAATGCATAAGCCGAAAGATAAACCATCGACGATGACAAAAACGAAAAAGCAAAGATGCTGGTATGAAAAATTCTTCCCGGTCCTCTTATTCAAAAACTGAGAAGGAATACACCAAGGCCAACGGATATAAATAACGCCATGCCTATCAATCCCTTTCTTTTTCTTCTGATCCCGCTAATGCTTTCTCTCACATCAGCCAACAATAAGAGGATGAACAGCAGCGGCATCGAGAGCATGGCCAGCGCGACGATACGCTGTGCGAGAAAAACCCCGAGGACGTAATGGTCATGCTTGCTGTTCAACCGAATGATCGAAGGAACGGAGCTTGCGACGGAATTGGCCATATTGAGAATGAATGGCGGGATATGGTCGTACATGACGCAGTACGTGACGAATTGTCCCCAGGCGACCCAAGCAATAAACAAGCCCCAGAGATAGGGCGTCTTGAATTCCAATTTTCCTGTGTCGAATTTCATTTTTCTCCATGCAATTTAAAGTGGTCCAGGTCAAAAGAGGTCGGGGATATTTACTTTTCCTCCTGTCATCATAGTAGAGCCATGCCTCGGAATCAGCCATCTCTCTTACGCCGCCATCCTCCATCTTTCGCCATTACTCGCGCCACTGCCCTTGGTGACATTTGGGTGATGCGCCGGTGTTCGGCTTCGAGGGCTTCGAGCCGGGCATCTTCGCCGGAGTCGAGGTAGGCGAAAAAGTCGCCGTTGCCGTTCGTTCCGCCCGTTCCTCCAGCGCCGCCGTAGAGAGTGGTGTCGGGCTTGACGTAGATCTTGAACCAGTCGCCGACGCTCATTTTCATCCTGTTAAACCCTACTTCACGGCTGACCTTTCGGTTTGCTCCTCTCGCCGAAATTGACCCTTTTCCCACCACGGCGCGAACCACCGGGCACATTATCCATGATGCCCGGGACTGCGCCACACGCCTTTACGACGGCGCGCGCGGACAGACTCTCACCCTCCGTGCCCCTCCCCGCCTTCAACCGCCAACGGCCCGACTGCCTCGATCGGTACTACTCCCAACGGCCCTGTCTCGCCCTCGGATTACAATCCCCTTGGTGTTCTCTCTGCTTTTTTAACCAACACGCGCGCAAAATGGATTGGCACGTTACGGCGCCTTGCAAAAGTCTCGAATGAGATACAAAATGGCCGCTACCCATTGCCGTGACCGGGTTTCGTCGCGCCGAGCCAATGATCCGGGAAAGGACGGCAAGGCGCGATCGCCGCGAAATTCACGGGACAACGAAAGGGGCGGCGATCGATTCGTTCGTTTCGGCTCTCGGTCGTTTTGCGGACGAAATGGCTGACGATGACGGGCGAATCCGGAATCCTGCCTTTCCCGCTGGGTAATTTTTTACCCGAGAGCCTTGATCTTTTTTCACATTTCACTTTTCACGTTTCACTTCCCACCATCTCATGAACACACCGGAATTCATCGACCTGCCGGAAATCCTGTCCGCGCGGGGAATCGTCCGCCTGCCCGGCTCGAAGAGCATCTCCAACCGGGCGCTGCTGCTGGCCGCGCTGGCCGGGGGCGGCACCGAGATTCGCGGGCTGCTCGAATCCGACGATACCTCGCGGATGCGCGAGGCCCTGGGCCGGCTTGGCGTGGAAATGACGCCGCTCGGCGGCGACGACTGGCGCGTGGAAGGTGTTGGGGGCGGTTTCCCGGTCGGGCGGGCCGATCTTTTCCTCGGTAATTCCGGGACGGCGTTTCGTTCGCTGACCGCCGCGCTGGCCTTCGCGGGCGGCGATTACCGCCTGTCCGGCGCGCCGCGCATGCACGAGCGGCCGATCGGCGATCTCGTCGATGCCTTGCGCCAGCTCGGCGCGGAGATCGCGTACCTGGGCGAGGCCGGCTATCCGCCGCTGGCCATCGGCGCGGCGGCGATCCGCTCCGGCGGTCTCGTGCGCGTCCGCGGCGACGTGTCGAGCCAGTTTCTGTCGGGCCTCCTGATGGCGCTGCCGTTGACCGGCGCGGAAACGGCCGTCGAGGTCGTCGGCGAGCTGATTTCCAGGCCTTACGTCGAAATCACGCTGTCCATGATGGAACGCTTCGGCGTGCCGGTCGAACGGCGCGGAGAGCGGTGTTTCGTCGTGCCGGCGGGCAGCGTCTACCGCTCGCCGGGGGTGTTCCACGTCGAGGGCGACGCCTCGTCGGCCTCGTATTTCCTGGCGCTCGGAGCGATCGGCGGCGGTCCGGTGCGCGTTTCGGGCGTCGGGGAAAATTCCGTCCAGGGCGACGTGCGCTTCGCCGGCGCGCTCGCGCGGATGGGCGCGCGCATCGTGATGGGGCCGGACTGGATCGAGGCCGGCGCGCCGGAGGAAGGCAAATTGCGCGGCATCGAGATCGATTGCGGCGCGATCCCCGACGCGGCGATGACGCTGGCGGCCGTGGCGCTGTTCGCCTCCGGGCCGACGACGCTGAAAAACATCGCCAGCTGGCGCGTGAAGGAAACCGACCGCATCGCCGCGATGGCCGGCGGTTTGCGCCAGCTCGGCGCCGCCGTGGATGAAAGCGGGGATGCCCTGCGGGTGACGCCGCCTGCGTTCCTCGTCTCGCCCCATCGAGGCATCGACACCCACGACGATCACCGGATCGCCATGTGCTTTTCGCTCGCCTCGCGCGGCATTCCGGTGCGCATCAACGATCCGGGATGCGTGAGCAAGACCTTTCCCGGATATTTCGCGCGCCTTGCCGAAGTGACGCAAGCCGCGCCGGTGATCGCCATCGACGGGCCGTCGGCGTCGGGCAAGGGGACGATCGCCGCGCGGGTGGCCGCGGAACTTGGCTGGCATTATCTCGATTCGGGCGCCATCTACCGGCTCGCGGCGCTGGCCGCACGGCGCGCCGGCGTTTCCTGGGATGACGAGGCGGGCGTGGCGAGGGTCGCGGCGGAACTCGACGCCGTGTTCGGCGAGAAATCGATCCGCCTCGCCGGCGAGGAGGTAGGCGAGGCCATCCGTCACGAGGACATTTCCGCCGGCGCTTCGCGCATCGCCGCCCTGCCGGCGGTGCGCCGGGCGCTCCTGTTCCGGCAGCGGCTGTTCCGCCGCGCGCCGGGACTGGTGGCGGACGGCCGGGACATGGCCTCGGTCGTTTTCCCCGACGCGCGAACCAGGATTTTTCTCACGGCGAGCGTCGAGACACGCGCGCAAAGACGCTATAAGCAGTTGATCGAAAAAGGAATCGCTGCTAACATCACGCTCCTTTCGCTGGACCTGCGCGAGCGTGATCTGCGGGACAGTCAACGCGGCGTGGCGCCGTTGCGGCAAAGCGAAGGGGCTTACCTGCTCGATACGACGGACCTGTCCATCGAAGAAACCGTGGCGAGGGTCCTGGCGTGGAGTAGGGCGGCCGGTTAGCAATCGGGAACGCCGCGGCAGCGTCGGCTCCCCTTGGTGTCGCCGGGATGGATTCTCTTTTCTCCGTGTCGGCGGCGTGGTTCAACTCAACCCGATCCGCGTCACGCGGTAACATCTTCTCCACATTCTCTTATGTCAGCCAATCCCATCATGCAGGAAAGTTTTGCCGACCTCTTCGAGGCCAGTCTCAACCGCCAGGAAATGCGCCAGGGCGAAGTCATCACGGCGCAGGTCGTGCGCGTCGACCAGAATTTCGTGGTCGTCAACGCGGGGCTTAAATCCGAGAGCTATATCGACCGGGAGGAATTTCTCAACGACACCGGCGAACTCGAAGTCGCGGCCGGCGATTTCGTCCAGGTCGCCATCGAACAACTGGAGAACGGTTTCGGCGAAACCCGGCTCTCCCGCGAGCGCGCCAAGCGCGTCGCCGCCTGGAACACGCTGGAAATGGCCCTCAACGACGGCTCGCTCGTCACCGGCACGATCACCGGCAAGGTCAAGGGCGGCCTTACCGTCATGACCAACAGCGTGCGCGCCTTCCTGCCGGGTTCGCTGGTAGATATGCGCCCCGTCAAGGACACCGCGCCCTACGAGGGCAAGACCTTCGAATTCAAGGTCATCAAGCTCGACCGCAAGCGCAACAACGTCGTCGTCTCACGCCGCGCCGTGCTCGAAGCCACCGTGGGCGAGGAGCGCGAGGCGCTCTTGGCCAACCTCAAGGAAGGCAGCGTCATCAAGGGCGTCGTCAAGAACATCACCGACTACGGCGCCTTCGTCGATCTCGGCGGCATCGACGGTCTGCTGCACATCACCGACCTGGCGTGGCGGCGCGTCCGCCATCCGTCCGAGGTGCTGGCCGTGGGCGACGAAGTGGAGGCCATCATCCTCAAGTTCGACCAGGACAAGAACCGCGTCTCGCTGGGCCTCAAACAGCTCGGCGAGGATCCGTGGGTCGGCATCTCCCGCCGCTACCCGCAGGGCACCCGCCTGTTCGGCAAGGTCACCAACCTGACCGACTACGGCGCCTTCATCGAGATCGAGCAGGGCATCGAGGGTCTGGTGCACGTCTCGGAAATGGACTGGACGAACAAGAACGTGCATCCGTCGAAGGTCGTCCAGCTGGGCGACGAAGTCGAGGTCATGATCCTGGAAATCGACGAGGAGCGCCGCCGCATCTCGCTTGGCATGAAACAGTGCGTGGCCAATCCGTGGGACGATTTCGCCATGAACCACAAGAAGGGCGACAAGGTGAAAGGCGCCATCAAGTCGATCACCGACTTCGGCGTGTTCATCGGCCTGCCGGGCGGCATCGACGGGCTGGTGCACCTCTCCGACCTGTCGTGGTCGATTCCGGGCGAGGAAGCCATCCGCAACTTCAAGAAAGGCGACGAGGTCGAGGCCGTGGTGCTGGCCATCGACACCGAGAAGGAGCGCATCTCGCTGGGCATCAAGCAGATCGACGGCGATCCCTACACCAGCTTCATCGCCACGCACGAAAAGAACGCCATCGTCAAGGGCACCGTCAAGTCGGTCGACGCGCGCGGCGCCGTGATCCTGCTCGAAGGCGACATGGAAGGCTACCTGCGCGCCTCCGAGGCCTCGCGCGACCGCATCGACGACCTGACCAAGGTCTACAAGGAAGGCGACGAAGTCGAGGCGATGATCATCAACATCGACCGCAAGACGCGCTCGATCAACCTGTCGGTCAAGGCCAAGGATCAAGCCGAGCAGCACGACGCCCTGCAAAAGCTGTCCGCCGAAAGCAGCGTCAGTTCGGGCACGACCAATCTGGGCGCCTTGCTGAAAGCCAAGTTGAACAGCCAGCAATAAGGCGCACGCATGACCAAGTCAGATTTGATCGTGCGGCTGGCCGAGCGTTTTCCGCAACTGGTCACGAAAGACGCCGATTTCGCGGTCAAGACGATTCTCGACGCCCTGTCCGCGGCGCTGGTCAAGGGCGATCGTGTCGAGATCCGGGGATTCGGCAGCTTTTCGCTGAACTACCGCCCGCCGCGCGTCGGTCGCAACCCGAAATCCGGCGACAAGGTTCGCGTTCCGGAAAAATGGGTCCCGCATTTCAAGGCTGGCAAGGAATTGCGGGAGCGCGTCGACAAGTCGGGCGACGCGGTCTGAATGACGAAAGTATTTGAATGACAAGCGGGCGGCAAGGGGTCTTGCCGCCCTTTTCTTTCGGGAGGACGCAGTCGATGCATACGTTATTGTGGTACTGCCGGGCATTCATCTTCCTGTTTCTTCTGGCCTTCGCGCTGAAGAACACGGAACCGGTCAACATTCGTTTCTTCTTCGATGTCTCTCGGCCGGCCCCGCTCATCATCGTCGCGTTCGCCTTCTTCGCCGCCGGAATGCTGCTCGGCGTGCTGGCGCTGTGCGGCAAGGTCTTCAGGCTGAAGCGCGAGGTCTCGCGCCTGAAGCGGGCAAGCAGGGCGAGCGAAGGCAAGGAGGAAATAATGGATACCACGGGTCTCGAATGATCCCGTGAACGAAACAAAAAAACGAAAGGAAATGATGCGATGGACGACAATCCCGCAACCGTGGTCATGGAAAGTTCCGCGAACTACAGGCTCGGCGGCGGGGCGTTGAAGCCGGGCAAGGCCCGCCTGACGAGCGAACGTTTCTGCCTGACGCAGACGAGCCAGAACCTGGTCATGATGGGAACGGCCATCGGTGTCGTCGTCGCGCTCGTCATCGTGACTTCCATCTTTGGCCTGACCTCCGGCAGTTATGTCGGAGCGGCTCTCAAGGGAAGCCTGACGGGAGCCGCCGGAGGCGCGATTGGCGAGTGGCTGGCCGTCCGTATCGAAAGGAGCCGCCCTCAAAAGCCGGGCGTGACCGTGTTTTCCGTGAAGCGCCAGGACATCGCCTCGGTAAACGACGGCCGTTTCAGCGTAAGAACCACGCTCGAAGTCTGATCCAAAAACGGAGAAACGTGCGCCATGATCCTGCACAGGCGCGAAGAGTGGAAATCCGCGCTGTCGCGGAACGGATAACCACGGCAAGAAGCAACGGAAATGACAGAAATCGGCAGGGTTTTATTCAAAAACGCTCTACCCGGTTCTCGCCGGGTGGGCCGTCAGATCCGCCAGTGCTCGCGCAGGACAGAAAGGCATGCCGACGACCGATGGATCGTGTTCGGCGCTCAGGCGATAGACGAAGGCGAGACGGCCTTCGGCGCGGCCGTGCGGCCACAACGCCACTTCGCCCTTTTCGACGGCGCCGAGCGCCACGTCTTCGCGCAGCAAACCCATGCCGAGTCCCGAACGCACCAGGTCGAGCATGGCGGAGATCTGGTCGCATTCAACGATTTCGTTGGGGCGCACGCCGTGCTGGGCGAACAGGCCGCGCACGTGCGAGCGTTCCGGCGGCGCGACCCAGGGCATTTCGGCGACGTCCTTCCAGCCCGCGCGCGAAAGGCGCTCGGCAAACGAGGCCGGCCCCGCCGCGAGATAGGCGATGCTGCGCAGCGGCGGCAGGCCGATGTCCGGATGGTCGATGTTGCCGATGTGGAATCCGGCGTCGAAATCGCCGTTCAGGATGCCGTCGACCACGTCGTCGGCCGGCACCAGCCGCGTCCTGAACTGGAGCAGCGGCAGGGAGGCGCGCAGGCCGTAGAGCAGCTCGCCGAGGCGCAGAAAGTCGGAATCGTCCACGGTGGCGATGAGCGCGTTGCCCGATATTTCGCCCTTGATCTGCCGCGCCTTGGCGGAAAATCCCTCGAATACGGCGAGCACGTGCTCCGCCTCCGGCAACAGCAGTTCGCCGTGGCGCGTCAGGGTGATCCTGCCCGGAGCGCGGTCGAACAGGGCGATGCCGAGTTCCTGCTCGATGGCCTTGATGTGGGCCGTGACCGCGGGCTGCGTGAGGAAAAGGCGTTCGGCCGCGCGCGTCAGGTGGCCGAGCCGGGCGACCATGACGAAGGAGCGGAGCTTGAGGATGTCCATGAACGGCCAAGAAAGGTTAAACCACGGTGGATACGGCGAGAGGCGGGGCCTTTCCGATCCCGGCCCGCGCGGGGGTTTCGCGTGGGCCGTCCCCTCGTCCGCTTCCGTCATCGCGGTGGGCTTTGGCCCCGTGACGATCCAAGGCGTTCCCATCACGCGTTGCACGCTGATTTTGAATGATTTTTGCGTAAATATACGCGCTCAAGCCGAAAACGCGCCAATCCGGCCAGAAAACAAAGGGCTTGGCCTTGCGCGATTTCCGCCTCTCCCGGCGCTTCGCGCCACGCTTTCCCGCAAGGGGAGAAGGCTTGGGGGAGAGGAGGCGATACAGGAACTCCTTTGATGACCACGGCGAGCGCGGCCGGCGCGATGGGGATTTTTTCATGGGAATGGTTTTTGCGTCCGCTTTCCGCCGTGCCCGCCGCGGTCAAGGCTTTTCGCCCGCGTTCCAGCGCAGCCACAGGCGCAGGAGACGGAATTCCTCGCGCGGCATGTGATCCGGGAAAAGCGGCAGGGAAAGCGTTCCTTTTTCGCCTTCGATTTCGAGGCGCAACACCACCAGGCAGGGGAAAACGGCGGTGTCGGGAAGCGGATGGGCCGGGCGATCCGTCCCGTCCGGCAGGAGACATTCGAGCGCGCCGTTTTCCCGAAGGCGCAGGGCGGTCACGCGCGGCGGGCGAAGGGCGCGCCAGAGCGAGACCGCCAGGATCGCCAGCAGCCCGATCCGCGCCGGCGGCGGCCACGGCATCCGGAGAAAAACGCACGCGGCCGCGCCGTGCATGGCGCAGAGCGCGCCGGCGAGGAGTTTCGAGCGGCGCAGCCCGATGAAAACCGGAAAGCGCACCGCCCGGCGATACGCCTAGACGCGCCGGAAAACGGCGGAGACGTTGGTGCCGCCGAATCCGAAGGAATTGGAGATGGCCACGTCGATCTTCATCCGCCGCGCCTCGTTGGCGCAGTAGTCGAGGTCGCAGGCTTCGTCCTGGTTGAAAATGTTGATGGTCGGCGGCGAAACCTGATGATAGAGGGCCAGCACTGAGAACACGGCCTCGATGCCGCCCGCCGCGCCCAGCAGGTGGCCGGTCATCGACTTGGTCGAGTTGACGACCAGCTTTTTCGCGTGTTCGCCGAACGCGCGCTTGATGGCGATCGTTTCGGCGAGGTCGCCCGCCGGCGTCGAGGTGCCGTGCGCGTTGAGATACTGCACTTCGTCGAGGTTGACCCGCGCGTTTTTCAGGGCGTTGGCCATGCAGCGCGCGGCGCCTTCGCCGTCCTCGCAGGGCGCGGTCATGTGGTGGGCGTCGGCGCTCATGCCGAAGCCGGCGAGTTCGGCGTAGATCCGGGCGCCGCGCGCGCGCGCGCGCTCATATTCTTCGAGCGCCACCACGCCAGCGCCCTCGGAGAGAACGAAACCGTCGCGGTCTTTGTCCCAGGGACGGCTGGCGGTTTGTGGATCGTCGTTGCGCGTCGACAGGGCGCGCGCCGCGCAGAAACCGCCCAGACCGAGCGGCGAAACCGTGGATTCGGCCCCGCCGGCGATCATCACGTCCGCGTCGCCGTATTCGATCAGCCGCGCTGCGTCGCCGATGCTGTGCGTGCCCGTGGAGCAGGCGCTGACCATGGCGAGGTTCGGCCCCTTGTAGCCGTAGAGGATCGACAGGTTGCCCGCGATCATGTTGATGATCGACCCTGGCACGAAGAACGGCGAAATCCTGCGCGGCCCGGAAGCCACGAATTCGTCGCGCGCCGCCTCGATCATCGGCAGGCCGCCGATTCCCGAACCGATGGAGATGCCGATCCGCTCCGCGTCGGCCGGATGCGCTTCGAGGCCGGCGTCCCGGATCGCCTGGATTCCCGCCGCCATGCCGTAATGGATGAATTTGTCCATGCGCCGCGCGTCCCGCGCCGGCAGGTACTGCGTGACGTCGAAACCTTTCACTTCGCCGGCGATGCGAACCGGAAACGGCGTGGCGTCGAAATACGTGATCGGGCCGATCCCCGAACGGCCGGCCAATAGACCTTGCCACGCCTCGTCGACGGCGCTGCCGACGGGCGAGACGATGCCAAGACCTGTGATGACGACTCTGCGGCGTGTCAATTCGTTCTCCCGGAAAGAGGAAAAAACCCCAAAGGAAAAAGCCCCAAAGGGTAAACCTGAAGGGTAGACCCCTCAAGGGAAAAATCCAAACCACGGCGACGCGGCGGACACGGCGAGAGGCGTGGCCTCAAAACCTCGCGCCCTTTCACCCGGTGGGCGAACCGCGTTCCGGAGACATCCCTGTCTTTCGCCGTGTTCGTCGTGGCTGGTTTCCCGATGAAAGGGCGGACAAACAAAACGCCCGTGGGCCGGACGCTTCCGCCACGGGCGTTCTATCGGGAAATTACTTCTGGTGGCCGACGATGTAGTCGATGGCTTGCTGGACGTTGGTGATTTTTTCGGCTTCGTCGTCCGGAATCTCGCATTCGAATTCTTCCTCCAGGGCCATGACCAGCTCGACGGTATCCAATGAATCCGCGCCGAGATCGTCGACGAATGAAGATTCGTTCTTGATATCGGCTTCATTCACGCCAAGCTGTTCAGCGACGATCTTCTTGACCCGTTGTTCGATATTTTCCATTAGGGACTCCTTGTAAAGGTTCAGATGTAAAACAAAGCCCATCAATTTTAACAAACTGGCCGGTTCGTACCAAACGCCCGGCGGGCGAACCGGCCGCCCGCCGCCCTCGCGGGCTTAACCCATGTACATGCCGCCGTTGACGTGGATCGTCGCGCCGGAAATGTAAGCGCCGCCCGGCGAGGCCAGGAAGGCCACCGCCGCCGCGACGTCCTCGGGCTGGCCGAGCCGGCCGAGCGGCACGTTGACGATCATCGCCGCGCGCTGCTTTTCGTCCAGCACGCGGGTCATGTCGGTATCGATGAAGCCGGGCGCGACGCAGTTGACGGTGATGTTCCGGCTGCCCAGCTCGCGCGCCAGCGCGCGCGACATGCCGGCCACGCCCGCCTTCGAGGCGCAGTAGTTGGCCTGCCCGGCGTTGCCGGCATAACCGACCACCGACGCGATGTTGACGATGCGCCCATTGCGCGCTTTCATCATTCCGCGCATCGCCGCGCGGCACAGGCGGAAGACGGCCTTGAGATTGGTGTCGAGCACCGCGTCCCATTCTTCGTCCTTCATGCGCATCGCCAGGTTGTCGCGCGTGATCCCCGCGTTGTTGACCAGCGCGTAGATTCCGCCGTATTCCTTTTCGGCGAGCGCGATTCCCGCGTCGATCTGCTCCGGGTCGCGCACGTCCATGACGATGCCGCGCCCCGGAATTTCCGCCTCGGCCAGCGCCGCGTCGATGCGCCGCGCGTTCTTTTCGTTGATGTCGGTGCCGATGACCGTCGCGCCGTGGCGGCCGAGTTCGCGGACGATCGCCGCGCCGATGCCCTGCGCGGCTCCGGTGACGAGTGCTACCTTGTCTTTCAGATACATGAATTACTCCAGGTTGAGGTTGGCTTCGATCGAAGCGGCATCGCACAGGGCGATTCCGTTGAGGCCGTCGGCGCAACGCCTGACGAGGCCCGCGAGCACCTTGCCCGGCCCGCATTCCGCGATGTCGGTGATGCCCGCGGCGGCGATCTTCCGGACGGTTTCGACCCAGCGCACGGGCGAATAGGTCTGGCGGACCAGCGCGTCCTTGATCCTCGCCGGATCCGTTTCGATGGCGACGTCCACGTTGTTGACGACCGGGATGACCGGCGTCCTGAACTCCAGTTCGGCCAGCCGCGCCGCCAGCCTGTCCGCCGCCGGACGGATCAGCGAGGAATGGAAGGGGGCGGAAACCGGCAGCAGCACGGCGCGCTTCGCGCCACGCGACTTGCAGCCCCGGCAGGCGCGCTCGATGGCGGCCTTGCTGCCGGCGATGACGGTCTGTTCGGGCGCGTTGAAATTGACCGGCTCGGCGACTTCTCCTTCGCCGGTTTCGGCCACGGCCTCGGCGCAGGCCGCGCGGATCTCGCCATCGTCCAGGTTGAGAATCGCCGCCATCGCGCCGACCCCGGCCGGAACGGCTTCCTGCATGGCGGTCGCGCGCAGGCGCACCAGCGGCACGGCATCCCTGAAATCGAGGACGCCGGCGGCGACCAGAGCCGAATATTCGCCGAGGCTGTGCCCGGCCACCATCGAGGGCGGGCGGCCGCCCTTTTCCAGCCACAGCCGGTAGGCCGCGATGGCGGCGGTCAACATCAGGGGCTGCGTGTTGACGGTCTGGGCCAGCGATTCCGCCGGCCCCTCGGCGGCGAGCTGCCACAAATCCTGATTCAGCGTCTCGGACGCTTCGTCGAAGGTGGAGAGCACCACCGCCAAGTCGCCATACGCCCCCATCATCCCGACCGACTGGGATCCCTGCCCCGGAAACACGAAAGCGAAAGCCATTTGTTTTCTCCTTCTAGAATTCGAGCAGCACGGCGCCCCAGGTGACTCCGGCGCCGACGCCTTCGAGCAGGATTTTCTGTCCGCGCCGGACGCGCCCGTCGCGGATCGCTGCGTCCAGCGCCAGCGGAACGGACGCCGCCGAGGTGTTACCGTGATGATCCACCGTCACCACCACCTTGTCCATCGTCAGACCGAGCTTTTTGGCCGTCGATTCGATGATGCGAACGTTGGCCTGATGCGGAATCAGCCAGTCGATCCCGGACGGCGGAATGCCCGCGCTTTCGCAGCATTCGGAAGCGATTTCGGACAGCGCGCGCACGGCGAGCTTGAAGACGGCCTGCCCGTCCATGCGCACGAAGGGATCGCCGACGATCCGCCCGCCGCGCGCCTGCCCCGCGGCGGCAAGGATGCCGTGCCACGAGCCGTCGGCGTGCGCCGCCGAGGACAGGATTCCGGGCGAATCGGCCGCGCCGAGAACGACGGCTCCCGCGCCGTCGCCGAACAGCACGCAGGTGGCGCGGTCCCGCCAGTCCAGGATGCGCGAGACGATGTCCGCCCCGACGACCAGCGCCTTCTTATGGCTGCCGGAGCGGATGAATTTTTCGGCGACGATGAGCGCGTATACGAAACCGCCGCAGACCGCCTGCACGTCGAAGGCCATGGCGCCGACGTTGCCGAGCCGGCCTTGCAGAAGGCACGCCGTGCCCGGAAAGATGAAATCGGGCGTGGTCGTGGCCACGACGATCAGGTCGAGTTCGGAGGCCGCCATGCCCGCGGCATCGAGCGCGCGGCGGCTGGCCTCGAACGCCAGGCCGGAAGTCGTGTCGCCTTCACCCGCCAGATGGCGCGCCCGGATTCCGGTGCGGGCGGCGATCCACTCGTCGGTCGTATCGACGCCGCGCCGGACGAGATCGCCGTTGCCGACGGGCGATCCCGGCAGGCAGGCGCCGACGCCCGCGATACGGGCGTGCATCAGGCCACCTCCGCAACCGGCCGTTGGGGCGCCAGTTGGGCGATGCGCCGGGAAATGCTCTCCAGGACGCCGGTTCGCGCGGCATCCGCCGCGTAATCGAGCGCGTGACCGAAAGCAAAGGCGTCGGCGGCTCCGTGGCTTTTCACCACGATGCCGCACAGCCCCAGCAAGCCGGCGCCGTTGTAACGGCGGGGATCGAAGCGGCGCTTGAAACGCCCGATGACGGGCCGCGAAATCAGCGCGGCGAGCCGGGTCAGCAGGTTGCGGTCGAATTCTTGGCGCAGCGAAACCGCCAGCATCTGCGCCAGTCCCTCGGAAGCCTTGAGCGCCACGTTGCCGACGAAACCGTCGCAGACGACCACGTCGGCCTCGCCCCGGTACAAACCGTCGCCTTCCACGTTGCCCACGAAATTGAGGCCCGAATCCTTCAACAGCTCCGCCGCGCGCTTGACCACGTCGTTGCCCTTGATGTCTTCCTCGCCGATATTGAGCAGGCCCACGCCCGGGCGTTCCCTGTGCTCGATCGCGCCGACCAGCGAAACGCCCATGATGGCGAACTGCAACAGGTGTTCCGGGGAACAATCGACGTTGGCGCCCAGGTCGAGCACATGGACGTGGCCGGACATGGTCGGCAGCACGGTGCAGATCGCCGGCCGGTCGATTCCCGGCAGCATCTTGAGGACGAAGCGCGAAATGGCCATCAGGGCGCCGGTGTTGCCCGCCGACACGCAGGCGTCGGCCTCGCCGTTCCTGACGGCATCGAGCGCCACGCGCATGGAAGAATCCTTCTTCGCGCGGATGGCGAGCGCCGGGGATTCGTCCATGGATACTACCTCGCTGGCGTGCCGGAGCGTAAGACGCGGTTCGACCACGCCTCCCAGGAGGGGACGGATTTTTTCGTCGACGCCCACCAGGATGGCGCGAACGTCATCCTGTTTGCGCACGAACTCCAGCGCGGCCCGCACGGTGACCTCGGGGCCATGATCCCCGCCCATGCAGTCGATGGCGACAGTGACAGTCATTGGATACAGGCAAAGAAAAGGCAGGCCGGCTCCCTCGCGGGATACAGCCTGCCTGGTTCCGGAATCCTACTCGGCGGAGCCTTTGACGACTTTTTTGCCACGATAGTAGCCCGTCGGGCTGACGTGGTGGCGCAGATGGACCTCGCCGGTCGTCGGCTCGATGGCCAGCGGCGGGTTGGTCAGAAAATCGTGGGCGCGGCGCATGTCGCGCTTGGACGGGGATTTCTTGTTCTGCTGGACAGCCATGATTTCTACTCCATTCATCAAATTTACCGCGCCTTGCCCCGCAGGCCCTTCAGTATGGAAAAGGGGGAAGTTCCCTCTGGGGGAACCCTTTCCAACCACCTACCCGCGTCCGGCAACGCGCAACTTTCATGACGCGGCGCCACGGGAAGATCAAGGATGATTTCGTCCTCGATCAACGCCATGACATCGAGTTCTTTTTGCGCCGTGAGGAAATCCTTCGAATCGTCCTCGATTTCCTCCTGCGTCAATTCCTCTTCGTTCCCGACCAGTTCCAGCACACCGCGAATCCTGACCGGATAATCGATTCCATCGAGGCAACGCTGGCAACGCACGGACAACCCGCCATCGATTTCCAGGAGCAGCTGCGGCCTGTCGCGCGGCCCCAACCGCCCCTCGACGCGATAAACGAGATCGCCCTCCGAACCGGCCAACATATCGAGCGTTCGCGCCAGATCGCCCACCGGCAACTTGCCTTGCAGCAAACCGCCCTCCCGCGCGAAAGCCACGCTGTCAATGACGACCCGTTGCGACATAAGGCGCGCATGATATTATTTCTGCTCGCCGAAGTCAAAGCCGCCGCACCGGGGGCGCTCACGCAACTCTCTGGATTTTTCCCATTTTTTTCTCCCTTTGGTTCCACGCCGCGAACGCGCGGCGGTTTTCGCCGATTTTTCCGTGACTCGCAGACGACTCGTCCTGGCCTCGACTTCGCCGTTCCGCCGCGAGCTGCTCGGCCGGCTCGGAATTCCTTTCGAGACGGCCGATCCCCGCGTCGACGAAACGCCGCTGCCGCGCGAAACCCCAGAGGACACCGCGCTGAGGCTCTCCGAGGCCAAGGCGCGCGCCGTCGCCCCGCTGTTTCCGGATGCCCTGATCGTCGGCAGCGACCAGGTCGCCATCCTGGACGGCCGGGTCTACGGCAAGCCGGGAACGCACGAGAACGCGGTCGGGCAATTGCGCGCGATGCGCGGCAGGACGGTCAATTTCTTCACCGGACTGTGCCTGCTCGACGCCCGCGCCGGGCGGGCGCGGGTGCGCGGCGTCCCGACGCTGGTGACGTTCCGCGACCTGGGCGACGGGGAAATCGAGGACTATCTGCGCCGGGAACAGCCCTACGGCTGCGCCGGCGCGGCGAAATCCGAGGGACTCGGCATCGCCCTCATCGCCCGCCTGCGGGGCGACGACCCGAACGCCCTGATCGGCCTGCCGTTGATCGCGCTCTGCGACCTGCTCAAGGAAGCGGGATGCCCGGCGCTGCGTGATGTCCACGGAGTTCGCGGAGAAAAGCAAAATGCGTTGGCCACGGAAGGCGCGGAAAACACGGAGACCCGGCAAAAAATCTTTTGAATGGTTTTTCTCCGTGCTCTCCGTGAACTCCGTGACCAAGGGTTTTCCACCTCCCGCCACATCCAATTTTTCCTGGGATGATTTTCATGGGCCTGAAATCCGCATCGAAGCCGAAGCAAAAAAAGCGTCCCGCCCCGGCGGCCAAGCTCTTCGTTCTGGACACCAACGTCCTGCTGCACGATCCGACCTCGGTCTACCGCTTCGAGGAACACGACGTGTTCCTGCCGATGAAGACCCTGGAAGAGCTGGACAACAACAAGAAAGGATTGTCCGACGTCGCGCGCAACGCGCGTCAGGTCACGCGCACACTCGACGAGATCGTCAGCAGCCGGGAAGACGGCATCCGCGACGGCATCCCGCTGACCGCGCCGTCGCGCAAACTGGCCAGCGGCCGGCTCTTCCTGCAAACCGACGCCATCGCCGGCGAATTGCCGGCCGGTCTGCCGGCGGCCAGGCCGGACAATGAAATCCTGGCGGTCGTCGTCTACCTGCGTCGCCTGCACCCGGCGCGGCAGGTCATCCTGGTGTCGAAGGACATCAACATGCGCATCAAGGCCCGCGCGCTGGACCTGGAAGCGCAGGATTATTTCAACGACAAGGTCATCGAGGACATCGACCTGCTGTACAGCGGCGTGCGCGAGCTGCCGGGCGATTTCTGGGAAAAGCACGGCCAGGGCATGGAATCCTGGAAGCGGGAAGGCCGCATGTCGTATCGCGTCAAGGGACCGCTTTGCCAGAATCTGCTGGTCAACGAATTCCTCTGCCAGGAGGGCGACCCGCCCTTCCAGGCGATCGTCCGGGAAGTCGGCGGCAAGACGGCGCGCTTCGAAACGCTGGTCGATTACACGCATCCCAGGAACAACGTCTGGGGCATCACCGCGCGCAACCGCGAACAGAATTTCGCGCTCAACCTGCTGATGGATCCGGAGATCGATTTCGTCAGCCTGCTCGGTCAGGCCGGCACCGGCAAGACGCTGCTCGCGCTGGCCGCCGGACTCACCCAGGTGCTCGACGGCCAGCGTTACTCGGAAATCATCATGACCCGCGTGACGGTGCCGGTCGGCGAGGACATCGGCTTCCTGCCCGGTTCGGAAGAGGAAAAAATGGGGCCGTGGATGGGCGCGCTGGAGGACAACCTGGAAGTGCTGAACAAATCCGACGGACACGAGGGCGGCGAATGGGGACGCGCGGCGACGCGCGACCTGATCCGCGGCCGGATCAGGATCAAGTCGCTGAACTTCATGCGCGGACGCACTTTCCTTTCCAGGTTCCTGATCATCGACGAGGCGCAGAACCTGACGCCGAAGCAGATGAAAACGCTGATCACGCGCGCCGGGCCGGGCACCAAGGTGGTGTGCATGGGCAACATCGCGCAGATCGACACGCCCTACCTGACCGAGGGCAGCTCCGGCCTCACCTACGTCGTCGACCGCTTCAAGGACTGGGCGCACTCCGGCCACGTCACCTTGCAGCGCGGCGAACGCTCGCGCCTCGCCGATCATGCCGCCGAAGTGTTATAGTTTCCGGTGATCCGTCGCCGGGCCGCGCCATGCCGCGCGCTCCGGCCGCTTCCAGTGTTCAATCCGGTTCCCCCGCGCGTCACGGGCGGGAAGGTTCCATCGTCTGCAAGAGAATCGCTTGAAACGACGCCAATTCATCGCCGCGTCCGCCGTCCTGGCCATGCTGCCCGGCTCGCCGGCCCAGGCCGCGCCGACGCCCGCGCCGGCCGGAAAGCCGGTCGCGCCGGCGGCAAAACCCGTTCAACCCGTTCAACCCGTCCAGAAAAAGCCAGGCCGGCCCGTGGCGGGAAAACGGCCGGCGCCGGCCGGCCGGAATTCCGGGGAGACGCCGCGGGCCAGCGCGCCGCGCAACGCCATCAGCCTGCCCGACGAGCCGCTGCCGCAATGGCGCAATTACGAACTCCGCGCGACGCTGGCGCTCAACGGCATCGACGACCGGGCGCGTCTGTGGCTGCCGCTGATGCAATACCGCGACACGCCCTGGGAACGCTCGTTCGGCCACCGTTGGCAAGGCAATTTCGAAACGGCGGGAATCTACCGCGATCCGGTCGCCGACATGGAGGTCTTTTACGCGGACTGGCCGGCGGGCGTCGCCGAACCGAGGCTGGAACTCGTCAGCCAGTTCGCCACCCAGGACCGCCATTTCGACATCACCCGGCGCGGCGCGACCGCCGAGCGCGGCGAAATCCTGCGCCGCTGCCTCCAGCCGACCGGATCGATGCCCACCGACGGCATCGCGCGGCGCACGGCCGAGCGGGCCATCGGGCGGATCAAGGACCCCTTGGCGCAAGCCAAGGCCATCTACGATTGGGTCGTCGAAAACGCGGTCTACGATCCCCAGGCGCGCCCCCTCGACCACGCGAACATCGCCGGCCAGCTCGAAAGCGGGCGCCTGGCGGGGCGGAGCGTCGAAATCTCGCTGCTGTTCGTCGGCCTGTGCCGCGCCATCGGCATTCCGGCGCGTCCGGTGTTCGGCCTGCGCATCGACGGCTCGCGCCTGTTCGCCTGCCTGGGCGCCGGCGGCGAACTCAACGCCGCCCAGCACTGCCGGGCCGAATTCTATTCGCCGGGCTACGGCTGGGTGCCGGTCAACCCGTCGGACGTCCGCAAAGCCATCCTGAACGAAAACCTGAGTCCGCTCGACCCCAGGCTGACCGTCCTGAAAAAACTGCTGTTCGGATTCTGGGAAATGAACTGGATCGGCTTCAACGCCGCCCAGGACGTCCTCCTGCAAGGAAGCGCCAAAGGCGCGCTGCCGTTCCTGGGCAGCCCCGTCGTCGAAACGGCCGAGAGCCGCTTCGACGATCCCGCGTCGGGTCATTTCAGCTACAGCGTCACCGCGCAACGAACCTGATCCCGGCGGCCGCGCCCGCCGTGTTCTCCGTGTCCTTCGTGGTTAAAAAGAGGGGGCCTGGAGAGACAACCCACATTGGACGAGGGCTATCTTCCTGAAATGGATGCAAAAACAGATACTTCAGGCGTTCCGGAATCAGCGAGGCGAAATTTCGGCTGATCGTGCGCCATGTTGTTTTTGATCTAACCGCTATCAAAAGCGCGACCCTGAGCGGTGTTTCGGTGCGCCCGGTCAACTCGGTCTACTTGCGCATCCGGGGAACGCATGGCTCAGTGGCGCGCGGCAAGCGCGGGCAGG
Organism: Accumulibacter sp.; assembly: GCA_031257115.1. GTDB lineage: Bacteria > Pseudomonadota > Gammaproteobacteria > Burkholderiales > Rhodocyclaceae > Propionivibrio. The sequence goes on from JAIRPF010000159.1 coordinate 19,747, forward strand.
CAAAACCCGGCATCGAGGCATTATCCGGCGAGGCCATGACGGCTTGGCGGACATCGGCTTTGACAAACGCTTTCGTGCCAGCCACGGCAACGATGAGTTCGCCAAAGGAACAAACCATGTCGACGGAATCGAATCTTTCTGGAGTTTTGAAAAACGGCGACGGGCGAAGTCAAACGCCATCGCCCGTCACACCTTCGCGTCCCCCCTCAAGGCGTGTGAGTCCCGTTTCAATCATCGACAGGGCAACCTTTACTTGGCCCGGCTAAAGTTGTTTCGTGCCCCCTGATGTGTTTGCTTCCCAAGAGCCAAAAGATTTTTGCCTTTCGCCGCGCCCATCGTGTCCGCCGTGGTTAAACTTTGTGTTCGATCGCTTTTTTTTGGCCCATGCACCTGCTCGAACCCCGTCCCGTTCCGTCGCGCGCGATGCGCTGGACGGCACCGTTGATCGCCGTGGCGGCGACGCTGGTCGTCGGCTCGCTGCTGTTCCGGGTGCTCGGCAAGCCCGTCGCCGAATCTTTTCACGTATTTTTCGTGCAGCCGCTCTCCAGCGGCTACGGCTGGAGTGAACTCCTGCTCAAGGCGTGTCCGCTGATTCTCATCGCGGAAGGTCTGGCCATCGGCTTCAAGGCGCGCATCTACAACATCGGCGCCGAGGGGCAACTGATCGTCGGCGCGCTGGCCGGCGGTTGGGTGGCGATTGCCAGCGACGGCAGTGGCGCGGCCTGGATATTGCCGGCGATGGTGGCCGCCGGCGCGATCGGCGGCGCGCTGTGGGGCGCCATTCCGGCGCTCCTCAAGACCCATTTCAACGCCGAGGAGACGCTGACCACGCTGATGCTCTCCTACGTCGCCAACCTGCTCCTCGCCTACATGGTGCACGGCCCGTGGCGCGACCCGGAGGGCATGAATTTTCCGCAGTCGATCATGTTCGGCGACGGCGCGCTGTTCTCCATCCTGATCGAAGGCTCGCGGGTCAATACCTCGTTGTTCATCGCCGTTTTCGCCGTGTTCGTTTTCTGGGTCTTCAACGCCCGGAGCTTCCTGCATTTCCAGATCGAGGTCGGCGGGCTGTCTCCGGCGGCGGCACGCTATGCCGGCTTCTCGGCCCGGCAAACGGTATGGTTCTGCCTCGTCGTTTCCGGCATGGCGGCGGGAATCGCCGGCGTCGGCGAAATCGCCGGCCCGGTCGGCCAGCTCAACCCGAACATTTCGCCCGGCTACGGTTTCGCCGCGATCATCGTCGCCTATCTCGGCCGCCTGCACGCGCTGGGCATCGTCCTCGCCGGTTTTCTGATGGCGCTGATCTACCTCGGCGGCGAGGCGGCCCAGGTCGCGCTGCAACTGCCGGCCGCCATCACCGGCGTTTTCCAGGGAATGCTCCTCTTCTTCCTGCTCGGCTCGGATGTGTTCATCGACAACCGCCTGCGCCGGAAGCGGTGAAAAATCGTTCCATTTCATAAATGGAACGAACGGCTGGAATGAACGGCGGAGGACGAGGGCCGGAATCGGGCATTGGCGAGTTTCCAGCCGCTGCTTCGAGTACCGGATTTTGCTGGCGTGATGGGAACTCCGTTCCGCCTTTCGTTTCTCGTTTTCCGCCGCGTTCGCCGCGTCCGCTGTCGTGCGTGATCCGCACCAACTGCTGAAATAATATCAGGCCGCCGCGCCACGCGGGGCTTGGGCGCGGCGCTAGAATGGCCACGGGAGTTTCGGGCTTTTCCATCGTCGATTTTTCTGAAAGGACGTTTTCATGCTGGAATCGTATCGCGCACACGTCGCTGAACGCGCCGCCCTGGGTATTCCGCCGCTGCCGCTCGGCGCGGGGCAGACCCGTGAATTGATCGGCCTGTTGAAGAATCCGCCCCGTGGCGAGGAGCGCGCCCTGGTCGAACTGATGAGCCATCGCGTTCCGGCCGGCGTCGACGAAGCCGCCCAGGTAAAGGCCGAATTCCTGGCCAGGGTGGCCAGGGGCGAGGAGTCGTGTCCGCTGATTTCCCGCGTCGAGGCGGTCGGGCTGCTGGGCACCATGCTCGGCGGCTACAACGTGAAGCCATTGGTCGATTTGCTCGGCGACGCCGAAACCGGCGCGGTGGCGGCGGAGGCGCTCAAGAAAACGCTGCTCGTCTTCGATTATTTCAACGAGGTCAAGGCGCTGGCCGACAAGGGGAACGCCAACGCCGGGGCGGTGCTGCGATCGTGGGCCGACGCCGAGTGGTTCACCTCGCGCCCGGAAGTTCCCGCCAGCCAGAAGCTGACGGTGTTCAAGGTCGGCGGCGAAACCAACACCGACGACCTGTCGCCCGCCACCGACGCCACGACGCGGCCGGACATTCCGCTGCACGCGCTGGCGATGCTGAAGAACCCGCGTCCGGGCATCGAACCGGAACAGCCCGGCGTGCGCGGCCCGATCGGGAAAATCGAGGCGCTGACGAAGAAGGGCAACCGGGTCGCTTACGTCGGCGACGTGGTCGGCACGGGTTCCTCGCGCAAGTCGGCGACCAACTCCGTGCTGTGGTGGACCGGCGAGGACATCCCCTTCGTGCCGAACAAGCGTTTCGGCGGCGTCTGCCTCGGCGGCAAGATCGCTCCGATCTTCTTCAACACCATGGAGGACGCCGGCGCGCTGCCGGTCGAAATCGACGTCGCCAAAATGGACATGGGCGACGAGATCGAACTTCGGGTCGACGCCGCGACTTCCGGAGTCACCGTCCTGAAGAACGGCGAGGTCATCGCCGAATCGCGGCTGAAAACGCCGGTCATTCTCGACGAAGTACGCGCCGGCGGCCGTATCCCGCTGATCGTCGGCCGCGCCCTGACGGCGCGCGCCCGCGAGGCGCTGGGCCTGCCGCCCGCGACGCTGTTCCGGATGCCGCGCGAGCCGGCCGATACCGGCAGGGGCTACACCCTGGCGCAGAAGATCGTCGGGCGCGCCTGCGGTCTGCCGGCGGGCAAGGGCGTCCGTCCCGGCGCGTATTGCGAGCCGAAAATGACGACGGTGGCTTCGCAGGACACCACCGGCCCGATGACCCGCGACGAAATGAAGGATCTCGCCTGCCTTGGCTTTTCGGCGGATCTCGTCATGCAATCGTTCTGCCACACCGCGCCGTATCCGAGCCTGGTCGACGTCAAGACCCATCGCACGCTGGGCGGCTTTTTCACCGCGCGCGGCGGTGTCGCGCTGCGTCCCGGCGACGGCGTCGTGCATAGCTGGATCAACCGCATGTGCCTGCCCGATACGGTCGGTACCGGCGGCGATTCGCACACGCGCTTCCCGATCGGCGTTTCCTTCTCGGCCGGTTCCGGCCTGGTGGCCTTCGCCGCCGCCACCGGCGCCATGCCGCTGGACATGCCCGAATCGGTGCTGGTGCGCTTCAAGGGCAGGATGCAGCCCGGCATCACGCTGCGCGACCTGGTCAACGCCATTCCGTATTTCGCCATCAGGCAGGGCCTTCTGACGGTCGAGAAAAAGGGCAAGAAAAACGTCTTCAACGGCCGCATCCTCGAAATCGAGGGCCTGCCGGATCTCAAGGTCGAACAGGCGTTCGAGCTGACCGACGCCTCGGCCGAGCGTTCCGCCGCCGCCTGCGCGGTGAAACTGAACGAGGGGCCGGTCATCGAATACCTGCGCTCGAACGTCGCCCTGCTCAAATGGCTGATCGCCAGCGGCTACCAAGACGCCAATGCGCTCACCCGCCGCGTCGAAGCCATGGAAGCGTGGCTCGCCGATCCGCGGCTCCTCGCGGCCGACGCCGACGCCGAATACGCCGCGGTGCTCGAAATCGACCTCGCGGACATCAGGGAGCCGCTCCTCGCCTGCCCGAACGACCCGGACGACGTCAAGCCGCTGTCCGAAGTGGCCGGCGCCGCGATCGACGAGGTATTCATCGGTAGCTGCATGACCAACATCGGCCACTTCCGCGCCGCCGGCAAGGTGCTCGCCGGCCAGAACGATCTCCCGGCCCGCCTGTGGATGGCCCCGCCGACCCGAATGGACGCCTTGGTCCTTGCCGAGGAAGGCTATTACAACGTACTCGGCAAGGCCGGCGCGCGCATGGAAATGCCGGGCTGTTCGCTGTGCATGGGCAACCAGGCGCACATCCGCAAGGGAAGCACCGCGATCTCGACCTCGACGCGCAACTTCCCGAACCGCCTGGGAATCGACACCCAGGTCTTCCTGGGTTCGGCCGAACTGGCCGCGATGTGCGCGCTGCTCGGCAGAATTCCGACCGTCGCCGAATACATGGAGCGTATCCAGGCGGTCAACGCCAGCGCGGCCGAGGTATACCGCTACATGAACTTCGACGAAATCCCCCATTTCGCCGAATCCGCCGGGAAGACGGGGGCGTAAGCCAGACGGGGGCGTTTTTCGTCGGGATGTTCGTTTCGCGTACCGACGGAAAATCGCACCTCCTCACAAGCCCCTCTCCAGCAAAAGAGAGGGGGATCGCCTCGGGCAAGGGCATTTGTTCTCGGCCGGGCCGATGAAACCGAAAGCCCTGGAAAGGGAAAATCCGGTTCGTTCGTCGAATATTCGTTTCCGGAAATTCAACCGCCCGATGAAAACGCCTTTTTACACCGGAAGCGATGGCGAGGCATGATCGCGTTCTTGTGGCGACACAGGCCAAGTCGATAACGCTCCAGAGGTTTTCGCCGTGTTCGTCGCGCCCGTCGCGGTCAACTTCCTTGCCGGTTTCGCCGCGCTTCAGACCCGGCGGCATCCGGGGCCGGACAGGTGGCTTCTGCCGCCGGTACGGGGCGCGACTTCGATCTGGGCGGCGATGCGTTCCTTGAGGGCCGGGACGTGCGAAATGACGCCGATCAGCTTGCCGTCCCGCCGCAGCTCCGCGAGGGTCTCCAGCGCGGTGTCGAGGGTTTCTTCGTCGAGCAGGCCGAAGCCTTCGTCGAGGAACAGCGAGTCCACGCGCACGTTGCGGCTGGCCATCCTTGAAAGGCCCAGCGCCAGCGCCAGGCTGACGATGAAGCACTCGCCGCCGGAAAGGTTCTTGGTGGAGCGGATTTCGCCGGCCTGCCAGGCGTCGATCACGCTGAGTTCCAGCGGCGCGGCGCCGTCGTGGATCAGCAGATAGCGGTCGGTCATTTTCCGCAGTTGGCGGTTGGCGTGGCCGATCATCATCTCGAAGGTCAGCCCCTGGGCGAAATTGCGGTATTTCTTTCCGTCGGCGGAACCGATCAGGGCGTGCAGGTTTTCCCAGCGGCGGAATTCCTTTTGCCGGGCCTCGATGGCCGCCTGGCTGATTTTCATCCGTTCCCTGGCGGCGGCGTTTTCATTGAGTCTGTACTGGAGACCGGAAAGGGCTTCGCGCGACTGCCTGAGCGCGGCCTCGTCGTCCCTGAGTCGCGCTTCCAGCGCTTCGAGCGGCTGGTCGGTCAGATTCCTGGCGATTTCCGCGGCCAGGCGCGTTTCCCGGTCTTGCCGCCTGGCTTTGAGGTCCGTCAGGCGATCATCCAGTTCCCTGGCTTTCGCGGAAAGTTCGTCCCTTTGCCCGGCGGTTAGCCTAGCCGCCAGAAACCGGGTTTCATCGGCGAATCCGGCCGCTTCGATCCTGGCCGCGAATCCGGATTCCGCCATTTCCAGTTCCGGGTTTCTCCGGGCGATGCTTTTTTCGAGGGATTCGGCGTGAGCCTTCGCGGCGTCCAGTTTCCGCCGCAGTTCGTCGCGCGACGTCCTGGCTTTCCGTTCATCCCGCTCGGCGGCGGAAACGGCGTCGTTCAGGCGGCGTTCCTCATCGTCGGGATTTTTGTCGCCATACGCCCGCCTTCGTTCCTCGCGGCCGCCGGCGTATTCCCTTTGGATGTTTTCCAGGCGTTTCCGTTTTTCGGCCAGAGCGGCGTCCTGGGTTTCGATGACGGCGTCCAGACGTTTCATCTCGCTGTCGAGCGCCGCGATCCTTTGCCCGATGCCGGCTTTTTCCCCGGTCTGGGTCTGCCATGCCGCCAGCCGCGCCTTGAGCGATTCGAACAGCGGCGATACGTCGGCGATTTCCGCGATGCCCAGCGGCTGGAGCCTGGCGGACAGGGCGAGTTTCGTTTCGGCGAGACCCGCCTGGAGCGCCTCCAGCGCCTCCTTCGATTCCGCGAGGGCTTTCCCGGCCGCCTCCGCGTCGTTGGCCGCCGCCGCTTCCCGCTTTTCACTGTCCGCCAGACCGTCGCGGGCCGCGATTTCGGTTTTCTCCCGCTTCCCGATGAGGTCTTCCAGGGTTTCGGCCTTGCCGATCAGTTCGCCGAGCGCCCCGATCTTCCGCTCGGTTTCATCGGGAACGGGAACGTTGCCCGCCGCGAAAGGGTGTTCAATGGCGCCGCAGAGAGGGCAGGGCTTTCCGTCCTCGAGCCTGGCCCGATGCGCCTGAAGCTCCGCGATTCTTGCCAGGAAAGCCTGCTCGCGGAGCAGCGCCTCCTTTTCGGCGCGATATTCGCGCAGCAGCCGGCCGCCCAGCAAACGGCCCAGTTCGTCCCGGCCCTGGCGGAGCGCGCGCGCCGCGCCGTCCAGTTCGCGCTTCCGGGCGTCGCGGCGTTCGCGGCAGCCGGCGAGTGACCTGGCCGCCTGCTCCAGTACCCTCGCGGCCTTTTCCCGATCGGCCTCCCGACGCGCCATTTCCTTTTGCAGCGCGCGCAGACCGCCCAACCGTTCCTCGATTCCCGCCAGACCGCCGACCAGCCACTCGTCCCGCGCGTGTTCCCTGAGATAGGTCTCGGCGAGCCGCAGATCGTTTTCGGCGCTTGCGCGCTTTTCCCGTTCCTTTTGCCTGGCCCGCCGGTCCGCGTCGATCCTCGCCGCGTCCTTCCGGCAAGCCTCGTCTTCCTCCCGGATGGTTTTGTTCCGGTCGAAAAGCCTTTGATCGAGCGCGCGAATCGTCCGCATCAGCGGCGCGGCCGCTTGCAGTTCTTCCTTGGCGTGCGCGACCCGCCGTTCGGCCGATTTCAGGGATTCGGCCCGTTCCCCGGCGGAGGATTCCAGTCCGGGAAGCGCCTCTTTCTCTTCTTTCAGCGCCGTCCGGTCATCCGCCTGTTGTTTGCGGATGGCCGCGAGCGTCGCGTGGGAACCCTCCAGCGACGCCGCCCGGATGGCCCGGTCGAGCCGCTCGCGTTCCGGCGCGAAGGCGTCGACGGCGCCTTGCAGCCTGTCCGCCTCCACCGCCAGCGCGGCGATTTCCGCGTTCAGCGCCTTCATGGCCATCAGCCAGGCCACGGCCTTTCCCGTATCGGCCGACCGGGCGGCGAGCAGGTTTTCTTCTTTCCGCGCCGCCTCGATCGCCTGCCGCAGTTCTTCTTCCCGTTCCGGCTCCAGGACGGCGATGCCCGCCGTTTCGGCCCGCAAAAGATCCAGCTTTTCCCGCTCCTCGCGCAGGCGTTCGTGGACGCGAATCGATATCCGGCTGTAGATTCCGGTTCCCGTGATCTGCTCCAGGATCGGCGCGCGCTCGTCGGGCGCCGCTTGCAGAAAAACGGCGAAACCGCCCTGGGCCAGCAGCATCGAGCGCGTGAAGCGGTCGAAATCCATGCCGGTCACCGCCTCGATCCTGCCGGCGGCGTCCCGGACGCCGGATTCGAGAATCTCGCCCGAATCCGCGTCGGCGATCTCGTGCCTCGGCGGCTGGAGCGCGCCGGCCGGACTCCTGCCCGCCCGGTGCTGTTCCCAGTGGCAGCGGAAGCGCCCCGCCCGCGTCTCGAACGTCGCCTCGGCGAAACACTCGCCGGTCTGGCGGGACATGATCTCGTTGCCGCCCGCAGTGATCCTGCCCAACCGCGGCGTCCGTCCGTACAGGGCCAGGCAGATCGCGTCGAGGAGGGTCGTCTTTCCCGCGCCGGTGGGGCCGGTGATGGCGAAAAGCCCGTCGGAGGCGAAAGCCGGATGCGTGAGATCAATTTCCCATTCGCCGGCCAGCGAATTGAGATTCCTGAAACGTATCCGCGATATCCTCATGGCCGCTCCGCTACTCCGCCCGGCTGTCGTCATCGAAAAGAAACGCGAGAGTTTCCCGGTAGGCGCGCAGCAATTCCGGCCGCTGTTCCTCCGGCACGGCGTGCGCGTCCAGGCATCGCCCGAACACGTCGTCCGCGTCGAGATCGTCGAGCGTCTCCCCGGCGTGGAGCTGCCTCAGAACGCGCTCGTCGATGCGCGTGTCCTTCACCCGCAGGATTTCCATGCGCCCGCCGGAAAGCAGGGTCTCCAGGCGGTCGCGCAGATCGGCGATGACTTCCGCGCCCGTGTAGGTAATTTCGAGCCAGGCGCCGGAATCGCGGGCCGACAGTTCGGCGAGGCGCTCCGCGATGCCGTTCCAGTCTCCCTGGATGCGTTCCAGTTCCTGGAACACCGGCACGTCGATCAGGTGGACCGAGGCCGCCGCGCCCCCGAATTCGACCTGGCACACGCTTTTGCGCTGCCCGGCCTCGGCGAAGCCCACGGGCAGCGGGGAGCCGCTGTAGCGCAGCGTCTCCGCGCCCTTCACCGGCTGCGGAACGTGCAGATGACCCAGCGCCACGTAGTCGAAACAGGCCGGGAAAATTCCTGGAGAAACGCGGGAGAGCGACCCCGCGTAAAGCTCGCGCACACCGTCGCCGTCGGCGGTCCGCCCGCCCTCGGTGAAAAGATGCCCCATGCCCACGATGGGAACGCCGGCGCCAAGTTCCGCGCGTCGGCGCTCGGCCACGGCGGCGACCGCGGCGTAATGCCCGCGGATGCCCTCGATCAGCTTCCGCTGCCTGTCGTCAGCGCTCTCGCCGGCCTCCGCCACGCGGATGTCCCGGTCGCGGAGATACGGCACGGCGCAGACGATCAGTTCCGGCGCGCCCCGTTCATCGCGGAGCGTCAGCACTTCGTCTTCTGGCGTTCCGGTCGCGCCGCCGACCACATGGACGTCGATGGCCTTGAGGAGTTCCCTGGGAGCATCGAGAAACGACGGCGAATCGTGGTTGCCCGCGACGACGACGACGTGCCGGCAGGATGAGGCCGCCACCCGGCACAAGAACCGGTAATAGAGTTCCTGGGCGCGGTTGCCCGGCGCGGCGGTATCGAAAACGTCGCCGGCCACCAGCAGGGCGTTGATGCCGTTCCGCCCGATCGTCTCCGCCAGCCAGGCCAGGAACGCCTCGAATTCCTCGTACCGCTTCCTGCCGTAAAGCGCGCGCCCAAGGTGCCAGTCGGAGGTATGGAGTATCTTCATGGGATTCCGCCGCATTCTACCGCCAAGCGGCGGAGCCTAGCCCCGACCGCCATCGCTTGCCGGCGGGGCCGTCCACCGTAGGCCCCGGACAGAGCGGCGCGCTCGATTCTTTCCCGAAGGTCGCGCCGTGAGCGCGGATGACGGCGTGCGCCGTCCGCCCGCCGATCGAGTGGTGCGGACACGGCGAAAGGCATTCCGTCAACCCGTTCCCGCTGCCACAAGACAAAAAGAGGCTGTACTCCGATGGACGTGGCGCGGTCTACCGCGGCGCGATACACGCGCGCAAGCCAAAAACTTTAACCATAAAGGGCGCGGCGAAAAACAAAGAAAGAACCCGCTATTTCCTTGATAAGCGGGAATCCAGGAACTAATGGTTAGTGGCTAGCCGCTAACCATTGTCATTTCCGCGCAAGCGGGAATCCAGCCCGCATAGGTTGGTGTGAGCGAAGCGAACCACCAACACTTCCTCTGCACATTTCTGCAATTTCTTTTAGCACGCAGGCGACGAATGAACAAGGAAAATCAAAACGCAAACAGGCAAGCAATAATGCTCAAATGTTGGGATTCGCTTTGTTCACCCCAACCTATGCGAACCGCCCCTTATCTCTTATCGACGTGCAGGGACTCGGCAGCCTCACCCGCGTCGGAATGATGCCCCTAGATACCCTGCTCGCTCACTTGGCCGGCACTTTCGCGATGAAAACTTGCCGAGTTCAAAATGACTAAACCCGCGCAAAAAATATGCAAGCCGCTACATTCGGCATATGTTCCTTGGGTCAAGTATACCTATGCTTTTCTTTATATTTTTCTTGTTCTGATCCCATTGATCTATCAACTAAAAACCGAGTTCCCACCAGATGAAGCCTTGAACAGAACGGGGGGAATAATCCATTTTCAATATACAAGAATATCTGGTTATGAAGTCGAATTGACGATGTTATCATGGCAAATAAGTATATTGCCTGCCGAAGCAACTTAATACTGGGGAGTGGTCCGGGTTGTCTTTCGTCGCCAAGAAACACGGTATCTCTTGAAGGCAAGTCGGCTGCCGTTCTTTGGTTTAACCAAGAAATCTATCCATTCATCCATCAGGCGCGCTTGGCAAGCATGTCCATGAAGGATAAAATCATGATCAGTCATTTTTGCCGAAAAGAAACGTGTACGGCAAAAGTACTGTCTGAGGAAAGTACAGTTGTAATTCCGCGATCGTTAACGCTTGAATTCAAAGCTTCGGATGATAAATCGACGCTTTGGTTTGCGTTTGCAACTTTGATTATGTTTATTTTTATTCTTCGTTATTTCGAATTCCTGAAGAGAAGAGGAGAGAAAAACGCAACAGAACACCGCTAATGCAATCAGCCGAATGCTTGCTCATTACAGTACTTCGGCAAACCCGCATAGGTCGGGGTTCGCTACGCTCACCCCACCTATATTGATTCATGCGAGATTGCATGACCATACAGCAATAAAAGAGTCCGGTTTTAAGGGGACAGAGACATTCATTTTTCTGAATAAAAAACACAATGAGAAAACCAAATGTCTCTGACTTATTAAAACCTGGGCACGCGGATGCCACCGCCCGCCGCGATCGAAACGGATCGTGAAACGGCGCGGGAAGAAACGGGGGACGCGAAGAATCAGGGCTTCGTTGGGCTGATACACGAAATGGAGCGCGGGCGCGTTCCGCTCGCAAAAAAACGAACGAAGCGGACGCGAGACGCCCGCGTTCCAATCCATGCGCCCGTTTGAATCGAAAAGGTTTCCGTCGTGTTCGTCGTGGTCGATTTGCCCTTCGCCATCCCCGCCGTGGTCAAGCGTTTTGCCCTTGTTTTGCGCAAATTTTAGATAAATTTGCCAAATCATGCTTGGCCGGCGGCCGGATTGGGTGTAGTATTTCCAGTCATGAACAAAAAGCCAGTCACGATGAAGGACATCGCCCTGAAAGCGGGCGTGTCGGTCACGACCGTGTCGCATGTCATCAGCAAGACGCGGAACGTGGCGCGGGAGACGCGGGAACTCGTGCTGCGCACGCTGGAGGAACTCGGCTACCGGCAGCCGGAGAGCCGGCCGGGGCAGAAAAAGACGGCGCTGGATCGCATCGGCGTCATCACCGCCGACATCCAGGAAGATTACTACGTCCTTCTCGTCAAGACGATCGAGACGATCGCTTCGGAGAACGACATCTCGGTTCTGTTTTGCGATTCGGAGGACGACGAGGAAAAGGAGGCGCGCAACATCGGCATGATGCTGAACAGGGGCGTCGACGGCTTGATCATCGCGCCGGTCGGTTTCGTTCCGTATCCGAGGCCGTTGAAAGCCGCCGACGTGCCGGTGGTGCTGGTCGACCGGCAATATGACAAGCACAATACCTCGTTCGTCGGCATCAACAATGCCGACAGCGCCATCAAGGGAACCGCGTATCTCGTCGGCCAAGGATGTTCCAGGATCGGATTCATCGGCTATTCCGAGACCGTCTACACGATGCAGCAGCGCGTCGCCGGCTACAGGCTTGGGCTGATGCAGTATTTGCCGGAGCAGCCGCCTTGCGTACTGCATCTCAAATACAGCCTGGAAGATTCGTTCCTCCTGATAAGGAATTTCCTGCTGGAGTACCGGCCCGACGGATTGCTTTGCGGCACCTCGGATCTTTGCTATCAACTCGTCAGCGTCATCGAGGACATGGGCCTGCGCGTCCCGGAGGATCTCAAAATCCTGACCTATGACGACAACAAGTGGCTCGATTACCTCAAATATCCGGTGTCGGTCATCACCCAGCCGACCGTCGAAATCGGCTGCCAGGCCGTGGAGCGCGTCATCCAGCTCGCCGAGAACCACCGGGCGGGCAAACGCACCAAGACGGAAATCCTCTTCGACGTGCAGATCATCGACCGGCTGAAGAATTCCCGGTCCTGAAAATCGGCCGCAATGTGCCGCAACGGGCCGCAACGGCGCCCGCGCCGCGGCAGCCGAACGGTGGCGGAGGCCGGCCGGAAGGTTTCCCGGCGTTTTCCGCGCCACGCCGAAAAGCGGATCGCGCAAAAAAGGCGATTCCGAAAACCCATGACGCAGCGCGCCCGAATGATTGGCGCCCCGCCGTTATCTTTGACACAATTCACTCTTTCCACCCTCGTGCCTTCCCGTCATGGCGTTTACCCGAAAAAAGCAGGCGGTCGCGGCGGTCGCGCTGATCGCGGCGGCCGCGCTGGCGTTTCACCTTGCCACCCGTCCTCCCCCCTTCGCCGACGAAGTCAACGCGTCGAATCTCGATCTCGCGCGTCCCGACGCGCTGATCCGCTCCTCGGCGCTCTCGCGCCTGCCGCCGGATTTGCTGCGGACGCCGCTGGCGCGCGACGTCCTGGCCGAGGACTTCGTCGATTATTACGAGCACAACGAAAACCGCGAGGCGCTGCTGGGGACGGTGAAGCGGATCGCCTACGAGCACAGGCTCGATTTGCCGGACCGGATCTTGCGGGCGGTTTTCGACGAGCCGGCGGAAGTCGCCCTGTGGCGCGACGAGGGCGGGCGCCTGAGCCATTTCGCGCTGGCCATGACGCGCAACGCGCTGGCCAGGGCGATCGGCCTGCTGCTGCCGCTCGCCGATGCGCAGATCGCCTCGGCGGGCGCGCTCGAAGGCGCGGACGCGCCGATCCTGATCCTGGAATACGGAGTTCGCCATCGCCTGGCGGTGCTGGCCAAGGGCGATCGGGTGGTCGTGCTGTCCGATCCGGGCATGTTGCTGGCGGCGCGGGAAACGGAAAGACCGGAGAACGCGGAAGGCGCGGAAAAAACGCGGGCCGCGCCGCCCGCGCGGTCGGCCGCCGCCGCCGCGCTGATCCGGGAATTGCTGGACGGCGGGGCGAAGATTTCGCCTTTCGCGCGGCATTTTTCGCTGGATGAGCCGCTGCCGGAAAAAACGCACGAAATCACGCTGGGCGCGCCCGTGTTCGCGTTCGATTACGCGCATTTCATGCCGGGCCTGCGCGCGCTGAGCCTGCGCTTCGACGCGGCGGGCCGATGGCGGAGCGCGGCCTGGCTGGACGCGGCGGGCAAATCGCCGGCGGGCGCGACCTTGTGGGCGGCCCTGCCGCGCGGCGCCGGGCTGTGCGCGGCCCTGCCGATCGCCGTGCCGCGCGCGGCTTCCCTGCTGGAGGCGTTCAACGCCAAGGCCGGGGACAAACCGCTGCCGGCGGCGGCGCTCCAGTCCTTCGACGGCGCGGCCGCGGCGTGCTGGTACGGAAATTCGCGCCTCTACGCGCCGCTCTTCGCCGCTCATCTCGCGGCCAGGCCGGACGAGGCGCGGGCGCGGACGCTCTTGGACATGGGCGCGCGCATTTCCCGCGCCGGCGGCGCGGCCGCGCGCTTCGAAGCGAAAACCGGCGCGGGCATCTGGCGGGCCGAGGTTCGGGAAGATACCGTTTACGGCTTGCGCCCGGCCTGGGGCATCGCCGGGGACGCGCTTTTCTTTTCGCCGGACGCGGCCCTGGTCGACAAGGCGCTGGACGTCGCCGCCAGGCGCTACCCGGCGATGGCGGACGATTTCGCCCCGGACGCGGGCGGAGAAACGCTGGCGGTGATCGATCCCAGGCCGCTGGCGGAGCTTTTGCGCCGCGAAATGTTCGCCGCCCTGCCGCGCGCCGAGGAGCCGGATTTCCGCAACGCGGCGGAAGCCTGGCTCGCGCCGCGCCTCGACGCGCTCGCCCGCTATCCCGCGCAGCGCGTCCGCCTGGAGGCGTCCCGCTCGAAATGGCGGCCGCTCGCCTGGGAACCCTTGCGTCCGCCGCGCTGACGATGAAAACGGCAAAGGCAAAAACCATTTCGCCGGGGGTCGCCACGCCTGCCCCATCAATCCCTGTGCTGAATCGCGCCAACCTGGAAGCCTCTCCATGACGAACAGCCTGTACTTCGGCGACAACCTCGGCATTCTGCGCAGGCACATCGCGGACGAGTCCGTCGACCTGATCTACCTCGACCCGCCGTTCAACTCGAAGCGCGACTACAACCTCTTGTTCAAGACCCCCAAGGGACATGAGTCGGACGCGCAGATCACCGCCTTCGAGGATACCTGGCACTGGGGCGGACAGGCGCGGGACGAGTTCCGCGAAATCCTGAAATCCGGCCACACCGACGTCGCCGAAGTGATGGAAGCCCTGCGCCGTTTTCTGGGCGAGAACGACATGATGGCCTACCTCACCATGATGTGTAACCGCCTGCTGGAAATGCGCCGCGTTTTGAAGCCCACGGGCAGCCTTTACCTGCATTGCGATCCGACGGCCAGTCATTATTTGAAGATCGTGCTGGATAGCGTGTTTGGGAAAGAGAATTTTCGGAATGAAGTAGTTTGGCAAAGAACAAATGCCCACAATTTCAAATCACGCCAGTTTCCCCGTGTGCATGACATAGTGTTCATTTATACAAAGACGGGCAACTACCTGTTCAACCAGTTATATGGCGATTTTTCACCAAAACAGCTGGAACGATACGAGCAGGACCCCGAAACGGGGCGCATGTGTACCGGACAGGACCTCACGATTATCGGGGGCGATCCCTCCGAATGGCGTGGCACGACTCCCAAGCCGCCACGCGGATGGGGGTTGTGTTTGTCGGAAAGGGAAAGATTGTGGGATGAGGGAATGATCCTCAAGCGTCAGGACGGCTCACCCAGATTGGATGGGCGCAAAGTCTGGCTGGATGAAAAGGAAGGAGTGCCCGTTTCCGATTTGTGGACGGATTTGGGGCGTATTGCGAATACGAGCAAGGAACGCCTCGGCTACCCCACCCAAAAACCCCTCGCCCTGCTCGAACGCATCATCAACGCCTCCAGCAACAAGGGCGACATCGTGCTCGATCCCTTCTGCGGCTGCGGCACGGCGCTGGACGCGGCGGAGAAACTGAATCGCCGTTGGATTGGCATTGACATCACCCACTTATCCATCTCGATCATCGAAAAGCGATTGAAAGAGCGTTATCCCGGATTGAGAGAAAAAGGCGCGTTCGAAGTCTTGGGCGTGCCGCGCGATCAGGAAGCGGCGCGCGATCTCGCAGCCCGCGACAAACACCAATTCCAGCTTTGGGCGTGCTCGCTCGTTGGCGTGCAACCCTACAAGGGCGGCAAGAAAGGCGCGGATCAGGGCATCGACGGATTGGGTTTCATCGAGGTCTCGAAAGGAAAAACCGAGAAAGTGCTGGTGAGCGTCAAGGGCGGCGATCATATTGGCCCGGCGATGGTGCGCGACCTCAAGTGCACGGTGGAGCGCGAGAAGGCGGCCATCGGCCTGTTCGTCACGCTGGTCGAACCCACCAAGCCGATGCAGACCGAGGCGGCGGCGTCCGGACATTACGAAAGCCCGCACCACGGCGCGTTTTCGAGAATCCAGATTTTGACCATCGAAGAATTGCTGAACGGCAAACGCCCCGCCTGGCCCGATCTTTCACAGGGCGGCATGACGTTCAAGAAAGCGAAACGCGAAGAGGAGAGCGCGGATCAAAAGCCGTTATTTCCGTAAGGCTTCGCGCGGTTGGCGGGGCTGGGGATTTCGTGAAACGTGAAGAGAGGGGGAAGGGAGAAGGGTGAAACCGGTTGGATGGGGATTTCGTGAAAGGTGAAAGGTGAAAAGTGAAACGTGGAACACCAATCTCTCATACCGGCGTGAGCCGGAATTCATGAACTCCATCGATGGCGGCGGCATGACGGGAACGGCGGAAAGCGGTAAAAACCCGTCATTCCCGCGAAAGCGGGAATCCAGAAACGCACACTCCGGCGCGAAGCGCCGCATCATTGACGTGGAAACAAGGGCGTGAAATGTGAAGGAACACGGTGAAACAACGATGAGCGAAAATGACGTTACGTCTAAACCCAATTACGAGCGCAGATGGATAGTGGTATCCGGAACGCTATTGGTATTGTTGCTGGTTTTGAGGTTTGGAATCATCCAACCACTTTTTTACCGCCCCGTTCAAGTCACGCGCGGGCCGTGGCAGGTGCTTGATCCGGGTAAGCCAGTGGAACCGTTGAAGTTTGAGGTAGTGGAGGAAGGCACGGGGGCAGCGGTGGAACCGGGGGATTTGGTTCAGATATCTCTCTGGTTGTGGTCAGCTAAGGAAGAAAAACTTGAACGGCAGAACGACGATTGGTGGGTATGGGTTGGATTCCGTACAAAAAAAGAAACGCCGTTCCATTCCATTAACACAAGGTTGATAAGCGCATTCATTGGTATAAGAGAGGGAGGAGGGATAAGATTTTTTGAATCACCGCACCAAAGCATTGATGCAGGAAAGGTGTATATCAATCCATTTGGGAGTTATAGCCTTTACGCTAACAGTAAAACCGGATATCCAAACACATCGAGATCGATATATATCCCCACGAGTTCCGGCCACACCGTCGCCCACATCAAAAAAGTTTTCAAAGGCCAACTGAAATACCGCACGACCCACCTTTATGACGATTCGTGGTTCCATCGCTGTTATAACTGGTTTTCGTGTGAGTATACGAATACGCCGCGCGAAATCTGGTGTGATGAAGCACTTTACGAAGGAATAAGCGCCGATGGCAGACAGGCAAGTTTTAAATATGGGCCGGTAACTACGCCCGGCAAGGGGGTAACTTGC
>JAIRPF010000162.1 GCA_031257115.1 Accumulibacter sp.
GGAGGCTTTTTGATTGGAACGCGGGCGTCTCGCCCGCAAAAAGCGAACAAAGCTGACGGGGCGCCCGCGTTCCAATTCATGCGCCTGTCTGAACCGGAAACGCTCAAAAAACGGCGAAACTTCAAGGGTGCGGCGTCACCCAGGATTCGCCGTCCGGGGTGATTTCCTTTTTCCAGATCGGCGCGCGTTCCTTGAGTTCGTCGATCAGCCAGCGGCAGGCTTCGAGCGCGGGGGCGCGATGTTCGGCGCTGGCGGCGATGAGGACGATGTCGTCGCCCGCGCGCACGGTTCCGAGCCGGTGTACGACACGCGCGTCGATCAGGCCGAAGCGTTCGATGGCTTCCGCGCGCAGCTTCCGCAATTCGGCCAGCGCCATCGGACGGTAGGCGTCGAAATCGATCTCGCGGACTTCACGGCCTTCGGAAAAATCGCGCGCGCGGCCGATGAACGTGGCGATCGCGCCGATGCGCCCCGACGCGGCGCGCAGCGCGCGGATTTCTTCGTCCTGTGAAAAAGTCTCCTGCTGCAAGCGTACCGGATCGTTCATTTCATCCTCCGGAAAAGCGCGACATGAAGACGATTTCCGCCCCGTCGGCCAGCGGAGGCCCCGCGTCGACGACGCGTTCGCCGTCGACCGCGACGATGGAAACCAGCGCGAACGCTTCCGGATGGCGCGACCGCAATTCGTCGCGCACATCCTGCCAGGTGATGCCGGCGCGATAAGGCACGTCGATCCGGCGCGCGCCGACGCTCTCGGCTACCGGGCCGAAAAACAGGGCGCGAATCATGTGTTTTCTCCCCGCCGCCACGTTCCGCTTTCACCGCCGCGCTTTTCTTCGAGCTGGATGTTCTCGATGCGCATGCCGCGATCGATCGCCTTGCACATGTCGTAGATGGTCAGCAGCGCGGCGCTCACCGCGCACAAGGCTTCCATTTCCACGCCGGTCGGCCCGGCGCAGGCGACGCTTACCGTCGCCTTGATGCCGACGTGGCCCTCGCCGTCGGGTTCGGCGATCTCGTCGAACGCCGTCTCGACGCCGGACAGCGCCAGCGTGTGGCACATCGGGATCGTCTCCGGCGTGCGCTTGGCCGCCATTACCGCGGCCACGTCGGCCACCGCCAGCACGTTGCCCTTCTTGATCGTTCCGGCGCGGACGCGCTCCAGCGTCGCCGGACGCATACGGATCACGCCGCTCGCCACCGCCACGCGGCGGGTAGCGGCCTTGCCCGACACGTCGACCATGCGCGCCCGGCCGTCGGCGGAAAAATGCGTCAGATCGTTCGATTCGTTCAAGGAGACACCCATAAAACAACCAAACCACAGCGGGCGTGACGCTAGCCGTTCAATGGTATGACCAATCAAGATAAGCGATGATTTTGTTTCGGGTAAAATTTTTTGCCTCGCGGGTCACAACAGCCAATCCGCCACGCGGATGCCAAAAACTTTTCCCAAGGCCGGCTATTATAATAACGAATGCCCCCACGCCAAGAGCGCGAGACATCGATCGTGAACTCAGCGGTCAATTCCGGTTCTCGCCGCGCCCGCCCCTTCCGCCGTGGTGAATCGTTTTTCAGCTAAAATTCACGGCCAGACGGTAAGCGGAGCGCGGAGTACGCATGAAAGGCCGGATTTCAGAGACGAATCTCCATCCACGCCATATCGAGATCATCGAGATGGTCAGAAGCAACGGTTTTCTGGCGACCGAGGAAATGGGGCGGTTGCTGAAAGTGACCGTGCAGACCATCCGGCGCGACATCAACGTCCTGTGCGAAAAGGGCCTGTTGCGGCGTTACCACGGCGGCGCGGGGCTGGCGTCCAGCACGGAGAACGTCGCCTACTCGGCGCGGCAGGTGCTCAATCACGAGGCGAAGAGCCGCATCGCAAGGATGGCGGCGGATTTCATTCCGGACAACGCCTCGCTGTTCATCAACATTGGCACGACCACCGAGGAAGTCGCCAAGGCCCTGCTCGACCACAAGAAATTGCGCGTCATCACCAACAATCTGAACGTGGCGGGGCTGCTCTGCGGCAATCCGGAATTCGAGGTCATCGTCTCCGGCGGCGTCGTGCGCGGTGACCGGGGCGTGATTGGCGAGTCGACGGTCGATTTCTTCCGGCAGTTCAAGGTCGATTACGGCGTCATCGGCATTTCGGGGATCGACGAGGACGGCGATCTGCTCGATTTCGATTACCGGGAAGTGCGCGTGGCGCAAGCCATCGTCGAGAACGCGCGCCGCGTCCTGCTGGTCACCGATCACACCAAGTTCGGCCGCAATCCGATGGTCCGCCTCGGGCCGATTTCCGAGATCGACGCGCTGTTCACCGACCGGCCGCCGCCGGCGAGCATCCGGGAAGCCCTGGAGAAAGCCAGCGTCGCGCTTTATGTCTCCGACGCGGAAGGCGAATAGTTCCGCTTCGAAACGAACTCACGCAATGAGGAATTCGGAAGTTTGGCGCGGGCCGGTCAGAACTTGCCTCCGAACAGCAGATTGGGCAACGTCATGGTGATTGCCGGAAAGAGCATGAGCACGGCCAGGGCCGCCAGCAGAACGAAGCAGAACGGGATGACCTGCGGCACCAATCTGCTGAAGGGGATGTTGACCACTTTCGCGGCCACGTAGAGCGTGGTGGCGACCGGCGGCGTCATCATGCCGATGGCCAGGTTGGCGACGGTGATCGCGCCGAAATAAACCGGGTCGATGCCGTATTGCTGTGAAATCGGGAACATCAACGGAGTGAGCAGCAGGATGCAGGCCGAACCGTTCTCGATCATTCCGGCGAAGAGAAGGATCACGTTGCAGATAAGCATGAACGTCATGGGGGAACTGACGGTGTGCAGCGCCATTTCCGTCAGCATTTCCGGTATCTGTTCGCGGGTCAACACCCAACTGAGGCAGGAAACGCCGCCGACGACCAGCATGACCGTGGCGGTGGTCATGCTGCTGCCGAGCAAAATGCCGAACAGATTTCTGTGATTCAGCGTGCGCAGGACGAACAGGCCGACGAACAGCGCGTACAGGACGGAAACCCCGGCGGCTTCCGTCGGCGTGAATAGCCCGCTGTAAATGCCGCCGAGGATGATGACGGGAATGAGCAGCGCCCAGATCGCCCTCTTGGCGGCCGCGATGACGTTGGCGATGGAGAACCGGGTGTCGACGTGGCCATAGCCGCGCCTTTTGCAGACCCACCATTCATACGCGACGAGAAACGCAGCAAAGACCAGTCCCGGCCCGATGCCGGCGATCAGCAGCGCGCCGATGGAGGTGCTGGTCACGACGCCATAGACGACCATCAGGATGCTGGGCGGAATCAAAATGCCGAGAGGCCCGGAAGCGGTGATGACCGCCGCCGTGAAGGCTTTGTCATAACCGCCCGATTTCTCCATTTCGGGAGCGACGACCGAGCCGACGGCCGCCGCCGTGGCCGGGCCGGACCCGGAGACCGCGCCGAAGAACATGCAGGCTACCGTGGTCACGATCGCCATCGAACCGCGAATGTGTCCGACGAGCGCGTTTGCGAGGTCTACCAGGGATTTTGAAATCTTTCCCTCAAAGAGAAGATCGCCGGAAAGGATGAACATCGGAATGGCCAGGAGTTCGAACGAGCTGATGCCGCCGAACAGGCGCGGCGCGATGATCTGCACATAGAACATCTCATTCTGCGCCGCGAAGTAGGTGAAGGCCGTCATGACCAGGGAAATGCCAATGGGAACGCCGATGATGGCGAAGACGACGAAAGCGATGAGCAGAAGCATGGCCATGATCACTCGCCTCCCTTGTTCGTGAATATCCCCTTGCCGCGGGCGATCATGACTTCAAGCCCGAAAAGGATCATGAGGGCGGCCGAGAGGGGGATGCACAGGTAAAACCAGCCCAGGGCGACGCCCGGAATGCTTTCGGTATCCACGCCAAAGTTCTTGACGGTCCAGGGGATGCTCACGTAAAAAAGCGTGACGAAGAAAACCATGCTGACGCAATCCGCGGCGAATCCGCACAACACGGAAACCCTCCCCTTGATGAGAACCTCCATGATGTCCACGAAAATGTGGCTTTTCTCGCGCACGGCCTTGGCGCTGCCGAACATGGCCAGCCAGACGAAAAAATACTTGGAGTATTCCTCGGTCCAGGCCATGGGAATTTTCATGATGAACCTGTTCAATATCTGAAGGCTTATGCTGGTCACCAGGAATACCATGGACAAGACAATGACCCAGTTCAGCAGCTTCATGATCCTTGTATTTATCGTCGTCAGAAGCATTGGATTTCCCCTCCACGAAAAAACGGAGCGGGATTCCGTCGAGGAAACCCGCTCCGGATTTTTATTTGATCGCCTTGACCTTGACGATCAGATCGCGCCATTGGGGGAATTTGTCATGAATAGGCTCGATGATCGCGCGCCATTCGCTTACGTCCGCCTTGGTCACGACGAGGCCGTGGTTTTTTTCCAGGAAGGCCAGGTCTTCATTCTGCTTGCCGCGGGCATACGGGCGCTGCCAGAGGGCGGATTCGTAAGCGGCTTCCCTGAGGGCTTTCTGGTGTTCGGGAGTCATCCGGTCATAAACCATTTTGCTCATGGAAAGCGGTTCGAGAAAGAATCCCAGGTCGTTGATGATGTAGTGTTTTCCCACCTCATAAAACTTGCTCTGGCGGATATTGCTGGCGGACTGCACCTGCGCGTCGATGGTGCCGAGCTGGAGCGCGGCGTACACTTCGCCGAACGCGGTGGGGACGACAATGGCGCCGAGGGCCTTGGCGACCTCGACGTAGCTGGGGCCGGGCTGGATGCGGAGCTTGATGCCCTTGACGTCGGAAGGCGACTTGATCGGCTTGACGGAGTGGATGTTGGTATGGCCGATCTCATGGTACGCGAGAACGACTATGTCTTTCTTCTCCAGACCCTTGTTGAGTTCCTTTCCGATTTCGCCGTCAACCACCTTGTAGACGTGATCCCAATCGCGGATGACATAGGGCATGACCAGTACGCCCATTCGCGGCTCGTATTTTTCGAGCACGACGGTGTTGGTCAGGGCCAGATCGATCGTGCCCATGCCCAGACCGTCCACGAGCTGGGCCTGTTTGCCCAGGGTGCCGTTCGGAAAAATCTGGACGGCGATTCCATTGCCGGTTTTCCGGGCGAGAATTTCGGCGAATTTTTTCGCTCCTTCGTGATAGGGATGGTTTTCCGGCATTTCATGTCCCAGACGCAACAGGATCGGCTTTTTCTCCGCCGCCTGAACCGAAGCGGGAACCAGAAAGGCCGCAAAAAGACCAACGACCGCGCATAAAACAAAACTGTTCCGGATTTTCATGGCATTCCCTCCGTCCTTTCCTGGTTAAAAACCTTTTTTCGCAATGCTGACGACGGAAACCGCGCCGTCGCCCGCGATGCCGCCGCCCGAACAATGCGCCAGGCCAATTTTCGTGTTGGCGATCTGCCGCTTGCCGGCCTCGCCTCTCATTTGCCAGAACAGCTCGCAAATCTGCGCCACTCCCGTCGCGGCGACGGGATGGCCCTTGGCGAGCAGGCCGCCGCTGGGATTGATGGGCAGGCGGCCATCGATTTCCACCTCGCCCTTGTCGAGAAGAAAATCATATTCACCATGCTGGCAAAGCCCGATGCCCTCGACCCGCATCATTTCGGCAACGGTAAAACAGTCATGCACTTCGGCGAAGGACACTTCACCGGGGCCGATGCCGGCGGCTTCGTATGCCTTGACGGCGGCGCGCTGCTCGATGTCGTTGAAAGTTATGTCGCGGGTTTCCTGGTATGAACCCGTGCTCAGACCGCAGCCGGCGATGATGATGGGTTTGTCCGTGTATTTCCTTGCCTTCGAGGCTTCACACAGGATGAGCGCTGCGGCGCCGTCGCCGATGGGCGAGCATTCGAGCTGGCTCATGGGAGTGGCGATCATCCTGGAACCCAGGACGTCCTCCATGGTGAATTCTTTCTGGTACTGCGAACGGGGATTGTAGCAACCATTCTTGTGGTTCTTGATGGTCACCTTGGCGAAATGCTCACGGGTCGTGCCGAACAATTCCATTCTTTTCGTCGCGCGAAGCGCCCAATGGGCCGGGAAGTTTACGCCGACGCTCATTTCAAGCTCCGCGTCGCCTCCTCCGGCCAGCGCCGCCATGGTTTTCTGGGTATCCGACGCATAGAGCTTCTCGACGCCGGCCACGATGGCCGTGTCATAGAATCCCGCCTGGATGTCCCGCCAGGCCTGGAAAAGGGCCGTCGATCCGCTGGCGCAGGCATTTTCGATATTCATCATGGGAACGCCGACGACGCCGACTTCCCGGAACACCACCTGGGCCAAAACCATGGTCTGACTGGTCAGCGCGCCTCCGGCCGCGTTGCCCATGTAGCCCGCCTGGATTTCGAGGGGATTCATTCCGGCGTTCTTCATCGCATCCCAGCAGGCGACGCGCCCCAGATCCTTCAGGGATTTATCGAGATACTTCCCGAAACGGGTCATTCCGACCCCTATTACCGCTACTTCTCGCATAGCATATCTCCTTTATTCCACCGGCCTGTAGCGATAGCCGACAATTTCCGTGCCGTCTTCCAGGCTCCGCAGCACACCGATATCCAGCTTCACCCTTTGCCTGGGCTTGAGCGTCCGGGGCGCTTCGATGGGGTCGGTGACGATCTGTGCCGCCAGACGCACCTTTTCTTCCGGAAACTCGATCCACCCTAGGACATAGGGCGTCTTGAACCCGCGCACACCGAGGTGCACGATGGTATAGGTATAAAGAACGCCTTCGTTGCTCAGCGCGGCGTCTTCCATTTCCTCGACCATGCAGGTCGGACAAAAATCCTTTTTGGGAAAGTATACCTTGCCGCATCTTGGACATTTGCTGACCGCAAGATACGGCTCTCCTGAAGGATCGTCGGGGAAAACGATGATCCCTTCCTTGAAGATCAACTGATTCTCAGCCAATTTCATTCTCAGCCTCCAATGTGTCTACTTGATAACCGATTCCTGACGCAATTTAGCGATGTCTTCCGCTCCGAGTCCCGCCATTCGGGAAAGTATTTCATCCGTGTTTTCGCCGAGACGGGGCGGCGCGGAATAGACCTCTTCGTTTCCGGACATTTTCACCGGATTGCCCAACAGCTTTATGGTTTCGCCCCCGCGTTCCACTTCGACCACCATGTCGCGGGCGAGAAGGAGCGGCTCGTTGAGCGCCTTGTCCATGGGGTTGACGGGGCCGCAAGGCACCTTGGCCTTCCTGAACTCCTTTACCCATTCTTCGCAGTCCCGCTCCATGAGCTTCTCGCTCATTTTTGCGACGACCATTTCCCTGTTCCTGAATCTGCCGTCCAGGGTCTTGAAACGTTCATCGGTCGCCCATTCGGGGATACCCAGCACATTGCAGATACTGACCCAGAATTTGTCGATCGTGCCGACGATGGCGATGTAAATGCTTTTCGTGGGGAAAATCTGGTACGGAACCACCGATCGGTGGGCCGTTCCGATCCGGTTCGGCACCACGCCGGAATTGAGGTAATAGACGGCTTCGTAAGTGTGGAGCGAAACGAGGCCGTCGAGCATGGCCACATCCACTTTTTGCCCCTTGCCTGTCCGCCCCCTGGCAAAAAGCGCGGCAAGAACGCCAACGACGCCATACCAGCCGCTGCCCAGATCGCCCATGGGCACGCCCATCTTGACCGGCGGCCTGTCAGGCTCGCCCGTCATGCCGAGCACTCCGCTCATCGCCTGGACGCAGAGGTCGAAACTCGGCTGGTCGTCGTCATGGGGGTTGTCCGTGCCAAAAGCGGTGATGGAGCAGCTTATGATTCCTGGGTTGTATTTGACAACACTGTCATAATCCACCTTGAGCTTTTCCTTGACCCCGGCCCTGTAATTATCCCATACGACATCCACCTTCCTGACCAGTTCATAGAACAGGGCGAGGCCCTTTTCGCTTTTGAGGTCTATGGCAATGCTTTTCTTGTTCCTGTTGAGCGAATGATAATAAAGACTGTCGCCATCCTTGAAATGCGGCTGAAAGGCGCGTGTGCCGTCGCCATCGATGGTTTCCACCTTGATGACTTCCGCGCCGAGGTCGGCCAGCATCATGGCGCCGAACGGACCGGCCATCATGGTCGATAGATCGAGAACTTTCACGCCCGAAAGAGCATTGACGCGCATTACTTGCCTCCCGTTTTGTTACCCATCATTTCCTCGTCGATTCTCTCGAATTCATCCTTGATGGCGATGATGCCGTCACGATAAGCCGGAATGCCGCCGAGAAGCATGGCGAGCGCCGCCGAGGCGAATATCTCTTCCCTGCTGACGCCCTCGGCCAGCGCGTAGCGGACATGGGTCCGAATGCCCGACTCGAACCGTATGAGACAGGCCATGGCGATCATCATCATCTCCTTTTGCCGCAAGGGAATGACTTCGTGATACGTCAACGCATCGCGCCAAGCCGTGCATTTCTCATAAAGAGGCTCGTCGAATTCCCTCATGGCCGCCCAGTGCGGTGTCATGGGGCGTGGATTACTGCTCTGCGTCACTATTGATCCCCCTGCCAGTGGAATGGTCTTGAAGCCCGGACATATCGCATGTTTGTCTCCGATGGCATGTGCAAAGCAAAAGACGGGCCAGACGAGAGGAATATCGCATTCGGACGTTTCAATGTCCTGTAATGGAGGTTTTTATCGGCAGCCGGCGCGGTGAAAAGGAAAAAGAATGGCGTCTCTTTTTAGGATGACCCGCGTCGTTTGTCCTAAAAATGATCCTAATTGTGGTTGCCTAATTGCAGGACATTCGATTTTGCGGCCTGTGCCCGCGACTCTATCCGGGAAAGTATCGCTCCTGTCGCGGCAACGCCGATCACGCGCAAGGGATGTTCAGCAGTTGTCATGACCACGACCCCGGCCAGCCTGAACCCGGCATGGCTCGTCCGCGGTTGGCGCGTTTCCGGTTTGACCTCATACGTCATGAGAGGCGAAAAACGAACAAGATACGAGGTGTGGGGTTATATTCGCCCGGGTCTTGACCAGAACAGAGCGCATGGTCATGACAAGGAAAAATAAGTACATTTGCGGGCGGTTGATTCAAAAACGCGCTGTCGCGCAGGCATCCCTCAAGCCAAGCCTCTTTCGGGAGCGAGGTGGCTCGCGGCATGGCCGCGGGTCGGAAGGGGTTGGGCGGCTGTGTCGGGAGCGAGAGACTGTTCGGGAGGCTGAACCGTTAAACTCTCTCCGTCACGCTTTCAGCGCGACACATCCCTCAGGAGAGCGGCTTGTCTTGCGGCGCTTCGCGCTGGAAGGTACGCGCTGGATTCCCGCTTTCGCGGGAATGACGGGGTTTTTGTGTGAGTGATGGGATTTTTTTCACTTTTCTTTTTCACCGTGATCAAGGCTTTTCGTTCTTGTTTTTCGTTGTATTCCTCGTGCTCGTCGTGGTTGATCGTTTTTCTCTCTTGTTTTTTCCGCGCCCTCCGTGTTCTCCGTGGTCAATCGCTTTTCCCCTTTGCCGCGCCAAGGCGTAGCGAGCTGAAAACGCCGGAGACGGCGGCGAAGGCGGAGGCGAGGGCGAGGGCGACGGTTGGGCCGTGTCCGTTGTGGGCGTCGGCGATGCTGAAGATGATGGCGACGATGACGGCGCCAAGTGACTGTCCGGTCAGGCGCGCGGCGCCGAGCATGCCGCTCGCGCCGCCGGAACGGTGCAGCGGCGCCGACGTGACGATCGTGTGGTTGTTCGGGGATTGGAACAGGCCGAATCCGATGCCGCAGACGGCGAGCCGCCAGACGATGTCGGCGTCCGCCGGCTGGGCGGGTAGCAGGGCGAGCGAGGCCAGTCCGGCCGACAGGATGCCGAGGCCGATGCCGCCGAAGGTTCCGTCGGGGATGCGGCCGATCATGCGGCCGACCAGCGGGGCGACGACGACGATGGCCAGGGGCCACGCGGTGATCAACATGCCGGCCTGCCAGGGCGTTCGTCCGTAGGCGTCGAGAAAGAGAAACGGCAGGGCGACGTAGGCGAGCGTCTGCGCGGCGAACGCCGTCACCGAGGTGCCCATCGAGAGCGCGAATACCGGAATGCGCAGCAGGTCGACCGGAAAGACCGGCAGCGGCGACCGCATCTGGCGGCGCATGTAGACGATGCCGACGGCGACGCCGGCGCACAGCGGGATGAGGCCCGGCGCGGGCGATGGGCCGCCGGGCGCGGAGCCGCGCGCGCCCAGGGAATCCATGCCCAGGAAGACCAGGGCGAACATCAGGGCGTTGAGCAGGACGTCGATCGGGGAGAGCGCCGTTTTCGCGTTGCCGGACGGGCGGCGCGGCAGCGCGCGGTATCCCGCGGCGAGCACGGCGATCCCGAAAGGCAGGTTGACGGCGAAAAGCCACGGCCACGAAGCCACGGCCAGGATGCCGGCCGCGACGGACGGCCCGGCGACCGCGGAGGCGGCGACCACCGCCGAGTTGATCGCGACGCCGCGCCCAAGCAGGTTCGACGGATAGATCGCGCGCACCAGCGCGGTGTTGACCGACATCATTCCGGCGGCGCCCAGGCCCTGGACGGCGCGGGCGGCCACCAGCGCGGGGAGCGAGGGAACGAAGGCGCAGGCGAGGCAGGCGGCGGCGGCCAGCGCGTAGAGCCAAAGCCCGCCCAGGTAGACGCGCCGGTATCCGATGATGTCGCCCAGCGCGGCGCACGGCAGCAGGAAGGCCAAGATGGCGATCTGATAGGCGTTGATGATCCAGATGGTTTGCGCCGCGCCGGCCTGGAGATCGCGGGTGATCCGGGGCAGGGCGAGGTTGATGAGGGTGCCGTCGAGCACCGTCATGGTGAGGCCCAGGAGGACGACCAGCATCGCGTAATACCGCGCCGGCGTCGGGAGTCCGTCGTTGGAAGGGATCATTTGTCTCTTTTCGTCGTGTTCGTCGGCTGGGACGTTTTTGAATCGGGTGGCCGCCAATTCCCGTCATTCCCCCGATGAGCGGGAAACCGGTTCGTTTCGGCCCAAAAACTTGCCGATTCGCTTGCCGATTCAGATGACGCGGCATTCCGCGCCGGGGCGCGCGCGCCGGATTCCCGCCTGCGCGGGAATGACGAGGGAAAGATGATTGTCATCACTTGAATGGAAAACGCTCCAGGTCGCGGTCGACTGTTTTTCAGGTCAGAACGCCAGATAGAGAGACAGGGGCACGAAAAAAATCGACGCGATGTTGCCCACCACGACGATCGCGGCGACCAGCGCGGGTTCCTGCTGGTAGCGCTCGGCGAGGATGTAGTTCATCACCGCCGGCGGCAGGGCCGCGTTGAGCAGAAGCGCCCCCCGCAGCGGCGGCGACAGCGGCAGCAGATGCGTCAGCGGCCAGGCGATGAGAAGGCCGGAGAGCGGGCACAGCGCCGCGCCGACGATGCCGATGCTCCAGCGCCTGATCCTGAAGCCGGCGAAACCGACGCCCAGGGTGAACAGGCCGAGCGGGATGGCCGCGTCGCCCAGCATCCGGGTGCCGGAAGCGAGCCATTCGGGCAGGGTGAATCCGGCCAGGCTGGAAACGACGCCGCCGACCATCGCCCACAGCATCGGCCCGCGCAGGATGCCCTTGACGCTCACGTCGGGCGCGCAGATGCGGATGCCGAGGGTGAAGTGCGACAGGCTGACGGTCATGAACAGCGCGACGGCGGCCGGCAGCGTCTCCGGGCCGAACGCCAGCAGCGTGAGCGGCAGCCCCATGTTGCCGACGTTGCTGAACATCATCGACGGAACGAAGGCGCGCGGGTTGTAGCCGAGCAGGCGCGCGACGCCCCAGGCGATCGCGCCGGAACCCAGGAGCACCAGCAGACCGCCGACGATCAGCGGCAGGAACTCGCGGATGTCGAAATCCTTCGACGCCATCGCCGTGTAGATCAGCAGCGGAAACAGGAGATCGGTGCTCAGCCGGTTGATCCAGGTCATGTCCGGCTTGCGCAAGAGGGCGTAGGCATAGCCCACGGCCGAGATGATGAGCACCGGGGTGATGATGCCGACGATGCGGAGAATGAGTTCCATGAAAAGGCGGTGGGTTCGCGTGGCCGGGCGGGTGCGCCGGAACGGGCGGCCGTCCGGGGCCGGTCAGCGGTAACGGTTGATCAGCTCGCGCGTCTCGCTCGCCGCGCGGCGGGCGGCTTCGGCGTAGTTTTCGTCCTTGCCGGCGTAGAGGATGGCGCGCGAGGAATTGATCATCAATCCCGCGCCGTCCGCCGTGCGCCCGGCCCGCACCGTCGCCTCCACGTCGCCGCCCTGCGCGCCGATGCCGGGAACGAGCAGCGGCAGGTCGCCGACGATCCGGCGCACACGCGCGATCTCGTCCGGAAACGTCGCACCGACGACCAGCGCGCACTGCCCCGTGGCGTTCCATTGCCTGGCGACGAGTTCGGCCACGTGTTCGTAGAGTTTCCTGCCGCCGACGTCGAGGAATTGCAGGTCGCTGCCGCCGGGATTGGACGTGCGGCACAGCAAGATCACGCCCTTGCCCGCGTAGGCCAGGTAGGGATCGACCGAATCCTTGCCCATGTACGGACTGGCCGTGACCGCGTCGGCGCCGTAGCGCGCGAAAACTTCCTTCGCGTACTGCTCGGCGGTGCTGCCGATGTCGCCGCGCTTGGCGTCCAGGATCACCAGAATGCCGGGGTGGCGCGCATGGATGTGCGCGATCAGCGCTTCGAGCTGGCTTTCGGCGCCGTGCGCGGCGAAGTAGGCGATCTGCGGCTTGAAGCAGCAGACGAGATCGGCCGTGGCGTCGACGATCGTTCTACAGAACTCGAAAATGGCCTCCGGCCGGCCCTTGAGCCGCCCCGGAAATTTGGCCGGATCGGGATCAAGCCCGACGCAAAGCAGGGAATCGTTTTTTTGCCAGGCGGCGGAAAGGGTTTGGATGAAGGTCATCGCCAGTCCTCGGAACGGGAAAGTTTTGGAAAAACGCGGAAAACGGACGCTTTCCGCCGAAGCCGGCATTTTCTCACTTGACGGTCGATCGCGCACCTGTATTCCGGGCGCTTGGGAATCGCTTCCGGGGGCGCTGGGAAAGCTGATCGCGCTGACAACCACGCGCGGACAGCCACGGCGGGCGCGGCGGAAAGCGAAACCCGGAAAATCTCGTCATTTGCGTGACGGGGTTTTTCTTCCGCTTTTTCCCGTATTTTCCGCGCTCGCCGCGATGAAGGGATTTTCGCCGTGGTTCAGCCACGGGGTCGAAGATCATGGCCCTTCGGCGGGTTTCCGGGAGCGTTCGATGACGACGCCGGCGCGCCGCACGCCGCGCATGACGCCGAGCTTGGCGACCGATACGCGCGCCCAGGCGGCGCCGAAATCGTCGAGCGCCACGCTGGCGACATGTTCGGCCAGCGTCTCCAGCAGGCGGAAACGGTGCCGTTCCAGGTCGGCGCGCAGGCGCTCGATGACCTCGGCGTAGTCGATGGTGTCGCGGATGTCGTCGCTGTGGCCCGCGTGTTCGGTGGACGTGCCGATTTGCAGCGAAATTTCCAGCGTTTGCGGCGCGGCCTGCTCGCGCGGATAGATTCCGATCAGCGTCGTGACGCGGAGTTCGTCGATGAAGATGATGTCCATTTTTGCGCCGGGCGCTCCGGTGTAGAATCGCGGCTCAGCCGGAAAAGCGCGCATTCTACCTCAGCCGCGACGCCAGAAAGCGATCAGCCGCGACGGGGGCGGCGGCGCGGCGAAAAGCATTCCAGCGTTTCCGTTTCAACATTTTTTCTCCACGTTCTTCACGGGTTTCTTCGTTTTCCGCCGTGTCGCCGTGGCCGATTCCGCCGTTTTTTCAGGAGACTCCATGTCCGAATTCCTGATCGTCATGCTCGCGGCCCTGGCCGCCTATCTGCTTGGGTCGGTGCCCTTCGCGGTGGTGTGCAGCCGGCTGTTCGGGCTGGCCGATCCGCGCAGCTACGGTTCGGGGAATCCTGGCGCCACCAACGTGTTGCGCAGCGGCAACAAGGCCGCCGCGGCTTGCACGCTGGCCGGCGACATGGCCAAGGGCTGGCTGGCCGTCTTTCTGGCGCAGGCCTGCGGGCCGCGATTCGGTCTGGCGCAGGGTCTGGCCGGTGTCGTGGCGCTGGCGGTGTTTTTCGGCCACGTCTATCCGGTATTCCTGAAATTCAAGGGCGGCAAGGGCGTGGCGACGGCGGCGGGCGTGCTGCTGGCCATCGATCCGCTGCTTGGCCTCACCACGGTGGGCATCTGGCTGGCCGTCGCCTTCATCCTGCGCTATTCCTCGCTGGCCGCGTTGGTGGCCGCCGCCGCCGCGCCCCTGATCGCCTTCCTGCTCTGGGGCGGCGGGATTCTGGCGTGGGTCGTGGGAATCATCGCGATGACCCTGATCGTCCGGCACTGGGCCAATCTGCAACGCCTGATGGCCGGAACCGAGCCAAAGATCGGGGCGAAAAAGAAAACCTGATTCGTTGGCGGACAAAAGCGGATTTTTTCACCACGAAAGCACGGAGACACGGCCCGCATGGGTTGGGTGAGCGAAACGAACCTCGACAACCCGGCAAATAATGATGCCAGAATGTCGGGATTCGCAAGCTCAATCCAGCCCATGCGGGCTATCTGGGGCCATTTTCAAAGCTGACGTTCGTGAGCTTTGGGTTGGCAATGATTTCGTGGCGGGTAACTCCATTGGCGGATGTTTCCAATGCCTCCGTGTCGCGCCGCCAGCGCGAGGCGAGGAAGGCGGCGAGGCCGGCGCTGGCGGGAAGCGGGGTGTAAGGTCAGGGGGTGTCCGGTTGTTGGGGCGTGGAGGAGGATGTCAAGCCCATTTCGCCCTTGAGCTTGGCTACCGGATTCGCCATTTGCTGGAGTTCTTCGGCGCTTGGCAAGCGGCGAACGCCGGGTTGCAGGGTGGTCGACATGAAGTCGTGGCTGTCGGCGGTGTGCTCAAGTCCCAGAACGTGGCCGTATTCGTGCAGGAGGACACTCAACATATCCATCTTGCCTTCGGCGTCCGAACCGGGTTTGGCTTGCCATCCGTAAGGGTTGCTGGTGGGAAGCCATTCTTCGTTCAGATAGGGGGTGTAGTCGATGAACCAGCTATAGCCAGCGGCGTCGGTGTCGAGGGCGATTTGGGCGTTGGCACCGGTGCCGGTGGTTTGGGCTACAGCGACGCCGGGAAGGTCGGAGAAAGAGACATTCAAATTCTCCAATGAGGAGATACTGCTACTTTCATTGTCGTCATAATCATCTTCCCCTCCTTCTGGTCCTTCAGGTTCCCACTTCAATACATTAATATATACCGTGACGTCAACCTGTCGTCCCGCGCCATTGTCGAGAATGAAACGTACTTTGTCCATTCCGTCGCGGATTGGTATATACATGGAATCACCGTCAAAATATCCTTTCGTCTGAGGCTCCAATTTGCCTACCGGCATCTCAAGGAAGCGGACAATCTTGCATTCCGGCCCCCAAGCGCCTGCTTGGCCGGCTTCAACATCAAGATAGAAACATGACTGAAGCGCAAGATTCAGTATTTGCGGAAAGGGACGACCATCCTTATCCAAATGAAATTCGATGTCTGAAGATTCAAATGTCAAAGTCGGCAAGCCGAGTGGCCCGTCTTCTGAATAGGAAGTTATACCCAGCCCTTCGAACTTATTATATCTTCGAATCCAATCGACCAAACCTTTGACGATTACTGGATAAGGACTAGCCCAATTTGGCGCAGGCGCAACCAACGCTGGGGGTTGATTTTGGGCGAGAACAATTTCGTCAACCAGACTATCCATGTTGTCGAGCATAGAGGCCCCTTCCTTGGGTGTGGTTTCAAGCAGCTGTCCGGGGCCAATGGGCCTGGCCGCCGGTGGTTTGGCCTAAAGCCGCGCCAGACAAGTCGGTGAAACCGGTCAGGGTGGATTGGGCGTTGGAGAGGAGCAATGAAAGCGATGTGGCGCGAATCCACGAGGCAAGATCAGAGTTTTCGGGCGAAGCGTCGGAAATCTTCCAAAACGCGCCTTTCGGACAAAGCATCTTCCATTCGGGGTCTTCCAATTGGTCTACTGATCGTCCGCCGAATCGTCGATCGAATTTGTATTTATCCGATCCATCTCCCAGTTGCCCGATATTGACAAAATTAACAACCACTTTTACAACATCGTCACCCACCGCAACGATGGCTTCCACACGATCCTTGCCTAAATAGCCTTCGTCCGGGAGATAGGTACCCCCTTCATGCAAACCAGTTTCATCCATGACAAGCCGACCGTGTTCTGGCTGCCTGGTAATGGCGATGAGCTTAATCTTGACTTTGGAAACATTGACGTCGATGGGGTCTTTACCGTCATATTGGGTTAGGTACTGTTGCGCCGCAGTTCCAAAATAAAATCCTACTCTGTCGTCTACTGGCAAGCATAGGCCGATGATTCTCTCACTAGACTGACTGGTGGCAGCAATAATCACCATCGGCGGTTTTGCCGATTCCAGATCGACCGGGAAATACATGTCCATATCATTCTCCGAAAGTCCCCATTCCTGGGCCAGTTCAAGCGCCAGGTCGTGAAGAAGAGTTCGTTGCGGATGGGGCGTTTACCCATGTCATGAAAAACAAGAATCGAAATCATCCGGCCGGTTCGCAAAGCGGCCAGCGCGGCCGCACCGCGAACGCGCCCGCCGGTTTCAGCGAAAGGCCGGCCTGGAGACGCAGCGCGCCGGCCAGCGCGATCATCGCGCCGTTGTCGGTGCAGAATTCGAGTTCGGGATAGAACACCGTCACGTTCGCCCGGCCGGCGCGCTCGTCCAGCCGCCGCCGCAATTCCCGGTTGGCGCCGACGCCGCCGGCCACGACGAGCCGCGCGAGGCCGCTCCCCCTGATCGCGCGCATGGATTTTTCGACCAGCACGTCGACGACGGCGTCCTGGAAGGCGCGCGCGATGTCCGCGCGCTGTCGCGCGTCGGGTTCGCCGATCTCGCGCACGCGGGTCAGCGCCGCCGTCTTGAGGCCGCTGAAGCTGAAATCGAGATCGCCTGAATTGAGCATCGGGCGCGGGAATACGCAAACGCCCGGCCGGCCGCTTTCCGCCAGCGCGGAGAGCGCCGGCCCGCCGGGATAGGGCAGGCCGAGCAGCTTGGCGGTCTTGTCGAAAGCCTCGCCCGCCGCGTCGTCGAGGGTTTCTCCGAGCAGGCGATACTGGCCGACGCCGTCGACGCGCATCAGTTGGCTGTGGCCGCCGGAAACGAGCAGGGCGATGAACGGAAACGCCGGCGGCCGGCGGGAAAGAAGCGGCGATAGCAGGTGGCCTTCCAGATGATGGACCGGAATCGCCGGCCGGCCCAGCGCCGCCGCCAGGCCTTCGGCGAACGCCGCGCCGACCAGCAGCGCGCCGGCCAGTCCAGGGCCTTGCGTGTAGGCCACGGCATCGATTTCACCGAGCGCGCGGCCGCTTTCGTCCAGCGCCTTGCGCAGCAGCGGCACGGTGCGTCGGATGTGATCGCGCGAGGCGAGTTCCGGCACGACGCCGCCGTATTCCTGGTGCATGGCGACCTGGGAATGCAGGGCGTGAGCCAGCAGGCCGGTTTGCGTGTCATGGAGCGCCACGCCGGTTTCGTCGCAGGAGGATTCGATGCCGAGAACGAGCATGGCCGGCATTTTACTTCACGGCGCCGACGCGGGCCGCGCGGGCCGGGCTCGAAAACGCCTAGAGCGTTTTCAGATGTTCCGGGTCCAGGATGCGCCTGCCGTATGTCTTGGCGGTATAGAGCGTGGAAACCGGATTGTGGCCGTTGGTGCGATCCTTGACGACCAGGGTGGTGACCAGCGCGTCCGAATGTTTCATGAACAGCGAATCGTGCCCGACGCACAGGCCCACGATGACGTTGAGCTGCGTTTTTTCGGCGTTGAGCAGTTGCGCTTGCAGAATCGGATTACAGCAGGCTTCGAACGCGCCGCGCCGAACCTTGAGGCTGTCGGGAATGCCGACGTCGGCCTTGTCGATCGATCCGACCTTGCACAGCACGGTATGAGGTTCCAGCCCGGCGGCGCGCAGCACCCTGGCGAACGTCCTGCTCTCGCCGGCCAGACCCAGACAGGAGGCGATGCCGACGCGCCGGGCGTCGATGCGCCGGGCAAAGGCGACGATCTCCTCGACGCGCGAAATCTTGCAGTAGTACAACCCCTCGATTTCAGCGGCGGCGCGCGCCGCGCGCGCGTCCGGCGAATCGCCCCGGTAAATCTCCCGCAGGGCCGCGATCCGCTCCGCGCCAACCGCTTCGGTCGGGCAGCGATCCGGAAATTTCTTGTCGCGCCGGTAACAGTGCAATTGCCCGCATTCGGAGCAGGAAAAATCTTCGATTTTCTTGACCATCGGGAGTCTTTGCGTCAAAAAAGAGGTTCCGCGCATGAGCTTCGCGCGGCGTCCTCCAAGAGGCGGCGCAAGGATAACCCGGCGCGCCTCGGCCGTCCATCGGGGATTTCCACCCAGGCATGGAGGCGGATCGCTAAATTTTTTGCTCGTTGTTGACGCCCGGCGCGCGGAGTGCTATAGTCCGCCTCCCTCGCAACACGGCGCAAGTTTTTCAGGCGGCGTTTCGTTGACCGAATCGGGTGTCGGTGTTGACGGGGAAGAAATGGCGTGTATATAATTCCATTTCTCTAGCGGGCGCGGGGTGGAGCAGTCTGGCAGCTCGTCGGGCTCATAACCCGAAGGTCACAGGTTCAAATCCTGTCCCCGCAACCAGATGGAATTTCGTTCTTTAACAACCGGCGATTGATAGGTGTGAGTTTTTGGTTGAGGGGCGTAGAGGCTAAGGCGTCGCGGAGTGATGGAATGCGTGGAAAGGAAGGAATCGTGGAAGCGGTAGGTTAG
>JAIRPF010000012.1 GCA_031257115.1 Accumulibacter sp.
GTACCGGAATATTGAAGCCCGGAGCCGCCGCCGCCCCAACCGCCGCCGCCGCCCGCGACGCCGGTGCCGCCAAGAAAGTCCACGGCGTGCGCGGTTCCGGGAGAGGAAGCGTATCCGCCTTGGGGATTGGCTCCGGCAGTACCCGATACCGTGTCCCCCACCATGCCGCTTCTGTCTTGACGCCCCTGCGCGTTGCTTGCGGGCGGCGTGGTCAGCCCGACGAACCCGCCGCCGCCGCCCTGTCCGGCGTTGCCCGTACCCCCCGTTGATACGTCGCCGCCCTCGCCGCCGGCGACATAAAGCGGGTCGGCCCCCGCCGCCCCCGCCGCGAGAGCAAGCGCCGCCGCCACCGCCACCGCCGCCATCCCCCTGGACGAGAGGCGCCACGCCCCCAACCGCCCGCCCCTCCGCGTCATCCCCGCGAACCCCATCCACCCCGTCATTCCCGCGAACGCCGGAACCCGGCCCATCCCCCCCGTCGCGGAGGTATCAACGACCTCCCCCCCGAAATGATCCCCGCGCGCGAATTCCGACGCGACCTGGATGACATTGAGAGCGCGGTTGAAAACGGTACGATAAATGCGGTTCATGATGGCTCCTCGCTAGTCAGAAAGGGAAAAAGGAAAAGGAAATTCGACAACCGCCCCGGATTCCCGCGAACGCCGGAATGACGGAAAAGGAAATCCAACCGCCCCGCGAGGGCCGGCAAAAATGAAAACGCGACGCCCGCAGGATTGGCGGGAATGACGGAAAGCGGAACACAACCGCCCCGCCCAGGATTTGCGGCGCTCCGCGCCGGAACGATTCGACCCCCCCCTGGATTCCCGCTTTCGCGGGAATGACGGAAATGAAAACGCGAACGCCCCGCGAGAATTGGCGGGAATGAGCGACGGAAAGCGAAATCGGAGAAAGAAAAATGGCGCGGCGACCCGGAAAATGGCGCACGACGGCCCGGAAAACGACGCGACGCCCCGCGAAACACGCGCGACGCCAGGAAGAAATCCCCCGAACCCTCCCCATCCCCCGTCATTCCCGCGAACGCGGGAATCCAGAACGTACCCCCCGGCGCAACGCGCCGGTAACTCAAAGACGGAAGCCACGCCACTCGCCCCCCCGAAAACAAACATTTGACGAACGCCCTGGATTCCCGCTTTCGCGGGAATGACGGAAAAGGAAACGCGACGCCCGCGAGAATTGGCGGGAATGGGGGACGGAAAGCGAAACCGGAGAAAGGAAAACGACGCGACACCCCGGAAAACGGCGCGACGCCCCGGAAAATGGCGCGACGCCCCGCGAAACATGCGTGACGCCAGGAAGAAATCCCCCGACCCCTCCCCATCCCCCGTCATTCCCGCGAACGCGGGAATCCAGAACGTCCCCCCCGGCGCAACGCGCCGGTAACTTTGCGGCGCTCCGCGCCGGAACGATTCGACAACCCCCTGGATTCCCGCTTTCGCCGGAATGACGGAAAAGGAAACGCGACGCCCGCGAGAATTGGAATGGGTGACGGAAAGCGAAACGCGCCCGCCCCGCGAGGGTTGGCGGAAAAGGAAACGCGACGCCCGCGAGAATTGGCGGAAATGGATGACGAAAAGCGAAACGCAACCGCCCCGCGAGAATTGGCGGAAATGACGGAAAAGGAAGGGCGCCACCCTTCCCCGTCCGACAGGGACGCGGGGAATGCGCGACGCTTCGCGCTTTTTCGATCTCGCGCCGTTCCGGGTGCCCGGAAGTGTCTTTCATGGCCTTCCAACGTCGCAGGTTCTCGCTTCGGCCTCTCGGCCCCTTGCCCGTCACCGGCCCCGATCCGGCTTTGCCACGGCCCCGGCGCGCGCGGCGGAAAACAGTCCTGTTTTTTACGCCGGGGCGAGTGAAGGGTTTCGACGCCGAACGCCCGGGAGACAGCGGGAATCCCGGCGATGACCGAAAATCCCCGTCACCGCTTTTCCGCCCCATCCCGCGCGTCCGCCGCGCCAATCCACCTTCACCCGCCCCGCGTCTGGGTCCTGCCTTCCGGCGCGCCCGTCGCGGTCAGTACAACCATACCATTATTTTATGTTCTGGTATATGTATCCCACGTTTTCACATGAACTTTTTCGTATTAGTTGCAGAAAAACAACAGAATTCATGATATTTTTACTAAAAAACATTAGGACTTAGTCCTGCAAGAGCGGTCATCACGGCGGGCACGGAAAAGGGAGGTATCCTTTCCGTCGCTGTTACTTCTTCGACGGCCGCCATTACTTTCGTCACGCGGCGCTGCCGCGAGCTACCCCTCGGAAATGAGGTCAAGTTACCGGCGCGTGCCGCGCCGGAGGGGAGGCTTCTGGATTCCCGCGTTCGCGGGAATGAGGAGGGATTTGGGGGATTCGGCGTTTTCTTTCTTGCTGTCGTGCCTTTGTCGAATGGGGCGGGGGTGTCTCGTCCGCATCGTTCGTTTTGCGGGCGGGGTGCTCGCGTTTCGCTTTCCGTCACCCGTTTTCGCCAACCTTCGCGGGGCGGTTGCGTTTTCTTTTTCGTCATTCCCGCGAAAGCGGGAATCCAGGGCGTTCGTCAAATGTTTGTTTTCGGGGGGCGGGGCCGCGGCTCTTTCCGTCCCTCTTTGTCCTGTTTCAACCGCCGCGACTCCTTCCGGCCCGCGGCGTTGCCGCGAGCTGCCTCCCTCGGGAGGGAGGACGGGGCGGCGGCGCTTTGCGCCGGAGTTTAGAGTTTACGGCCTGGATTGCGTTTCGTTTCCGGCGCGGGATGGGATTACACGATGAACTGGTTTACCGCCTTGTTCATGCGGTCCACGATGCTTTCCAGATTCACGACCATCGCTTGCGTCTGGTTGACCACGGCGACGTTCTGTCCGGTCATGCTCGCAACCTGTTCGACGTTGCGCGAGAGCTGCGTCATGGATTCCTGCTGCTCGCTGGAAGCCTGCGAAATGTCGTTGACCCGCCCGATGGTGCCGCTCATTTCTTCGTTGATGCGCTGTAGCGCATCCTGCGCGGAATGGACGAGTTCGACGCCTTCTTCCACCTGCGAGGCTCCGGCGCGCATGCCGTCGACGGCTTCTTGCGTTTCGGACTGGATCAGGCCGATCGTCGTGTTGATTTCCTCCGTCGCCTGGGCCGCGCGTTCCGCCAGCTTGCGCACTTCGTCGGCCACCACGGCGAAGCCGCGCCCCTGTTCTCCGGCGCGGGCCGCTTCGATGGCCGCGTTCAGCGCCAGCAGATTGGTCTGGTCGGCGATTTCCTTGATCGACCCGGCGATCTTGCTGATCTCGGCGGAACGCTGGCCGAGCAGTTCGACCTGTCCGGCGGAGTGCTTGACCGTCTCGGCCAGCGAGTTGATGGTCTGGCACGCTTCGTCGGAGCGCCGCACGCCGGCGCTGGACATTTCGCCGGCGCGGGACGCGACGTCGCGCGTCGAGCGCGCGTGTTCCGCCACTTCCCCGATCGACGCGGTCACTCTTTCCACGGCGGCGGCGGCCGATGATGTCGCCGTGTTCTGCTGTTCGGCCGACTGCATCACCGCGCACATTTCGGCGCCGACTTCCCGCGTGCTTCGCTGCACCTGCATCGCGTTGTCGGCCATTCCCTGCACCGTGGCCTGCACCAGCGAAACGAAAACGTCCATCTGCCGGGCCACGGCGCCGATCTGGTCGCCGCGATCGACGATCAGACGCCGCTTGAGGTTGCCGGACGAGAGCGCCGACATCATCCATCGGCTGATCGCATCGAGGTCGCGTCCGAGCCGGGGCGCGAAATATCCAATGAAATACAGGGCGAAAAGCACCGAAAAACCGGCCAGACCCCGGTGCGGCAGCGACAGGATCGGCGTGTCCGCCACCCATTCGAACAAATCCAGCAGGCCCAGGATGAGCGTGAGCGCCCCCATGCAGACGAGCTGCGTGCGCAGGGACAGCATCGCGGCCACGATGGGCGGGCGGGCGCGCACGGCCCGGCCGTGGCGGATGATCCATGTTTTTTCGCCGGCGTTGATCGCGGCGTAGATTTTTCCCGTGGCGGCCACTTCCTCGCGCGAGGGCCGGCTGCGCACCGACTGGTAGCCGACCACCTGCCCGTTTTCGCGCACCGGCGAGACGTTCGCCACCACCCAGTAGAAACCGCCGTCCTTGCGCCGGTTCTTCACGAGGCCGCGCCACGGCAGGCCCGCCTTCAGGTCGCGCCACATGTCGTCGAACGCCGCCGGCGGCATGTCGGGATGGCGCACGATGTTGTGCGCCTGGCCCAGCATTTCCTCGCGGGAAAAAACGCTGATCTCGCAAAACGCATCGTTGGTTTCGGTGATCACTCCCTTCAGGTTCGTCCGCGAATAGATGAACTGGTTTTCCGGGAGCAGGGTTTCGACGTTCGTTACTGGCAGATTTTTGCGCATTTTTTTCCTGACTGTGCAAAATGAGGTGGCCGGCAAGCCGCGTTCGCGGCGACGATGACATTCATTATAGGCAGGCTGTGTCAGAATTCCATCACTAAAATACTTCTGTTTTCCCGAAAGTCATGGATTCCGTTCCCGTCCGCTACGCCATCCGTCCGGCGCGTCCCGCCGCTCACCGCTTCACGGTTTCCTGCACCGTCGCCGCGCCCGATCCCGCCGGCCAGCGGTTCGCCCTGCCGGCCTGGATTCCGGGCAGCTACCTGATCCGGGATTTCGCCCGCCATGTCATCGCCATCCGCGCCGAGGCCGGCGGCAAACCCGTCCGCCTGGACAAGCTGGACAAGCATACCTGGCGCGCCGCGCCGGCCGGAAAAGGCCAGGCGCTGACCGTGACCTGCGAAATCCACGCCTGGGATCTTTCGGTGCGCGGCGCGCATCTCGATACGACGCACGCCTTTTTCAACGGCGCGAGCGTTTTCCTGCGCGCGCTCGGCCGGGAAGCCTCGCCCTGCCTCGTCGACCTGCAAGCCCCTGAGGGAAGCGCCTTTGCCGCGTGGCGCGTTGCCACGTCGCTGCCCCCGGCGACCGGCGAAAAACGCTGCGCCAAGCCGCGCGGGTTTGGCCTGTACCGCGCCGGGAATTACGACGAACTGATCGATCACCCGGTGGAAATGGGCGTCTTTACGCCGATCGGCTTCGAAGCCTGCGGCGTTCCCCACGAAATCGCCATCACGGGACGCCATGATTGCGATCCGGAACGGCTCGCCGCCGATCTGAAACGAATCTGCGAATGGCAAATCCGTTTTTTCGGCGAACCGGCGCCGATGGCGCGCTACGTCTTTCTCGTCACGGCCGTCGGCGAAGGTTACGGCGGACTCGAACACCGCGCCTCGACGGCGCTCCTGTGCGCGCGCAACGACTTGCCGTATCCCGGCATGAAGGGCTTGCCGGAAGGCTACCGCCGGTTTCTCGGACTGTGCAGCCACGAGTATTTTCACGTCTGGAACGTCAAGCGCATCAAGCCCGCCGCCTTCACGCCCTACGATCTCGACCGCGAGAACTACACCACGCAACTCTGGGCCTTCGAGGGAATCACTTCGTATTACGACGATCTGGCGTTGCTGCGAAGCGGTGTCGTTACGCTCGATGACTGGCTCGATCTCACGGCCAAGACGATCGCCAGGGTCATGCGCGATCCCGGCCGCTTGCGTCAGTCGCTGGCCGAATCGAGCTTCGACGCCTGGAGCAAGTTCTACAGGCCGGACGAAAACACGCCGAACGCCGTGGTCGATTACTACGCCAAGGGCGCGCTCGCGGCCCTGGCGCTCGATCTCACCCTGCGCCGCGAAACGCGCGGCCGCGCCTCGCTCGACGACGTCATGCGCGCGCTGTGGCGGCGTTTCGGGCAAACCGGGATCGGCGTCGGGGACGACGACCTCCGGCGGATCGCCGAGGAATCGTCCGGCCTCGACCTCAAGGGTTTTTTCGCGCGAGCCATCCACGGCACGCGCGATCTCCCGCTCCCCGGCCTGCTCGCCGCGTTCGGCGTCCGCCTGACGTGGAGCAAGGCCAGGACGCCCGCGCTCGGCGTCAAGACCGGAAACGCGAACGGCGACCTCGTCCTGGCGACGGTCTACGACGGCGGCCCGGCCCAGCGGGCGGGACTTGCCGCCGGCGACGCGCTGATCGCCCTGGACGGCCTGCGCGTCACGGCCGGAAATCTCGACGCGCTGCTCGCCCGCCGCGAGCCGGGCGAAACCGTGGCGATTCACGCCTTCCGGCGCGACGAACTGATGCGTTTCGAGGTCGCGCTCGCCGCCCGCGAAAACGACGCGCCCAGCCTGCGCCTGACCAAATCCACCAACGCGCTCCGGCGCGGATGGCTGGGCGGGTGATTCCATTTCCAGAGCGTTTCCGTCCGATCTCGTACATCATGAACGGTGAAAAAAGCGAACGCCATGCGTGGCGGACAATGTCCCTCACAGCCAAAACCACCACCGCGAAGCGCCGCGGGCCAAGCCTTCCTCTTAAGGGGGTACGCGGCAAGGCCGCGTAACGGGAAGGAGTTCGGCGGTTGAATTTGCAAACGTGGACGAACAGGAAAAACCGTCATTCCCGCGAACGCGGGAATCCGGTTCGTTCGTCAAGAATGGGGCGCGGGATACTGCCCGCTTCGTTCGCCTTTTTTGCGGGCGGGATGGCCGCGCTTCATGTACCGGCCTGGCCTGTCGCGCTCAAGCGCCTGGTTCTTTCCTCTGCCGTCTGATTCCTTCCGACTCGCGCCATCGCGCGAGCCACCTCCCTCAAGAGGGAGGCCTTATTTCAGCGCGCTGCGCGCGGAGGGGGTGGGTTTTCGCGAGGCGCCCGGCTTGCGTCGTCAGGAAATGGGGAAACGCTCCAATTTTCCGCTTTCGCGTCGATCTCGCCTCCGAAAACCAGCCATCCGAGCGTCAGTCCCAGCATGTCGGCCACGCCGCCGATGGTCAGGTTGAGGCGTTTGTAGTCGCGGTTGAGCCGTTCGAGAAAGGCGGCGCAATCCCCGCCACCGGCGATGAGTTTTTCCAGCGCCTGTCCGTCCCGGCGGACCCGTTCGAGTCCTTCGACGCCGCCGCGATGCAGCGTCGTGGTGTCGTCGACGACCCGCATTAGCCGGGCCATCGCGGCGAAGGCCGCCGTGGCCGGGCGGGCGCGCCGTTCCATCGCCTGGCGGAAGGCCGGCAGGGCGGCTTCGAACAGCGAGGGGTAGGCGTCGAGCGCCTCGCGCACGATACCGCCGGTCTGGAAGCGCCGGCGCGCCCGTTCGCCGTGGGTCTCCTGTTTTTCGGCGGCGGCGAAGAAGTCCCGCGCGGCGGCGGACAGCGATTTCCGTACCTCGGCTTCGCCGGACGCGCCGGCATGGTGGAAAGCGATCAGCAACATGCCGGCGAGGAAAATATAGCCTTTGTGCGTGTTCGTCCCCAGTTCGGCGAGAAACCGGCGCTCGGCCCGGATGGCGATTTCCTTCTGGCGGGCGAACGGTTCGTCCGCGCGCAGCGAGGCCGCGATCTCTTCGAGGTAGCGCGCCACGATGCCGATCGATCGTTCCATGAGCGGAAACGACAGGTCCGGGTGCGATCCGTTGTCGATCCGGTCGACGAGGCCCGGCTTGGGCGTCAGTTCGAGTTCCAGCGTGGCGCCCGCGGCCAGCGCGGCGGCCAGCCTTTCAAGTTCCGCGGCGTTTTCCGTCAAGATGTTTGCTTTCGCGCATCGAATCCTCTCTTACCGTCCCTCTCGCGATGTGGAAGGGCGCGGCCAACGGGAATCGGAAAACGGATCGCGGAGACGGATACCGTCCGTCCCCGCGCCGGTTCTAACGATAGGCATACGGATACAGTACGGTATGTTCGATCGAAATGAAAAAGAACCGCCCCAGAATGAATGAAACCAAGCCCAGCCCGATGAAGGCCAGGGCCAGAAATACCGTGTGTTTTCCTTCCAGGATGTGCGACCGCCAGCCGATGGGGATGCCGAAACAAAAATAACCGGCGAGCGTGAGCAGGCCGTCGAGAAAGAAAATG
The DNA here is from genome assembly GCA_031257115.1 of Accumulibacter sp. Lineage (GTDB taxonomy): Bacteria > Pseudomonadota > Gammaproteobacteria > Burkholderiales > Rhodocyclaceae > Propionivibrio. The sequence continues at coordinate 7,944 of JAIRPF010000012.1, forward strand.
AAGCCCACGCAGTCCAGAAGGCCGAAATGGGTTCTGGCAAAACGAGTTTGGCGAGAAGAACGATCGATACGGCGAGGTACAGAAAGCTGGCGAGGCTGTATTTGAGATTACCGGACACGTTTTTCTCCATGGGTCATGCAGCAGGCGGAACTCTACCGGGGAGCCGGAAACGGAGTCAAACGGAAAGCGCCCCGAAGGGCGCGAGGAGTTCGCGCGTCCGGGCGGCGACTTCGGCGTAATCGTGGCGGCGGGCGCGGATGCAGTCGACGGCCCGCCGTTCGCAGACGAGGCAGGATCGCGCCGGAAGGCCGAGCGCGGCGCGGCCGAGCGGCTCTCCGGCGGGGGTGTAGACGTCCAGATCGATGAGCCGCGAGGCAGGATGTCCGGTTTCGAGGGCGACGCAGCGCCGCTTGACCGGGATCGGATCGCCGTCGATTCCGAGGATGAGATAAGGCCCCAGCGCGTCGGATGACGACGCGAGCGTCGCGGCGGCGGGGAATTCCGCCGCGACGCGGGTGGACATCCACGAAAAAAACGCCTCCGCGCCCGGTGGCGTTTTTTCCCGGCCCGCGATGTTGAGCGACGCGAACAGCGTCACCGGATGCCCCGCGCCCAGAGCCTGGGTCAGTGCTTCCTGCCGGGCGTCCCGGGCGGCCAGCAGGCCAAGGCGCGTTTGAGTCAGGCACATGCCCATTTCCTCGCCGTTTCCTTGATATGGCAATCCCCTTTGCAGTCATCCGCGAAGGGCGATGCCCCACGCTCGTCATTGCGAGGCGCGCGGCGCCGTAATCCGGAACGGCCGGGATCGGGCGGGGCATGGATGGCTTCAGGTGAACTGGCCATGCAAATTCAAGGGACGCGGCGCGGCGCGCCGGAAGGCACACCCTGGATTCCCGCTTTCGCGGGAATGACGGGGAAATCGAACGGCCGTCGCTTGAATCGAAAACACGCTAGGCGCGCACGGTTCTGACGGTGTCGATGATGGTGCCGTCCAGGTATTCGATCAGCCCGACCACCTTGTCGGTAAATTCCACCGGCCTCGGCGCGCCGGTCACCGCGTAGATCTCGTCGCGCAACTGGCGGATGTCCTTGACCGGCGCGCGGCGGCGGATGAGTTCGGCCTTGAGTTCGGGCAGATGGTCGTTGACCGCGATGCCGCGCTCGGTGACGACGACGCCGACCGTTTCGCCCGGCGTCGTGATCGTCGTCACTTCGTCGCGCACCATCGGCAGCCGTCCGCGAATCGAGGGGCAGACGATGATCGACACTTTCGCGCCCTTGGCCACGTCGCAGTGCCCGCCCGTGTTGTGCAGGAGCAGGCCGGAGGACTCGGTATTGACGTTGACGTTGAAATTCACGTCGATTTCCGTCGCGGAGAGAATCGCGCAGTCCAGGCGGTTGACCACCGCGCCCATGTTGAACGGGTTGGCGTAGAGGCCCGCCGACATTTCCTGGTGCTTGCGGTTGCGCCCGATCGATTCGACCGCCTTCAGGTCGAAACATTGCACGTCGAACAGCCCCTCGAAAAGCCCTTCGTCGAGCATGTCGACGAAAAACCCGGTGATGCCGCCGCAACCGAAGCTGCCCTTGATCTTGCGGTCGCGCATCATGTCGCGGACGTGCCCGGCGACGGCGAGCGAAATGCCGCCGGTGCCGGTCTGGAACGAAAAGCCGTTTTTCAGATAGCCCGAAGCGTCGATGACCGCCGCGGCGTACTTGGCGATCAGCAGGCCCATCGGGTCCTTGGTCAGCTGGGTCGTCGAGGAAACGATCTTTTTCGGATCGCCCAGCGAGCCGACCGTCGCCACGATGTCGACGATGTTCTGGGCGACGGAAATCGGCAGCGCCGGGTAGGGAACCAGATTGTCGGTCACGGCGACGACCTTGCGGGCGTATTGCGCGTCGACCAGCGCGTAGCCCAGGCTGCCGCAGGCGGACGGGCCGTAGAAGCCGTTGAAGTTGCCGTATTCGTCGCAATACGGCGCGGCCAGGAAGGCGACGTCGATCGGCACCTCGCCCGAAATCACCGAGCGGGCACGGCCGCCGTGCGAGCGCACGACGATCGGGCATTCCAGCTCGCCCCTGGAAATCTGCTCGCCGATCGGGCCGTTGACGCCGCATTCGAGCGCCGTGATGACGCCCTTTCTGATATAGGGGATCAGCTCGGCGTGCACGATATGCACGGAACTCGACGCGATCCTGATGTCGCGGAGGCCCAGCGCGTCGATTTCCCGGACGACGTCGTTCAGCAGGCGGTCGCCGTTGCGCAGGTGATGGTGCGTCGAAATGGTCATGCCGTTCTTGAGGCCCGAAGCGATGATCGCCTCGCGCAGGCCGCCGGCCACCTTGCTGGCGCCGCTGTAGTTGCGCTTCAGGACGCGCGAGGCGCGCTGGAAATGGAAGGTTTCCGGCTTGATCGAATGTGGATCCCTGTAGGGAATGTAGGACTTTCCGTTGAAGGTTTCGGGAATCTCGCGTCCCAGACTGTTCTTAGCCATTGAGAATCTCCTCATCGACCGGGGTATCGACCAGGCCCTGCGCGTAAGCGATGCGCAGGGTGTTGATGGCGCGCTTGACGATCGGCGCGTCGACCATCTTGCCTCTGAGCGAGACGACGCCGGTTCCCGCCGCGTGCGCCTGCCGGATCGCCTCGACCACTTCCTGCGCGTGATCGATTTCTTCCCGCCTCGGCGCGAACGCTTCATGGATGACGTCGATCTGGCGCGGATTGACGAGGCATTTGCCGGTGTAGCCGAGCCTTTTCACGAGTTCGGTTTCCCGGCGCAGCGCCTCCATGTCGCTCACGTCGGAGAAAACCGTGTCGATGGCCTGGATGCCGGCCGCCCTGGCCGCCATGACGATCATCATGCGCGGGTGCATCAGATCCTCGCCGGAATTCGTCCGCGCGACGCCCATGCTGGCGGTATAGTCCTCCGCGCCGAAGGCCAGGCCGAAAATCCGTTTCGTGGACGTCGCGATCGCATAGGCGTTGAGCACGCTCTTGACGGTTTCGATCGACGGCAAAATGCCGAAATGCCCGATTTCCAGGCCGTTCGCGGCCTCATACCGGGCCAGTTCGGCGTCGAGTTCCAGGGCCATCTCGGCCGTTTCGCACATCGGAAAGCGGATGGCGTCGGGCATTTCCGGAAGAATCGCCCGCAGATCGTCATGCCCCCATTTCGTGTTGAGCGGATTGATCCGGACCAGCACTTCCTTGTCGCGCTCCTTCCAGCTTTGCAGGAAACGGCGGACCAGATTGCGCGCCGCGTCCTTCTCGGCGTGATTGACCGCGTCCTCGAGATCGAGGATGACCGAATCGCATTTGAACAGGGGCACGTTTTGCAGCATGGACGGCATGTTGCCCGGAACGTAGAGCATCGTCCGGCGCGGTTGGGAATCTTTCATATCGACGGTTCTCCGAATTGAAATCACACCGCGCCCGCCCGCGCCAGCGCGGTCTCGATGCGCGCCTCGATGGCGTAGTCCAGCGCGCCGCGATCCGTGAGGCGGATGAAACCCACCGTCACGCCATTCTTCGCCAGCACCTCGTCGACCTTGGCCTCGATCAGGTGGCCGAACTGCTTGATGACCGTCGATTCGATCTCGACCTTCAGCTTGTCCGCCGGTTCGACGAAGACCATGAGATCACTCGACTGCATGGTCCCCGCCACGGCCTTTTTCACGATTTCCATGTTCGCTCCAGATAAAAAGCGGTTAACCACGACGGGCGCGGCGAACACGGCGAAAAACAAGGAACACGCCGAAAAATCCGGAATCTTTCATGTCACCGTGTCCGCCGCGTTCGTCGTGTCCGTCGTGGTCGATTCTTCCCGTCACATCGCGTCGATGATGGCGTTCAGCGTCGCGCTGGGACGCATCGCTTTCGACGCCTTGCCGAAGTCCGGCAGATAGTAGCCGCCGATGTCCTGGGGCTTGCCCTGCGCGGCGATCAGTTCCGCGCCGATCTTCGCCTCGTTCTCGCGCAGCGCCCTGGCCGCCTTGGCGAAACGGCTTTTCAGTTCCGCGTCCCCGTCCTGCGCCGCCAGCGCCTCGGCCCAATACAGCGCCAGATAGAAGTGGCTGCCGCGGTTGTCGATCTCGCCCACCTTGCGCGCCGGCGACTTGTTTTCGTCGAGGAATTTGGCGATGGCCACGTCGAGGGCGTCCGCCAGCGCCTGCGCCTTCGGGTTCCCGAAGTTGACCGCCAGATGCTCCAGCGACGCGCCCAGGGCGGAGAATTCGCCGAGCGAATCCCAGCGCAGATAGCCTTCTTGCAGGAACTGCTGCACGTGCTTGGGCGCCGAGCCGCCCGCGCCGGTTTCGAACAGCCCGCCGCCGGCGAGCAGGGGCACGATCGAGAGCATCTTGGCGCTGGTGCCAAGTTCGAGGATCGGGAACAGGTCGGTCAGATAGTCGCGCAGCACGTTGCCGGTCACTGAAATGGTGTCCTTGCCCTGACGGATGCGTTCGACGGAATACCTGAGCGCGTCGACGGGTTTCAATATCCTGATCTCCAGCCCGGCGGTATCGTGATCCTTGAGATATTTTTCGACGCTGGCGATGACGTTGGCGTCATGCGCGCGCGCCGCGTCGAGCCAGAACACGGCCGGAGCGCCCGTCGCGCGGGCGCGGGCGACCGCGAGCCTGACCCAGTCCCGCACAGGAATGTCCTTGACGCGCGACATGCGCCAGATGTCGCCCGCTTCGACCTTCTGTTCGATCAGCGTCACGCCGGCGGCGTCGGTCACGCGCACCACGCCGTCGAAAGGAATCACGAAAGTCGTCGGATGCGAACCGTATTCCTCGGCCTTCTGCGCCATCAGGCCGACGTTCGGCACCGAACCCATGCTGGCCGGATCGTAGGCGCCGTTCTTCCGGCAATCCTCGATCATCGCCTGGTACATGGTCGAATAGCTGCGGTCGGGCACCATCGCCAGCGTTTCCTGGAGCTTGCCGTCCCTGTTCCACATCTTGCCGGAATCGCGGATGACGACCGGCATCGAGGCGTCGACGATGACGTCGCTCGGCACGTGCAGGTTGGTGATTCCCCTGGCCGAATCGACCATGGCCAGCGCCGGCCGCCTGGCGAATTCGGCCTGGATGTCGGCCTCGATTTCGGCCCGCTTGTCCGCCGGCAGCGTCCCGATCCTGGCGTACAGATCGCCCAGTCCCAGGTTCGGATCGACGCCAAGTTTCCTGAAGGTTTCGCCGTGCCTGGCGAAGACGTTTTCAAAGAATACCGAAACGGCATGGCCGAACAGCACCGGGTCGGAGACCTTCATCATCGTCGCCTTCAGGTGCAGCGACAGCAGCAGGCCCTCCTTTCGGGCGGTTTCGATCTGTTCGGCATAGAACGCGCGCAGCGCCTTCCTGCTCATGAAAGTGCCGTCGACGATCTCGCCGGCGGAAACCTTCAGCTTGTCCTTGAGCACCTCGACCGCGCCGCCGGCGCCCGTGAGTTCGATCTTCAGTTCGCCCGCCGTTTTCATGACGACGGATTTTTCGTTGCCGTAGAAATCCCCTTCGGACATGAAGGCGACGCGCGCCCTGGAATCCGCCGTCCAGGGGCCGAGCCTGTGCGGATGCTTTTTGGCGAAATTCTTCACGGAAAGCGGCGCTCGGCGATCCGAATTGCCTTCGCGCAGAACCGGGTTGACCGCCGAACCGAGCACCTTGGAATAACGCGCGCCGATTTCCTTTTCTTCCCCGGTTTGCGGGTTCTCCGGATAATCCGGCACGTCGTAGCCCTTGCCTCGCAGTTCCTTGATGGCTTCCTTCAATTGCGGCAACGAGGCGCTGATGTTCGGCAGCTTGATGATGTTCGCCTCGGAACGCAGCGTCAGTTCGCCGAGCCGGGCCAGGTTGTCCGGAATGCGTTGGGCCTCCGCCAGGCGTTCCGGGAAGGCGGCGATGATGCGGCCGGCCAGCGAGATGTCGCTCGCGACGATCTCGACGCCGGTTCCTTTCGTATAAGCCTGGACGATCGGCAGAAATGAGTAAGTCGCCAGCGCGGGCGCTTCGTCGATCTTCGTCCAGACGATCGTGGATGCTTGTGTCGTCATGCCTTCGGGTCTCCTTGTCTCGAAATGTCTCGCCTTCCAGAAAAACGGCGCTTCCGGCGACACCCGGCCAATCCTTTCGTTTCGCCTTCAAACTCCCCGGCGCCGGGTCGGCGGCCGCGCATCGTTCCGGACAGCCGTTCCCGGATCGGAACGGCATCGCAGCGATTCTCACAGGGTTTCATTCCCGCCACAAACGATGAATCCTCACATGATTCTGCGTTTTGAGAATCAAGTTTCCCGCGCATCCACCCGACGACCGGCCAATCCGCCGGGGTGTTTCCAGTCTCGCGGCGCTTTGCGCCGGAGTGTACGCACTGGATTCCCGCTTTCGCGGGAATGACGAGGGGAATGGAAGGGGTAGAGGCGGGGGCAGGGTCGGGGGCAGGAGCGGGAGCGGGGCAACGGCGAACCGGATTCCGGCTTGTCAAGGAAATGACGGGGGTTCGGGTGATCCGATTCCTGTCTCGATCCTTCGACCGCCCGGCTCTTTCCACCCCGCCCTCGGCGGGCCACCGTCCTCAAGAGGGAGGCTCTGAAATGGCGCTTCGCGCGAGTTGGAATTGCCGCGCAAGCCACCTTTCCCAAAAACCCCGTCATTCCCGCGAACGCGGGAATCCAGGGCGTACACTCCGGCGCGAAGCGCCGCATCCCTTGATGGCGGCCCTGCGGGCCGGAGACAAGGCACTGGATTCCCGCGTTCGCGGGAATGACGAGGGAGATGGAAGGGGCGGAGGCGGGGGTGGAGGCGGAGTGAGGGAAATGACCGGGGGCTAGGGGAGAGAGGAGAGGAGAGGAAAAGAGAGGAGACGAAGCGCGGAACCACCCGTCATTCGCCCGCCACCCCCCGTCATTCCCGCGCAAGCGGGAATCCAGGGCGTACTCTCCGGCGCATCGCGCCGCATCCTTT
>JAIRPF010000134.1 GCA_031257115.1 Accumulibacter sp.
AGCCTCCCTCGAGAGGGAGGCTTCATCATTCCGCGCCGCCGCCCAGCGCGGCGTATAGCTGGATTTTCGCGGCGAGCCTGGCGAGGCGCAGGTTGACCAGCGCCTGCTGCGCGTTGAACAGGGAACGCTGCGCGTCGAGCACGACGAGATAACTGTCGATGCCGCTGTCGTAGCGTTTCATGGCCAGGCGATGGGCGTCCGCGACGGTGGCGGTGAGCGATTCCTGGGCCGCCAGTTGTTCGTCGATCGTGCCGCGCACGGCCAGCGCGTCGGCGACCTCGCGGAACGCCGTCTGGATCGCTTTCTCGTATTGCGTCAGCGCGATTTCCCGATCCGTCTTGCTGACGCGCAGGGCCGCCCAGAGGCGCGTGTCGAAGATCGGCAGCGCGAACTGCGGCGCGAACAGCCAGGTGCTCGTCCCGTTGGCGAACAGGCGCGACAACTCGTCGCTCGCGGTTCCCAGCGACCCCGTCAGGGAAATGCGCGGAAACAGCGCGGCGCGCGCGGCGCCGATCGAGGCATAGGCGGCCTTGAGGCGGTGTTCGGCCGCCATGACGTCGGGGCGCAGCAGCAGCGCCTCGGAGGAAACGCCGGCGGCCACGTCCCGCAGCGCGCCGGCGGCATCCAGCCCCGCCGGCAGCCATTCTTCGGGGATCGGCCCCCCGGCGAGCAAAACGAGCGCGTTGAGATCCTGCGCGGCGATTTGCGTGTATCGCGCGACGTCGGCGCGCGCCGTGTCGACCGGAATGCGCGCCTGCTTCAGGTCCAGTTCGGAAACCGTGCCGACGCTGAAACGCTTTTCGATCAGCGCGTAGGCCGCCTGCTGGCTGTCCAGCGTCGAACGGGCCAAGGCCAGGCTTTCCCGGTCGGCGGCCAGCGTGAAGTACGTCCGCGCCACCTGGCCGAGCAGCGCGATCCGCGCGCCGCGCCGTCCTTCGTCGGTCGCCAGGTACTCTTCGAGCGCCTGTTCCGAGAGGCTGCGGATGCGTCCGAAGAAATCGATTTCCCACGCGGCGAAGCCCAGGCTGGCGCTGTATTGCGTCGCCGTGCGCGATTGTCCCGGCTGGTTGAGGTCCGCCGACCGGCGCTGCTCCGTCTTGCCGCCGTCGGCCGTGAACGATGGAAAGAGCGCGCCGCGCTGGATGCCGTACATCCCTTGCGCGCGCTCGACGTCAAGCGCGGCCAGGCGCAGGTCGCGGTTGCCGTCCAGCGCCTGCTGGATGATCTTTTGCAGCTTGGCGTCGGAAAAGAATTCCCGCCATTCCAGATCGGTGGCGGCCGGGGAATCCGGGCCGTCCTGGACGTAGGCGGCCCCGGCAGGCCACGCGGCGGCCACGGGAAGTTCGGGGCGCTGATACTCCGGCGTCAGCGAGCACGCGCCGAGCGCCAGCGAAAGTCCGAGCAGCGCCGGAAAAGAAGTCTTATTCATGAGCGTTCCCTTCTGCCGTGCCGGCGCTCCCGGCGTTGCCGTCGTGCCGGCTCATGGCCTTGTAGATCATCACGTAGAACAGCGGCGCGAAGAAAATCACCAGCACGGTCGACGTCACCATGCCGCCGAGCACCGCCGTGCCGATGGCCGTCTGCGCGCCCGCGCCCGCGCCGCTGGCGAGCGCCAGCGGCAGGACGCCGAAACCGAAGGCCAGTGAGGTCATCACGATCGGCCGCAGGCGCAGCTTGGCGGCTTCGAGCGTCGCCTCGATGAGACCCGCGCCGGCCTCGACCTGCGCCTTGGCGAACTGGACGATCAGGATGGCGTTCTTGGTCGTCAGCCCCAGCGTCGTCAACATGCCGATCTGGAAATACACGTCGTTCGGCATTCCGCGCATGTCGGAAAAGACCACCCCGCCGATCACGCCCAGCGGCAGCGTCAGCAGGATGGCGATGGGAATCGGCCAGCTCTCGTAGAGCGCGGCGAGGCACAGGAAAATGACGAAGAACGAGAAGGCGTAGAGCAGCGGGGCCTGCGAACTGGCCATCCGTTCCTGGTAGGACAATCCCGTCCAGTCGTAGCCGATTCCCTGCGGCAGCTTGGCCGCGAGTTCTTCCATCGCTTTCATGGCGTCGCCGGTGCTGTAGCCCGGCCCCGGTTCGCCCTGGATGTTGACCGAGGGGAAGGCGTTGTAGCGTTGCAGGCTCGGCGAGCCCTGCACCCAGCGCGCGGAAGAGAAGGCCGTCAGCGGCACCATCTTGCCCTGGTTGTTGCGCACCTGCAGCTTTTCCAGATCTTCGGGCAGCATCCGGTGCGGCGCGTCGGCTTGCAGATAGACCTTTTTCACCCGTCCGCCCTGCACGAAGTCGTTGACATAAGTGCCGCCGAACGCCGCCGCGATGGTGCCGTGGATGGTGGTGATCGGCACGCCCAGCGCGCCGGCCTGATCCCAGTCGATGTCGACGTGATATTCCGCCGTGTCTTCCATGCCGTTCATCCGCACCCGTTGCAGGCGCGGGTCCTGCGCCGCCATCGCCAACAACTGCCGGCGCGCGTCGACCAGTCCCTGGTGGCCGACGCCGCCGCGGTCCTGCAACTGGAAGTCGAAGCCCGTGGCGTTGCCCAGTTCGACCACCGCCGGCGGCGGGAAGACGAAAACCATCGCTTCCTTGATCCGCGAAACGATTCCCATCGCGCGTCCGGCCACGGCCTTGGACTTGAGTTCGGGTTTTTGCCGTTCGTCCCAGTCCTTCAACTTGCCGAAGGCCATGCCCATGTTCTGGGCCTGGCCGGAAAAACTGACGCCGGCCACGCCCATCAGCGAGGCGATGGCGTCCTTTTCCTGTTCGGCCAGATTGCCGAGCACCTTGTCGACGACGCCCTTCGTCTGTTCGAGCGTCGATCCGGACGGCAGGATGATCTGCGTCATCACGATGCCCTGGTCCTCGTCCGGCAGATACGCGGTCGGCATCCGCACGAACAGATAGCCCAGGCCCGCCACGATCAGCAGATAAACGAGGATGGAAAATTTCCGCCAGGCGAGCACGCCGCTCACCGTCTTGACGTACCAGGCCCTGAAGCCGAAAAAGACGCGGTCGAACCACATGAAGAAGGGGCGCAGGAACCAGATTGCCGCTTCCGCCGGTTCGTGCCCCTTGGGCACGGGTTTCAACAGCGAGGCGCAAAGCACGGGCGTGAGGATCAGCGCGACGAGCACCGAGAGCAGCATCGCCGCCGCGATGGTGATCGAAAACTGCCGGTAGATGACGCCGGTGGAACCGCCGAAAAAGGCCATCGGCATGAACACCGCGGCCAGCACCACGCCGATGCCGATCAGCGCCGGGGTGATCTGCTCCATCGAGCGCCACGTCGCCTCGAACGGCGACAAGCCCTCCTCGGCCATGATCCGCTCGACGTTTTCCACCACGACGATGGCGTCGTCGACGAGCAGCCCGATGGCCAGCACCATGGCGAACATCGTCAGCATGTTGATCGAGAAGCCGAACAGCGAGAACACGGCAAAGGTGCCGAGCAGCACCACCGGCACGGCGATGGTCGGAATCAGCGTCGCCCGGATGTTGCCCATGAACAGCCACATGATGAGGAAAACCAGCACGATGGCCTCGACCAGCGTCTTGTAGACCTCGTCGATCGCCACCTTGGTGAAGAGCGTGGTGTCATAGGGATAGACGACCTGCATCCCGTGCGGGAAGTACGGTTCCAGCTCCTTCATCTTGTTTTTGACGTTTTCCGCCGTCTCCAGCGCGTTCGCGCCCGCCGCCTGGCGGATGGCGAGCATCGCGGTCGGCTGGCCGTTGTACTGGCCCTCGATGTCGTAGCGTTCGGTGCCGAGTTCGGTGCGGCCGATATCCTTGACGCGCACGACCGAGCCGTCGGAATTGGCGCGCAGCGGAATGTTGGCGAACTGATCCGGCGTCTGCAGCAGGTGCTGGACGACGATCGAAGCGTTGATGCGCTGTCCGGGCGCGGACGGCGCGCCGCCCATCTGCCCCGCCGAGGCCTCGACGTTGTAACTCCTGAGCGCCGCGACCACCTCGTCCATCGTCAGCCGGTACTTGATGAGCTTGTCGGGATCGACCCACACGCGCATGGCGTAGCCCGAACCCCAGATTTCGACTTCACCAACGCCGGGAACGCGCGAGATGATCTTTTCCAGGCTCGATTGCGCGTAATCCCGCAAGTCGTCGCCGTTCAGACTGCCGTCCTCGGAAATGAGGCCGACCATCAAAAGCCAGTTGCGCGTCGACTTGCTGACGGAAACGCCGCCCTGCTGCACCACGCTGGGCAGGCTCGACATCGCCAGTTGCAGCTTGTTCTGCACCTTCGACCAGGCCACGTCCGGATCGGTGCCCGGCGCGAAGGTGAGTTCGAGCCGCGCCTGGCCGGACGACGAACTGCTGCCCGACAGATAAAGCATGTTGTCGAGGCCTGTCATCTTCTGTTCGATGATCTGGGTGATCGTGTTCTCCACCGTTTCCGCCGACGCGCCGGGATAGAAGGCGCTGATCGAAATCGAGGGCGGCGCGATCGGCGGATACTGGGAAATCGGCAGCCCGTGGATCGCCAGCAGGCCGACCGCCATCATCGCGATGGCGACCACCCAGGCAAAAACCGGGCGGCGCAGGAAAAATTTCGATAACATCCGGCTCTCCTTACTTCACCGTCGCGGGCGCGTTTTTCGCGTCGGCGGGCGCGAACGGCGCCGGATTGACCGTCACCGGCGTTCCCGGGCGCAACATTTGCAACACCTGCACCCCCTCGACGACGATCCGTTCGCCCGCCTTCACGCCGTCGGTGATCAGCCACTGGTCGCCGATGGCGCGTTCCAGCGTGAGCATCCGCATCTCCACCTTGTCCCCGGCGCCAACGACGAACGCATACGGATCGCCCTTGGCGTTGCGCAGCACACCCTGCTGCGGCACGCAGATGGCCTGCTCGTTGGAACCCTCCGGAATCCGCGCGCGGACGAACATTTCCGGCAGCAGGATTCCCTTCGGATTCGGAAACACCATGCGCAGCGTCACGGAGCCGGTGCTCGGCTCCACCGAAACGTCGCGGAACTGCAACGCGCCCTCCTGCGGATACGGCCCGTCGTCCAGGATCAGCCCGACCTTGTTCATGTCCGCGCCCCTGGCCTGCAAATCACCCTTTTCGAAACGGCGGCGCAGGCGCAGGAGATCATTGGTCGATTGCGTCACGTCGACATAGATCGGATCGAGCTGCTGGATGGTCGCCAGCGCCAGCGACTGGTACGCCGTCACCAGCGCGCCGTCGGTCACGCTGGACTTGCCGATCCGTCCGGAAATCGGCGCCGTCACCTGGGTGTATCCCAGATTGATGCGCGCCGTCTCCACCTGCGCCTTCCAGGACGCGATGTCCGCGTCGACCTGCTTCAGCGCGGCCTCGGCGTCGTCGTGATCCTGCTGGCTCACCGCCTTGTCGTCCAGCAGCGTCCTGACGCGGTCGGCCCGCGCCTTGATCGAATAGCGGCTCGCCTCGGAACGCGCCAACCCCGCCAGCGCGCTGTTCAACACCGCCTGGAACGGCGCGGGATCGATTTCGTAGAGCACCTGCCCGGCCTTGACCTCCGAACCCTCGGTGAAAAGGCGGCGCAGGATCAGGCCATTGACCTGCGGCCGGATTTCCGCGATCCGGAACGGCGCGGTCCGCCCCGGCAATTCGGTCGACAAGGTGAGCTTCCGCGGTTCGATCGTCACGACCGAAACCGGAATGGCCTTGGCCTGGGACGGCGGCGGCGCTTCCTTCCCGCAGGCGGTCAACAAGACCGCGAGGACGAAAGCGGTAACGGGAATACGATACTTGTCAACCATGAGCGTTCCTTCAAAAAATGGCGGCCTCTGGCCATCGGCGAGCCGGAGCGCGCGAACGGCGCCCGGCTCGTCCAAAAATGGGAATGGTATACAAAACCAGCGGCAGTATTATACTGCAAGTTGTCAGCATACATTCGCGGATGTATGAAATATTTTGCAATACATCGATGTTCACCAGCCAGCACACCGAAGGGAGAAGCGCATGGCCAGGAAAACCAGGGAAGAGGCGCTCGTCACGCGCGGCGCGATTCTGGACGCGGCCGAAACCGTTTTCCAGGAACGCGGCGTGAGCCAGACGTCGCTGGCCGAAATCGCCGCGGCCGCCGGAGTCACCCGCGGCGCCGTCTACTGGCACTTCGCCAACAAGATCGACCTGTTCGACGCCATGGTCCAGCGCGTCATCGGCCTGATGGACGCCAAATTCGAAGAACTGCAAAACAGGCGGCATCGCGGCGACCCCATCGAACCGGTGCGCGAAATGGCGCTCTACTTCCTCGACCGCGTGGCCAACGATCCGCGCGTCTGCCGGATCGTTGGAATTTCCTGGCATAAATCCGAATACGTGGGCGAAATAGCGCGGATCCGCGACGAACATTTCGTTCACGGCAGCAGTTTTCTCGACTTCAACATCGCGGCCTTCCAGGCGTCCCAAAAACTCGGATTCCTCTCGCCGCGCGTAAACCCGCGCGCCGCCGCCATCGGACTGAGAGCCATGGTAGACGGCCTGATATTCGACTGGATGCTCAACAAAACCACCTTCCCCCTGGTCGAAACCGGCGTCGAAATCATCGACGGCTACCTTTCGGGCCTGCGCTCCCCCCCCCCGAAAGCATGACCGCCGGGAAAACCGGGGCGATGTCGCGCCGAAGGCGCGACGAAGAAAGCCCCACCCCGGCGTGAAACGCCGCAAGCTAGTTGCTGGGGCGTTGGTTCAAAAGTCCGTGCCGGTTGGGGTTCGCCTGGTTCATCCCAATCCGTGCGCTCCGGAATTTTCAAACCGCGATCGTTTGGCATGGCCACTCCCTTCACAATGATCCGCGAAAGATGGGCACCGCGCTCGTCATTGCGAGGCGCGCCGCGCCGTGGCCATCCAGAATGACCGTGACGAAGCGAGGACGGGATGGCTTCGCTTCGCTCGTAATGACGGACGGGGGCATCGCGGATCGGAGGATCTCAAGGGGAATGGCCATGAATTCCCGTCATTTCCCTGACGAGCGGGACCCCGGTTCGCCATTGCCTTTGCCGTTTTCCCTCACCGCTTCCCTTCGCCACCTTCCCCCACTCATCGTCATTCCCGCGAAAGCGGGAATCCAGGGCGTACCTTCCGGCGCGTAGCGCCGCATCCTTTGAATTGAATTGGCAGCCCTTCGGGCTGGAGGCAAGGCACTGGATTCCCGCTTTCGCGGGAATGACGGAGGGGAGGCGGGCGGGTTTCGGAGCGGGATTTCCAGTGCTTGCGGATTTCCGAAACAAGATTTTTGGTTCGCGCTGGAAATTTTTTTCTGCCCCGCCATTGATTCGCCGTTCCACATGGATAAAATGGATAGCCGTGGTTTCATGGAAATGTTTGTGTTTTCTTTTTTTTGAAAGGTACTCATCATGCGTTCTCACGGTCATGTCTCTACCCCCCCACGCAAAACCCGGGTTTGCCTCGCGCTGATCGCCGCCTTCGCGGCGGTTCCCGCCGTGGCGCTGGCGGCGAATAACACGATCCTCAATAACTCCGCCAACGGCGGCAGTGCGTATGACACCGACCTCTACGGCAACAGCGGCACGACGATCCCGCCTTCCAATGCCGACGACGCCAGCAACAACACGCTCATCCTTGGCGATGGCTCGGCCGGCCCCACGCTCGGCCCCTCGTCCGGCAGCAAAGGCCTCAACATCTACGGCGGCTACGCGGCGGGTTCCAGCGGCAACGCCGACAACAACACGC
>JAIRPF010000174.1 GCA_031257115.1 Accumulibacter sp.
ACAGGCATTCATGCCTGTCGCTGTGAACGAACTTGGAAGGGGTTTGCACCCCTCCCAAGTAGCTACGGTCGAAACCCCGGCCTTCCAGGCCGGGGTTCCAGCCTTCGCACCGCCCTAAAAGGCGGGGTTTCAAACCGGAGTCAGTTTTACGATGAAAAACCTCGTAATTGAAATCAGATCGTTAGAATGCCGCTTTGACCTTGCAGTGTTTTACTATCAACCAAACACGACAAATCGAGGCCATTCGCCATTCCCGCTTTCATGGAAATGACGAATGGTTCTGAATTTTGTTGCCGGTTTAATACCTTGCGACACAACCCGCGCCTCTCAACGAATGATGACGGTTCTGGTCAGCGCCATGACGGAAGCAATTTTCCACTACGCAAATACGGGGGAATTCCTCAATACCGGTAATGTTCCGCCTTGTACGGCCCCTCGACCGGGACGCCGATGTAGGCCGCCTGTTGCTCGGTGAGCGTGGTCAGTTGCGCGTCGAGCCTCTTCAATTGCAGGCGCGCGACCTTTTCGTCGAGATGCTTGGGCAGCGTGTAGACGCCGATCGGGTATCGATCCGCGCGCGTGAACAATTCGATCTGGGCGATCGTCTGGTTGGCGAACGAGGAGGACATGACGTAGCTCGGATGGCCGGTGGCGCAGCCGAGGTTCACGAGGCGGCCCCTGGCGAGCAGGATGATGCGATGGCCCGACGGCATGACGACGTGATCGACCTGCGGCTTGATTTCCTCCCACGGGTATTGCTCGATCGAAGCGACGTCGATCTCGCTGTCGAAATGCCCGATGTTGCAGACGATGGCCTGGTCCTTCATCCGGATCATGTGTTCGTGCGCGATGACGTGGTAATTGCCGGTGCAGGTGACGAAGATGTCGCCCTTGTCGGCGGCATAATCCATGGTCACCACGCGATAGCCTTCCATCGCCGCCTGAAGGGCGCAGATCGGATCGATCTCGGTGACCCACACCTGCGCCGAGAGCGCGCGCAGCGCCTGCGCCGATCCCTTGCCCACGTCACCGTAGCCGCAGACGACGGCGATCTTGCCGGCGACCATCACGTCGGTGGCGCGCTTGATGCCGTCGACCAGCGATTCGCGGCAGCCGTAGAGATTGTCGAACTTGGATTTGGTGACCGAATCGTTGACGTTGATCGCCGGGAATTTGAGTTCGCCGCGATCGTGCATCTGGTAAAGGCGATGCACGCCCGTGGTCGTCTCCTCGGTGACGCCCTTGATCCGGGCGATGCGGGTGGAATACCACGCCGGATCGGCGCCGAGCCTGGCGCGGATCGCGGCGAAGAGGACGGCCGCTTCCTCGCTGTCGGGCTTGTCGAGCACGGAAATGTCCTTTTCGGCGCGCGCCCCCAGGTGCAGCAGCAGCGTCGCGTCGCCGCCGTCGTCGAGAATCATGTTCGAATGGCCGCCGTCGGGCCACTCGAAAATGCGATGGGTGTAGTCCCAATAATCCTTCAGCGACTCGCCCTTGACGGCAAAGACCGGGATGCCCTGCGCGGCGATCGCGGCGGCGGCGTGGTCCTGGGTGGAGAAAATGTTGCACGACGCCCAGCGCACCCGCGCGCCGAGCGCCACCAGTGTTTCGATCAGCACGGCGGTCTGGATCGTCATGTGCAGCGAGCCGGTGATGCGCGCGCCGCTCAAGGGCTGACTCGCCGCGAACTCCTCGCGGATGGCCATCAGGCCCGGCATCTCGGTTTCGGCAATGCGGATTTCCTTGCGACCCCAGTCCGCGAGCTTGAGGTCGGCGACGACGCAATCGGTGAAATTTGCCACGGCAATTCTCCTTTGGAGCAATGGCCGGCGCGAAGGAAAGGCGAAGCGGACAAACGGACTTCACCTGTTCTCCCACGGCGGCGCGGGTTGGTCAGGTGAGCGCCGTTGATGATTCCGAGCCTGAAACCGCCTGTTGCATACCACAGCTCGCGGTTTTGCAGCGCTCCTCGGATAAGATTCGGATCATACGCGATTCTCGCTATCCTGAAAAACCTCGTCCAGCCACGGCGGGCACGGCGATGATTCCATTTCCAGAGCGTTTTTGAATCAAACGTTTGGAAATTCCCGTCATTCCCTTGACGAGCGGGAATCCAAGACAATAGGTTGGGTGAGCGGAGCGAATCCTAGCACAAACCGTCCCGAATGTTGGGGTTCGCTTTGCTCACCCCAACCTATGCGGATTGGAGCGCGGGCGTCTCGCCCGCTTCGTTCGTCTTTTTTGCAGGCGAGACGCTCGCACTCCCGTTAAAATGCGGCGCTACGCGCCGGAGGGTAGAGACTGGAGGATTCTCGCTTACGCGGGAATGACGGCATTCTTGAGGAAAGCGGCTTGCGCATTGCCCTCAACTCTCGCGAAGCATCATTCCAAAATCGGAAGTGGCTCGCCGAAGGCGGGTCGGAAAGAGTCGGGCGGTTGAACCATCAAGCGCGGACAGACAAGGGTGATGGAACCGGCGGAGGCAAAACGGTGAACCGGACTCATGCTTGTCGAGGGAATGACGGGGTTTCCGTTTGTGTGTCTGTTCACCCGCGTTTGGAAATTCCACCGCCCAACTCCTTCCGTCACGCGGCCTTGCCGCGTGACACCTCACTCTTGAGGGAGGCTTGGTTTGTGGCGCTCCGCGCCAGGGGGTACGTTTCCGGATTCCCGCTTATGACAAGTTTACGTGAAATTGTCCGATATGTGATGAAACGCCTCCGCCATCATGGCGAGCGAAGCGAAGCCATTCATGCCTTGCCCGATCCCGGTCATTCCGGATGGCCACGCCGCCGCGTGCCTCGCAATGACGAGTGAGGAGCGCGGATTACTGCAAAGGGAATGCCATACCCATAACGTGCGGCGCGACGCCGGAAACGGCGGATTCGCGCCGCGCCGTTTTTGACGCGCGGCGTCGGGGCGGAGGCGGGCGCGTACTCGCGGCCATGCGATTCAGGCCGGTTTGCCGGGGAACAGGGTGTAGCATCCGAGCGCGATCAGGAATATGCCGAACAGGTTGCGCAGCCAAGTTTCGTTCAGGTGATTGGCGGCGATCGCGCCGAGCCAGGCGCCGGCGAACAGCGTCGCCGCCAGGATGATCGCGGCCTGCCAGTCGATGTGTCCGGCGCGGTAGTACGCGTAGACGGCGGCGGCGCCGATCGGCGGGAGCAGCACGGCGAGACTGGTGCCGATGGCCCGGTGCGCCGGAAAATCCAGCAGATAGATGAGCGCCGGCACGACCAGCACGCCGCCGCCGATGCCGAACAGCCCGGAACTCATCCCGGCCGTCAGGCCGATCAACGCCAGAATCATCACCCGCATTCCCGCCGCCTCCGCGCCAAAACGATGCCGGCCCGGATTATAGAAGGCGCCGCGCGATGCTTCAAAACGAGACACGGCCGGCCGATCCGCCGTATAGTTGGCACTTTTCCCCACCGCTCCATCGCTCATGAAGAACATCCACAATCCGGCGTCGACGGCGCAGGCCAATCGCGCCACGACCGGTTCGGACACCGTTTTCAGGATTCTCGGCGCCATCAGTTTCTCGCATTTCCTGAACGACACCATTCAGTCGCTGATCGTGGCGAGTTACCCGCTCTTCAAGGCGTCGCTCGACCTCTCCTTCGCCCAGATCGGCCTGATCACGCTGGCGTTCCAATGCACGTCGTCGCTGTTGCAGCCGATCGTCGGCTACTACACGGACCGGCGGCCCAAGCCGTTCTCGCTGGCCCTGGGCATGGGCTGCACGCTGACCGGCCTGCTCACGCTGTCCCTGGCTGGTCATTTTCCGACGATCTTGCTGGCCGCCATGCTGATCGGTTCCGGGTCGGCGGTCTTTCACCCCGAATCGGCGCGCGTCGCGCGCATGGCTTCGGGGGGGCGCTTCGGCCTGGCGCAGTCGATTTTCCAGGTCGGAGGCAACGCCGGCTCGGCGACCGGGCCGCTGCTCGCCGCCTGGATCATTTTGCCTTACGGGCAGCGCAGCATCGCCGTGTTTTCGCTGATCGCGCTGCTGGCCATGATCGTGCTGATCGGCGTCGGCCGCTGGTACCGGCAAAGGCAGCGGCAGCCGGCGAAAACCGACGCGCCATCCGCCCCGCCCATGCCCAGGCCCAAAGTCGCGCGCACGCTGGCCGTCCTGCTGACGCTGATGTT
>JAIRPF010000024.1 GCA_031257115.1 Accumulibacter sp.
TATCCATGAGAAACGGCGAATCCAATGGCAAGGCAGAAAAAATTTCCAGCGCGAACCAAAAATCTTGTTTCGGAAATCCGCAAGTACTGGAAATCCCGAACCGGAAATCCGTCCGCACCGGAAATTCCGATCCGGAAATCCACACCGAAACCTCCGCACCCACGCGAACCGCCACCGCCCGCCCCTCTCTCCGTCATTCCCGCGAAAGCGGGAATCCAGTGCCTTGCCTCCAGCCCAACGGGCTGCCAATTCAATTCAAAGGATGCGGCGCTACGCGCCGGAGTGTACGCCCTGGATTCCCGCTTTCGCGGGAATGACGGAGAGGGTGCGGGGATGACGGGATGACGGGATGACGGTGGGGGGACGGGGATGACGGGGGGACGGGATGACGGGGGCTTTCTTTGTTTTCCGTCGTATCCGTCGTGGTCAGCATTTTTGTTCGCGTTTAGCAATTCGACGCCTCAATGCCCTCCACCCCACGCGGCAGCGCGTTTTTGAATCAACCGCCCGCATATTCCCGTCACCCGCCCACGAATCCCCGTCATCCGCCCGCCTATTCCCGTTACCCCGTCATTCCCGCGAACGCGAGAATCCAGGGCCTTGCTTCCAGCCCGAAGGGCCGCCAATTCAAGTTCAAAGGATGCGGCGCTATGCGCCGGAAAGTACGCCCTGGATTCCCGCTTTCGCGGGAATGACGGGAGGGGGATGGAAGCGACGAGGGCGGGTTAGATTCCCGCTTGTCAAGGTGGATGGTGAAGAAAGGGAACTGTTGCCGCTCAAACCGGAACGCTCTAACCACGGCGAGCACAACGCGCGCGGCGGGAAACAAGAACATTCTTGAAAGGTTTTCGCCGCGCCGCCGTGGGCGAAAAGGTTTTTTCCGTATCCTCCGCGCTCTCCGTGGTTCAATCGACTTTCCCAAACCATCTCGAATCTGGCGGAAGAGAGCGGGAGTCGAACCCACCCGGGCGCGTTTGACGCGCCCCGCCGGTTTTGAAGACCGGCCGCCCCACCGGGGAACGATCTCTTCCATCGTTTTTTCCATTTCGCAATGAAAACGATGTTTTACTGACTTCGCCGCGCCGCGCCGGGGCACGGTCCTTGGCTCGTCCTTGCGTCCTGTTTTCATTGCGAAATGGGAATGGGATTCACGGCCCGTTCCGGAACAACGGACTGCCGCTCAATGGAACGGAGCGCAGCGCGTGCGCGTCGCGCACACGTCGAGTGTAGCCGACGCGATCGAAAAATTCGAGGATGTGGATCGCTACCTTGCGGCCGCCGCCGATCGCGTCGCGCAGGCGGGCGGCCCGTACCGCGCCGTCTTCCCCGGCGAGCGCCGCGACGCGAGCGGCCAGTTCGGCCACCGCGCCGGCGTAAAAATAATGGTCGTGGGCCACCGGATACGCCTCGCCGATCCGGGCCGCGCCTTTCATCACGGCGCGCACGGTTTCCTCGGTCAGGCCGTGGTCGCGCGCCAGGTCGCGCACGCGCGGCGGGTTGAAGGGCGCGGCCAGCAATTCCGGCTTGAGCCGTTCCCACAGCTCGCGGTCGCGCGCCGTCAATTGGACCCGGTGGCCCGGCAGGTGCAGCCACGCGCCGGTCTGGGCGATGCGCGAGGCCGCCAGCAATTCGGCGAGCAGGGCGTCGAAGGGCGGACGGGCCAGCGCCGGCAGCGTCAGGCGGCGCAGACGGTCGCGTTCGACGCCCGGCATGTCGGGCTGCCGCGCGTGCTCGTCGGAGAGCATGGCGACGATGCGTTCTCCGAGCGCCGCCCAGCGTTCCGGGGAAAACGCCGCGCCGGCGACGACGCGCAGCCGCCGGGCGGCGCAAAGTTCGTCCAGCGCCCGCGCGCCGAGGTTGTGGCCGAGCGCGAGGCGCGCGAGATCGACGCCGGCCGCCGACCGATCCGCCATCAGCGCCAGCGCCCCGGCGACGCCGCCGGCGGACAGCGCGCGCAAGAGTTCCAGGCGTTCGGGCGCGCGCTTGCGCCGCGCCGGCGGAAAAATGTCCACCACCCGGCCGCCGCCGACGGTGGCGCGCGCGGCGGCGTCGCGCAGGATGAAGCGGTCGCCGGCGAGGACGCTGGTTTCGCGTTCGAGCGCGATTTCGGCGAAACCGCTCTCGCCGGGAAACAGCGTTTCCGCTTCCAGCAAGGCGAGGCGGGCCGGGATGTCGTCCGCGCCGAGGTGGCAATGCACCGGCGTCCAGTGCTTCAGCGGCGCTTGTCCCGGCAGGACGCGCAGTTCGGCGGTAAAACAGCGCAGCGGATGATCGATCCCGGCTTCGAGCAGCCACATGCCGCGCGCGGCCTCGCTCTTTTCGACGCCGGAGAGCGCCAGCGCCACGCGCTGACCGGCGCCGCCGCGTTCGGCGGGTTCGCCCTGCGCGCGCAGGCCGCGCACGCGCACGGGCCGTCCGCCGGGACTCAGCGCGAGCTGCGCGCCGACGCCGACGCTGCCGGAAAACGCCGTGCCGGTGACGACGGTTCCCGTCCCCGCCAGCGAAAACACACGGTCGACGGCCAGGCGGAAACGCCCCTCGGCCGCGCGCCCGCCAGGTTCGCCGGCGGCGTTTTCGAGATGGGCGCGCAAGGCGTCGACGCCGTCTCCCGACAAGGCGTCGACGGGGAAAATGGGAATATCGGCCAGCGCCGTGCCGGCCAGCAGCGCGCGCGCTTCGCCGATGGCCGCGGCCCGCCGCCGCGCGTCGACCAGCCCGATCTTGGTCAGGGCGACCGCCCCCCGGACGATGCCGAGCAATTCGGCGATCTGCAAGTGTTCCCGCGTCTGCGGCATCGGCCCGTCGTCGGCGGCGACGGCCAGCAGGACGAAATCGATGCCGGTAGCGCCGGCCAGCATGTTGCGCACCAGTTTTTCGTGGCCCGGCACGTCGATGAAACCGAGCACGGGCGCGTCCTTCCCGCCGGGCGGCAAGCGCCGGAAAGCGTAGCCCAGGTCGAGCGTGATGCCGCGCGCCTTCTCTTCCTTCAGGCGGTCGCAGTCGATCCCGGTCAGCGCCTTGATGAGGCTGGTCTTGCCGTGGTCGATGTGGCCGGCGGTGCCGACGATCATGGCGCGCCCTCTTCCCGCAGCAGATCCCGCAAACCGGCGAGCTGCCCGGCGAAACGCGCTTCGTCCTTTTCTTCCAGGCAGCGCAGATCCAGCCACAGCGCGTCGTCGCGCACGTGTCCGATGACGGGCGTCGGCAAGCGCCGCAGGGCGCTTTCGAGCCGTTGCAGCGCCCGTCCCGAACGCTTGCGGGGACGCAGAACCAGGGCCGCCGAGGCGATGCGGCCGTCCGGCAGCGCGCCGCTTCCGATCTGGCTCTGGCAGGCCTCGCCGTCGACCGTGGCGAAATCGAGCACGGCCGCCCGCAGCGCGGGCGCGAGACGTTCGGCGGCCGCCTGGATGTCCCCGGTCCGGCGGGCGAGCAGGCGCAAGGCCGGCAGCCGCCGCGCCAGGCTGTCCGGATCGCGGTAGAGGCGCAGCGTGGCCTCCAGCGCCGCCAGCGTCGTCTTGCCCGCGCGCAGCGCGCGCTTCAGGGGATTTTTCTTGATGCGCTCGATCAGCGCCCGGCGGCCGACGACGATGCCCGCCTGCGGGCCGCCGAGCAGCTTGTCGCCCGAAAAGGTCACCAGATCGGCCCCGGCGGCCAACGCCCGCTGCGGCATGGGTTCGCGCGGAAGGCCATAAACGGAAAGGTCGGCGAGCGTGCCGCTGCCCAGGTCGACGAGCAACGGCAATCCCCGCGCGTGGGCGATGGCCGCGGCCTCGGCCTCGCCGACCGAATGCGTGAAGCCCGTGATGGTGTAATTGCTGGTGTGGACTTTCATCAGCAGAGCGGTTTTCGGCCCGATGGCCTCCGCGTAGTCGCTCGCGTGCGTGCGGTTGGTCGTGCCGACCTCGACCAGCCGGGCCTGGGCGCGGCGCATGACGTCCGGGATGCGGAAAGCGCCGCCGATTTCGATGAGTTCGCCGCGCGAGACGATCACCTGCCGGCCCAGGGCCAGCGAATTCAGCACCAGCAGCACCGCCGCCGCGTTGTTATTGACCACCGTGGCCGCGCAATCCGGCGGCGCGTCCCCGCCCATCACCTCCCTGAGCAGCGGAACGATCAGATCGTCCCGGTCGCCCCGCCGGCCGGAATCGAGATCGTATTCGAGCGCGCAGGGCGCGCGGGCGGCCTCGGCCATCAACGCCAGGGCTTCGTCGGCGAGCGGCGCGCGTCCGAGATTGGTGTGCAGCACCGTGCCGGTCAGGTTGAAAACCGCGCGCAGGCTCGGCCGGGCCAGCCGCGCCGCCCGCGTGGCGACGGCCGCGAGCAGCCCGGCCTCATCCGGCGCCGGCAATCCGCCGCGCGCGCCCTCGCGGCTGGCGGCCAGCTCGGCCCGGATGCAGGCCGTGACGAAAGCGCGTCCGTGCTCGGCGACGAGGGAGCCGGCGCGCCGCAACAGGCGGTCGACCGATGGAAGGCGGATATTCGTCTGGTTCATGCTCTTCACCCGGACCGGGCAGAAAATCGATTCGCTGCGAACGGATACGGCAATTCTCTTGCCAAGCCGCGAAACCTTACCAGAAAGTCGGAAGCGAAGTGAACACAGCAACTAATTAGCGACAGGCATTCAGGCCTGTCGCTGTGAACGAACCTGGAAGGGGTTGGCACCCCTCCCAAGTAGCCACGGTCGAAACCCCGGCCTTCCAGGCCGGGGTTCCAGCCTTCGCACCGCGCCTTCAGGGCGGGGTTTCAAACCGGAGTCCGTTTTACGATCAAAGGAACGGCGGGGCGAGGGGGCGAAGCCATCCGCGCCTCTCGCGCGCTCCGCGTTCAGGATCATCCGATCTTCAGCAGGCTTTCATCCCACCTGGCGTGTTTTTCGTAGCCCAGCAGGTTGGCGATCGTCGCCGCGATGTTCGACAGGCCGGCGTTTTCCAGCGGCTTCAGGCTCAGCTTGCCGCCGGTCGCGTCGTCGTAGAGGATCAGCGGGACCGGATTCAGGGTATGCGCCGTCTTTGCCTTGAACGTGCCGTCCGCGTTCGATTTCGGCCGTCCCGTTTTCTTGTCGATCTCGTACATTTCGTCGGCGTTGCCGTGATCGGCGGTAATCAGCGCCACTCCGCCCAGCGCGCCGATGACCGGGAGGATGCGCCCCAGCGACAGGTCGACGGCTTCGACGGCCATCGTCGCCGCGCGGAAATTGCCGGTGTGGCCGACCATGTCCCCGTTGGCGAAATTGCAGCGCAGGGCGCGGAATTCGCCGCTTTTCAGCGCCTCGATCATGGCGTCGGCGATTTCCGCCGCCTTCATCCACGGGCGTTGCTCGAACGGCACGACGTCGCTCGGCACTTCCCGGTAGGTTTCGCCGTCGAACCGGCCCGAACGGTTGCCGTTCCAGAAATACGTCACATGCCCGTATTTTTGCGTTTCCGAGCAGGCGAACTGGGTGATCCCGGCGCGGGAAAACCACTCGCCCGTGGTGTCCTGGATGGCCGGCGGCGGCACCAGGAAACGCTTGGGCAGCTTGAGATCGCCGTCATATTGCAGCATTCCGGCATACGTGACCCTCGGCGCGCGCACGCGGTCGAATTTGCCGAAATCCGCCTGCTCGAAGGCCAGCGATATTTCGATGGCCCGGTCGCCGCGGAAATTGAAGAACACCACCGCGTCGCCATCTTCGATCGTACCGACCGGCCGGCCGTTCCCGGCGATGACGAATGGCGGCAAATCCTGGTCGATCGTGCCGGGAAACCGGGCGCGCAACGCCCCGATCGCCTCGGCGGCGCTGGCGAAGCGGTCTCCCTGCCCGAGCACGTGCGTCGCCCAGCCTTTTTCGACCATGCTCCAGTTGGCCTCGTAACGATCCATGGTGATCCGCATACGGCCGCCGCCGGAAGCGATCCGCGCGTCGAAGCCGCCGGCGCCGATCCCGGCCAGGAACGCCTCGAACGGTTCGACGTAATCGAGCGCGGAAGTTTCCGGCACGTCGCGCCCGTCGAGCAGGATATGCACGCGCACCGTCTGGATCCCCTCTTCCCTGGCGCGCAGCACCATCGCCTTGAGGTGATCGATGTGGCTATGCACGTTGCCGTCCGAAAACAGCCCGATGAAATGCAGCGTGCCCGGCCGGCCGCCCGCGCCCGCCCTGGCGCCCGCCACGACCTCCCGCCACGCTTCGCCCCGCCAGATCGCGCCGGACGCGATGGCATCGGCGACGAGCGCCGCGCCCTGGCTGTAGACCTGTCCCGCGCCGATGGCATTGTGGCCGACCTCCGAATTGCCCATGTCCTCGTCGGACGGCATGCCGACCGCCTTGCCGTGCGCGCGCAGGCGGACGTTCGGGTAATTGGCGAACAGCCGGTCGAGATGGGGCTTGCGGGCGGCGGCGATGGCGCTGCCCGCATCGGTCTTCGGCAAGCCGTAACCGTCCATGACGATGGTCACGACCGGCCCCTGGATTCCAGCGAAAGAGGCGAGTTTCCGCAACATGATGTTTCCCCGCGAGAATTGGAAAATGGAAGGAATTCGACGGCAAAATCGTTGCATCATAGCAAATCCGCTCCACCACCACGGACGCCCCCGCCGCTTTTCGCTCCCTCGCGCGCCCGGCCGATCAACTCATTAGCGACAGGCATTCATGCCTGTCGCTGTGAACGAACCTGGAAGGGGTTGGCACCCCTCCCAGGTAGCCACGGTCGAAACCCCGGCCTTCCAGGCCGGGGTTCCAGCCT
>JAIRPF010000145.1 GCA_031257115.1 Accumulibacter sp.
TTCCCCCTTCTCCCTTCCCTTTTCCCCTTCATGGCTTTCAATTCATCCCTTCGTGACCAGAAGAGGAACGGCAGCCAGACCACGACAAGGCGACCGTCATGACCATCGGCCAATGTCCAGGCTCGTTACACGATACTCACCGTCACGGATTTGCCCAGGGCACGCGCCGCCGCTTCGATCTGATCGAAATTGGACGCATGACGCAGATCGAACAGCCGGTCGACCTGCGGCATATGCCAGCGCAAGCGCCGCGCCAGTTCCGCCTTCTTGATCCCCTGCTCGATCATCGCTTGATACACCCCCAGCTTGGCGCATTCCAGCGCCGAGGGTCGCACGGTTTTCTGGCCTCTCGCCGGACGGCGAGGAGCCGGCAACGGACGGCGCGCGTCGATGTAGAACGACAGGCCCGTTTCCAGCGCGTCGACGGCGTTCAGCAAGACCTCTTCCTCGTCCGCGCCAAAAGTGATCGCTTCGGGCACGTCCGCGAACGTCGCCAGAACCGTGCCGTTATCGTCCGGCGTCAGGGTCACGGGGTAATCGAACATGACGCTTATCCTTTCAAGCCAAGCTGTTTCTTGATCGCGGCCTCCAGCCCCTTTCCCAATTCCTGCGTTCCGTGCATGGGAAGAGCGGACTGTCGGCCATTCAGGAACACCTTTAGATGCGAACCCTTGCCCGGCGCAAACGTCGCGCCCTGTTGTTCCAGCCAGCGTTTCATCTGCTTCGAGTTCATGGCCTGAAACATAACATTTGTGTTGTGTTTTATCAATAAGGGATGCTCGTGATCTTTTCTTGGCATTTGCCCTCGATCAAACCGGAAGGAGCGCCAAAACCGAGCTTTTCCCGGATGCTCGCGCAGCCGTCTGGTCAGTTCATCCCGTCATACATTCCGGCGCGCGCAGGGTCATCGTCGTCGCCGTGATCGCTGCCGCGCCCTTGGCCAATTCCATCCGCCCCGCTTTCATGCGGGTTTCCCCTTCCTCCACGGCGGAAAGCCGGACGAGTTCGTCGCGGTGGCGCTTGATGGCTTCCTTGTTTTTCTTGTGTTCGTCGGCGATTCGGCGCAGAGTGTCGCGCAGATTGTTGGCACCGGAAGTGGCGGATTGCCATTTCTGCCTGAGCAGTTCGGTTTCGCGTTTGCTCTTGCCGAACTCGGCGGTCAGGCGCTTGACTTTGCCGCCCAGGGCCGGAATGTCCCTGGCTTGCGCGCGCATCGCGGCCAGGCGCTTGCCAAGTTCCGTGGTGCGCGCCGACGCCTCGCGGAATCCCTTGCCAAGCGATGCGCCTTCCGTTTTCAGCCTGGAGAACCGGGAAAGATCGACTTTGCGCAGGGAAATGGCCGTGTTCAGGCGGGAGGTTTCCTGCTCGGTTTTTTGGCGGAAATCGCTTATACTTTTGGAGGTATTCGCCACGGCCTTTCCGAACGACGCACCGACCGCGCCGCCAATGAGGACACTGATTGCCGATGATGCCGTTGCCATGATTGCACTTTTCACCGATTTTGCGTTTCAGGTTTTTGCCGTGGCGGTGCTGCTGATCGCCCTCGCCGTTCTCATTGGGTGCCTGGTATTCGTCAGCGAATTGGCCGGTGGAATAGCCAGTTTTCTTTTTGATATGGCATTTCCGCCATCGCCGCCGCCATTCACCCCGATTCGGCGCGCGGTATCAGGCGGCTTTGCCGCGATGGACGCGCGGGCCGGAGAAATCCAGCGACGCGCCGACCGCGCCGCCAATGACGAGACTCAAAGAGGATGAAATCGTAGACATGATCGAAAAGTTCTTTGAAAAGTTGCTTGAATTTACAGTGATGGGGTCTGTCTACGTGATTTTCGCGTCGTTGGTCGCCGGGGTAATCCTGATCGCGTTCGTTCTGCTGGCGGGGTTGATTACTCCGGCGGAATTGTTCGGATTTGAAAAACGCCCTATTGACAGAAGCTAATCCGTCAACCACCACGGCGCGTCACCAAACCCTCGACCTGGCTGACCGTGGGCCGGGAAAGCGTCACCATCGCGCGCTCGCGCGCCACCGGAATGAACGGCGTCAAACAGAATCGGATCACGCGGCGCGCGCCGACCGTCGGCGATCTGCGCGTGGCGGCGAAACAAGGCAACAGCGACGCCGAGGCGCAGGACATCTTTCTGTTCGCCTTGCTCGCCAAGTGCTCTTCCGCCGGCATTGAAAGACTCTCGGTGAAGGATGACAGGCGCATCCAGGAGGGCTACTTTCGCCTCATCGCCGACGATGACGACGGCGGAACTGAAACGACTCGCCAAGAGGTTGGCGCTTGATCTGCATTTTCAGCCGTCGGAAATCGACCGGCTGACGATGGGCGACGCGCTGTGGTGGTTGACGGATCAGCGGGCGGCGTCACGGCAGTTTTCGCCGCATGGGAAAGCGGCTCTCGTCCGGAGGCGGCGGAGAAGCGGATGAATTCAGGCCAAGGAGGTCCGGCAGCAACGTTCCGGCCACGTGGATGGCCCAGTACGTCAGTAGCGCCGGTATCACTACGACACCGAATATCGCCACGGCCCCAACCGCCTGAAACGCGAATTCAAGAATCGAGGTCATCATGTCAGCCACATCCACGGCGTTAAGCATTGTCATCGGCGGCGCGGTCGGCGCCACGTCCGGAAAATCCATCTCGAATACGACTCGAAGTGTAAGCAATCTTCGTCAAAAAACCGAACGGGAAATGGCGAAGCGTCCCAGGCCGCGCGAGGCGGCGAGGGAATCCCCGATCGACATGCCGCCGGCAATGAGAACCCCCACGGCCTGCGCCAGTTCATTGCGGCCCATGCCGGTATCGGCCGCGTTCCGGCGGATCGACTCCGACAGGGCCGCTTCCCTGCCGGTGCGGGCGATGCCCGCGTCGATGGCGATATCGCGGATGATGGCCTGGTAGTTGGCCGACACCATCGTCGGAGCCGCAATGGACGCCGTGATCGCCGCGCCAGCCTTCCAGCTATCCTTGATCTGCCGCACGCCGTCGCCGATTTTCTGGCGGCCAGCGGCTCCGGGTTCCAGCCCCTTCAAGGTGCGCCCAAGGCGCGCGTAGTCCTTGTCGAGATTGCCGACGGCGAAACCGTGCGATTTCAGCTTGGCGATGTTGGCGTCGTTCGCGCGCAGTAGCTTTTCGAAGGCGTCGCCGCTTTTGTTCGCGGTCTTCGCTATCTCGTCGCGCAGACGGATGGTGTCGCCGATGAGGTTATGAAAGCCCCGGACACACTCGGCGTTTTTCTTGAAGGCATTGACTTTTGTGTTGGAATCGGCTAAAGCTTTGCCGAACGACGCGCCAACCGTGCCGCCAATTACCGCCCCGATAGCTACGTTGCCTACCGCCATGATGGAATCCCTTATCTCTGCTGCCGCGATGCTGTTCTTCGCGCTGCTGCTGGTGGCCGTCACCGCGCCGCTATGGGTTCCGCTGGCCGTCGGCGCCGTGGAACTGCTCGGCAAGGCGTTCGACCTCTACGCCCGCGTCGAGGCGTGGCGCGACCGACGCGCCGCCGCCCGCCGCTAATCCGTCAGCCACCACAGAGCGTCGGCGATCGTCAGCCGGTCGATTTCGGAGGGCTGAAAATGCAGTTCAGCCGCCAGCCGCCGCGCCAGCAGTTTCAGTTCCGTCGTCGTCACCGTCAGCGATGAGGCGAAAATAGCCCTCCTGAACGCGGTTGTAATCGACGACCGACAGCTTCTCGATGTCGGCGACGCCACACTCGGCCAGCGACGCGAACAGGATGACCTCCTGCTCCTCGCGGTCGTCCTTTGCCTGCTTCGACGCCGCGCGCAGGTCGCCCACCGTCGGCACGCGCAGCGTGATCCGGTTCTGCTTGACGCCGTTCATTTCGGTGGCGCGCGAGAGCGCGATGGTGACGCTTTCCTGGCCCACGGTCAGCCAGGCCGGGGATTTGCTCATGGGGAATCCTTTCAATGTACGGGAGTGGGTGAGGCGCTGGACGGATACCCGGCAAACGGCTTTCCCTCGTTTTCCGGCACCGCCAATTCGTTCAAGTCCTGGAGTGCCCTCGCCGCCTGCCCGCCGCCCATGTCCTTGACGAGGAGTTCCACGAGCTTCTTGCCGATTTGCGGGAACCCAACTTTCCATGCCGGCGCGTTTTGCTTGCCGGGTTGGAGCGAGGCTCCAACCCGGCCTGTGGCCACGCGGGCGGCGAAATGCCGCCACTGCAAAAGGCGCGCTCCGTTCGCGCGGACCGGGTTGAAATGACGGAAGGCCGCCGGAGCATCCCGCTCCGGGGCGCGGCGCTTCCGTGAGTCTTGTCATCACGCGGCGGAATGGCGCAAACTTTCGATTCGGACACGGTTTGGTTTTACGATGAACATTCACGATTTGCATGAAGAAATCTGGGCGCGGCTCGGCGAGTGGCGCGGGCGGCTGCCGCACGCCTTGCTGCTGGCGGGGCCGCGCGGCATCGGCAAGTTCGGGCTGGCGCGCGCTTTCGCCGAATCGCTGCTCTGCGAGAATCCCTTGCCGTCGCGGGCGGCTTGCGGGACGTGCCTGGCGTGCGGCTGGATGGCGCAGGGCAATCATCCGGATTTCAGGCTGGTCCGGCCGGACGCGCTGAGCGAGGGCGAAGGGGAGGACGCCGAGGCCGGGAGCAAGAAGAAACCGAGCCAGCAGATCACCATCGACCAGGTTCGCGCGCTGGACGACTTTCTGCACGTCGGAACCCACCGCCAGGGCTTGCGCGTCGTCCTGCTCGATCCGGCCGAGGCGATGAACCGGAGCACCGCCAATTCGCTCCTCAAGTCGCTTGAAGAACCCGTTCCCGGCACTGTGTTTCTGCTGGTTTCCGGCGAACCCGAACGCTTGTTGCCGACGATCCGCAGCCGTTGCCAGCAACTCGCCGTTCCCTTGCCGGAAGCCTCACGCGCGCGGGCTTGGCTGGCGGCGGCCGGCGTCGGGGACGCGGCCCGCTGGCTCGCGCTCGCCGGAGGGTCGCCGCTGCTGGCCGCCGAATTGGGGTCGGGCGACGAGCGCGCGCTGCTCGACGCGTTGACGGCCGAACTGGTCAAGGGCGGCCGCGTCGATCCGCTGGCGGCGGCGGCGGCGATGGACCGGGTGGTCAAGGCCGACAAGCGGCCCGCGCCGTTGAAGCGCCTGGTCGAATGGGGGCAGAAATGGTTCGCCGACCTGATTCTTCTGCGCGCGGGGCAAGCGCCGCGCTACTTCCTGGAATGGGCCGCGCCCTTGCGGGAACTGGCCGGACGCGCCGAACTCCCCGGCTTGCTGGCCTTTGCCCGGAAAGCGTTACAATACCGGCGTCAATGTGAACAACCCTTGAACAGCCGCCTGTTCCTGGAGGATTTTTTCCTCGACTACGCGGCGTTGTTCGATCCCGTCCGGAACGGCCATGGCTGAATCCCCAGAATCGAAAACCGTCGCGCCGCGCCCCAGCGTTCTGTCGCTGAACATCAACTCGAAATCGGCGCTGTACGCGGCTTACATGCCTTTTCTCAAGAACGGCGGGATTTTCATTCCTACCACGCGCGAATACAGCATCGGCGACGAGGTGTTCATGCTGCTCGCGTTGATGGACGATCCCACCAAGCTGCCGATCGCCGGCACCGTGGTCTGGATCACGCCGCCGGGAGCGCAGAACAGCAAGGCGCAGGGCATCGGCGTGCATTTCAAGAGCGACGAGAGCGGCGTCGAGGCCAAGCGCAAGATCGAGGGCCTGCTCGGCGGCGTCATGCAGTCGAGCCGCCCGACGCACACCATGTGAGGAAGCGGCCGATGCTGGTCGATTCCCATTGCCACCTGGACTTTCCGGAACTGGCGGAAGACCTCGCCGGAGCGCTCGCGGCGATGCGGGCGGCCGGCGTCGGCGGCGCGCTCTGCGCCGGGGTCGCGCTGGAGGATTTTCCGCGCGTCCTGGCCCTGGCCGAGGCGCACGGGCACATCCTGGCGACGGTCGGCGTGCATCCCGAGACGACCGGCGCGCGGGAAGCCACCGTCGACGAACTCGTCCGCCTGGCGGCGCATCCGAGGGTCGTCGGCATCGGGGAAACCGGCCTGGACTACTACTGGCACAAGGATGCGCCCGAATGGCAGCGCGAGCGTTTCCGCGTCCACATCCGCGCGGCGCGGCAAGCCGGCAAACCGCTCGTCGTGCATAACCGCGACGCCACGGCGGATGTCCTGCGCGCGCTGGAAGAAGAAAACGCCGGCGAGGTCGGCGGCGTCCTGCATTGTTTCACCGAAAGCTGGGACGTGGCGCGGCGGGCGCTGGATCTCGGCTTTTACATTTCCATCTCCGGAATCGTCACCTTCAGGAACGCGGGCGTCGTGAAAGAAGTAGCCCGGCGCGTTCCGCTCGACCGCCTGCTGGTGGAAACCGATTCCCCGTACCTCGCCCCGGCCCCGTTTCGCGGCAAGCGCAACCAGCCGGCCTACGTCAGATACGTCGCCGAGGAAATCGCCGCCCTGCGCGGAGCGCCGTTCGAGGCGGTGGCGGCGGCCACGACGGAAAATTTTTTCCGCCTGTTTTCCCTGGACCCCAGCGAGTTTCCTTCCCATGAAAAATAGATTTTCCGTCCTTTCCGCGCCCGTTTTCACGATCCTCCTCGCGCTCCTCCTCGCGCCCGTTCTTTCCGCCCCGGCCCTTGCCGGCGCCTACGAAGAGATGGAAGAGGCGCTCGTCCGGGGCAACGCCGGCGCGGTGATCGACCTCGTCAACCGCGGCATGGACGTAAACACCGTCGACACGCAGGGCAACACGCTGCTGATCCAGTCGATCCAGCGCGACCTGCCGGAACTGTTCGCATTCCTGCTGCAAAGGAAAGCGCGCGTCAACCTGCGCAACCGCTATGGCGAAACGGCGCTTTCCATCGCCGCCTACCTGGGCCGCGCCGAATTCGCGCGCCGTCTCGTCGATGCCGGCGCCGAGGTCAATTTCTTCGGATGGGCGCCGCTGGCCTACGCGGCCTACAACGGTCACGCGGAGATCGTCGACTACCTCATCGGGCGCGGCGCGGACGTCGACGCGATCACCGAAAACGGCTCGACCGCCCTGTTCTTCGCGGCGCGCCACGGCCACGTCGAAACCCTCAAGGCGCTCCTGAAGCACGGCGCCGACCCGGACATCGTCAACGACAACGGCGAAACGGCCATCGACTGGGCGCTGAAAGGCAACAACACCGAAGCCGCGAACATCCTGCGCGCAGCCGCCGCGCCAAAAAGCGAAAAGCCCTGACCACGGCGAAAGGCAAAACCTTTGACCGAGGAGGGCGCGGAGAACACGGAGAAAAGCCTGAAAGAAAAGGATAGCCTCGCGGCTACGCGGCGAAAGGCATTGACCACGATGAGCACGACGAATGCGACGGGCACGACAAAAAAACGAAGAAAGCCCCTGTCATTCCTTTGACAAGCGGGACCCCGGCTCGCCGTTGCCTTCGCCGCTTCCATCATCCTCGTCATTCCCGCGAACGCGGGAATCCAGGAACGTGCCCTCCGGCGCAAAGTGCCGCAAACCAAGCCCCTCAGGAGTGAGGCTTGTCCAGCGCGCAGGTTGGATAGGAGTGGCGAAAATCCGGTGGCGGATCATGGGTTTGTGGGCGGAGCGAACCCCAACGCGGGCGTTTGAGCAAAGAGGCGCGAATGTTGGAGCACGGCGGGCAAATGCCATTCGCTCCTGTGGAATTCGCCGCGCCATGATTGAAAGGCACGGCGGGCGCAAATGTTGGGGTTCGCTTTGCTCGCCTCAACCTATGCGTGCTGGAACACGGCGCCTTGGTAGCCATCCGATTCCGAACTGACGTGCTTCAAGACCCAGGCGCCGCCGGTCGGATTGATGACATGGATATTGCCTTGTCTAGTTAACATCGTAAACCTTCTGGGAAAGATAAGCATATCGAATGTCGTAACTCATCGCGGTTTCTCCGTCAGTACAAAGTTGAGTTCAGCGGGCCTTAGAAAATCATCTTTCATAAATGAAATCGATCTGTTTTGGGAATACGGGACTCCCAGCATCGATAAATCGATTTTTTTATCGAGCAGGGAATCCCTCCTAACGCAGAATATCCATAGGGAGGAGTCAATTTTTCTCTGGAAATTCTATAACCCAGTCCTCCATATTCCCATTCGCAAAATCCCGGCGAGATGTAACCGAGATAGATTTCCGCTTCGTAGCGCGTTTCTCCGATCCTGCGTATCGGAACGGGAATAAAGGGGTTTGACGAGATTAGAATGAGGTGAAAAGATCTACCCGATGTCAGAGTAATGAAAAACAGGGGGGTGCGGCCGTCGAAAATTTCAGAGGCGAGGCACACAGGGGTTGGGGCGAGCAAAGCGCCCCCTCCGGCATTTGCGAAAACCGTGTTTTTCAATCACGGCGCGACGGTATTTGCATACTCAGCTTTCAATGGGCAACAGAGCGCGAAAACCGCGCCAAAATCAAGCCGGTTTCTTCGCGCCCGAGGCGGGGAAAACATTATTTTCCCCGCCGGAAAAAGCTCCTTCTGACAAACCCCGAATGGATTATTGAAAGGGGCTCATGCCTTCGTCACGGTCTGGCGCATTAGCCGGCGCACGCCTTCCTTGCCTTCCCGGACCATCGTTTCATGCACGCGCATGGCGCTGCGCGTCGAATAGAGCCGGTTGCGCAAGGCGTTGAACGGCTTGCCGTCCAGATCCCGTTCGCTGATCCCGTAGTCCTCGGCGGCGATTTGCCGCAAGATTGGAAGCGTGGTTGCGACGGCCGGAACGGAAAGAACGTAATCATGGTCGCCGAGGTGGCATATGAAACCTTCCTGCCGGGCGCTCGCCGGCCGATGCCGTGGCGTGACCAGCTTGTACGCGACCGGATCGACTCCGGCAATGATGGCCGCCGCTTCCAGCCAGTCGGCCAGCATCTTTTCGTCGCCGTCCGTCGATGCCGCCTGATGCGCGCTGATCTGGGCGATGACCAGTTCCGGCGGCGCCTTTCTATGGATGAGTTCCGCGGCCGACAGGATATGGTGCTCGCCAGTGCCGGCCAGGGGCTGTTCCGTCCGCGAGGACCCGTCCGGGTTCCACTGGAAGACATAGGGCTTGTGCAGGTCGTGCAGCAACTGCGCCGCCAGCGCGACGTCGCGGTCGACCTCGTAGCCATAGACTTTTTCATACGTTTCGACGATCCCGTTGGTGATGCGCACATTCGTCGCCACGTGCGTGACGAGACCTCCGGGATAAGCGTGGTGGCTTTTGTAACCGCTACCGGGCGCCGCGTAAAACGGCATGTTGGACTTGCCCTTTTCGGGAGCCGGCGGCAGAAAATCCCGCGCGCTCTGTTGGGTATAGCCCTTGGCGGTCAGTTCCTGCCAGACCTGTTGCCGCGAGACGGCATCGAGGCGCTGCGCGACGCTGGGCGCGGGATTGTCGTAGATGCTTCGCGTCAACGCGCGCAACGCATCGTTCTTCAGCGAATCGATCTCCCCGCGCAAATAGCGCCAGGCGTTTTGCACCAGCGGGGAGTCGGCCATCGCTTCTGGAGTGAGCGACAGGCATTGCTCCAGCGAAATCGCGGCGGCTCCCCCGTCCGGTTTGGCAAGAACGGGAAGACTCCCGCCCGCCGCCACGGCCGCGGCGAGTAGCGTGGTCGTTTTCAGGAACTCCCGGCGCTTGTTCATTTGAGGCACGGCATCGTTTTTCATGACAGTTCGTTCTCCACGGAAAAGACAATGGTGGGCAGATTACGAGTCTTCGGTGACATTTTCGTGACACGAACGCTGCCATCCATGTCTCGCGGCGTTGACTTTAAAAATGAACCGGTTCAAAATATGAACCGGTTCATATCTGATTACACGCTGGGAAACGGAGAAATGGAAAAGCAAATACTTGTCACACGTCACGAAAAGGCCGGCACCCAATGGACTGAAATCATTCTCAACCGCCCCGACAAGGGAAATGCCATAAACATGGAAATGCTCGACGATCTTTCGGACATTTCCAGCGAACTGAAACGCGACAGGGCAGTACGGGCAGTCGTACTGCGTGCCAGGGGGCGGTTCTTCTGCACGGGCGGCGATATCGAAGCCTGGGGAAACCTGACTCCGCATGATATGGGGCGCGACTGGATTTTGCGGGGCATTGAGATTTTCGAGCAGATCGCCAATCTTCCTCAGCCGGTCATCGCCACGATAAACGGCCATGCGCTCGGCGGTGGGCTGGAACTGGTTATGGCCGCGGATTTGAGAGTGGCAGTCCAGCAGGCCAAATTCGGAAATCCGGAGGCGAAACTTGGAATGATCCCCGGCTGGATGGGAACGACGCGCTTGGCCGAAATGATCGGCCCCGCCAGGGCGCGGCACATATTGCTGACTGCCACGCCGATCACCGCGCAGCAGGCATATGAATGGGGGCTGATCACGGCGATGGCGGAAGATGAAGAAGGGCTTGACAGGCAAGTGTCGGTTTGGTTGAACGCGCTCCTGGCAAATGGCCCATCCGCCATGGCGCTCATCAAGGGACTGCTTTCGCAGGTTCACCGCGATCTCCGCGCCCATCACGCCGCTGCGGTAGCGCAGGCGGCTGGAACGGAAGACTGCAAGGAAGGCGTAAGGGCATTCATCGAAAAGCGTTCACCCATCTACAGGAACCGTTAAAACCCTGCCATCCGGACGATTGATCCGCCATTTGAGACAATAAACGATGAACAAAGCGAAATTCATGTCTGCCGATGCCGCCGCGGCAATGATCAAGGATAATGACACAGTCGTAATCAGTGGAAATGGCGCGGGAATGATATCGGCGGAAGAAATTCTTGCCGCCATCGAAAAGCGTTTTCTCGAAACCGGGCATCCAAGTGGTATGACCCTGGTTCACTCATTGGGACTCGGCGATCGCGGGACGCTCGGTACGAACCGGTTCGCCCATGAAGGAATGGTGAAGAAATTGATTGCTGCCCACTTCACATGGTCGCTGCGAATGCAGCAACTGATCCGGGAAGAGAAGGTAGAAGCCTATTGCTTCCCCGGCGGGGCCATCCAGCATTTGCTGCGGGAGATCGGGGCGGGCCGGCCGGGGTTGTTTACGCATTCTGGCCTCGATACGTTCGTCGATCCGCGCCATGACGGCGGACGCTGTAATGCCATCAGCAAGGATTCGCTGGTCGAACTGCTGTGCATTGACGGAAGAGAGGTCCTGCATTACAAACCGTTCAAGGTCGACGTGGCAATCATCCGGGGAACGTACGCGGACGCGCGGGGAAACATCAGCCCGGAGGAAGAAGCCATCGACATGGATATTCATTCGCTTGCGCTCGCTGCGCACAACAGTGGTGGCATCGTTCTGGCGCAGGTTCGTCAGGTGGTCGAGGCTGGCAGCCTGCATCCAAGGAATGTCCGCATTCCAGGCATCATGATCGACGCAATCGTTCAACATCCGGAGCAACAGCAATTCTATGGGCAACAATATGACAATACTATCAGTGGAAAAAGAAGAGCACATCTTGACGAAGCGAAAGCCGACATTCCGGCCAGGCTCGAACGCCGAATCATCGCCAGAAGAGCCGCGCTGGAGCTGAAACCAGGGCTATCGCTGAATTTCGGTTTTGGCATGCCAGGAGGCATTTTCGGCGTCATTGCCGAAAAGGGAATCGGAGATCAACTGTGGATGAGCGTCGAACAAGGCGTCCACAATGGACGAATGCTCGACGATGCCCTGTTCGGCGCTGCAAGAAACGCCGACGCGATCCTCCCCTCGATCGAACAATTCGATTACTACAGCGGCGGCGGCATCGATATTGCTTTCCTCGGTATGGGTGAATCCGATGAACAGGGCAATGTAAACGTCTCCCATCTGGGAGGATCCCTCATCGGCCCCGGAGGATTCATCGAAATCGCGCAGAACGCAAAGAAGGTCGTTTTCTGCGGCACCTTTGACGCAGGCGGTTCGCAAGTGGATTTGCGAAACGGACGATTGTTCATAAGCCGCCCCGGCAAGGTCAGGAAGTTTGTCGACAGGGTGGAGCGAATCACGTTCAGCGGCGGGTTCGCAAAGCGGCAGAAACAGGAAGTCCTGTATATAACGGAACGGGCGGTTTTCAAACTCACCCCTGGAGGAGTCGCTCTTACGGAAGTAGCGCCAGGTATCGATGTCGAAAGAGACGTCCTCCCGCATATGTCCTTCGTTCCACGAATGGAAGACGTCAAACTGATGCCCGCCGAGGCTTTTGCATAGATAGAGGAAATGGAATAAATGCGTCTAGTCGGATCGAAAATACCCTAAACCGAGGCTGCCCCCCCGCTCGAACCACGGATGACGAGTTTCGGCGTTAGCAACAGGGTTTCGGCGCGTGAAGCAGGGTTTTCCATTCTTTTGCGCAGAAGCCGTCCGGCGTCGTACCCGATTCGCCTCGAATCAATGGCAATCGTGGTCAATCCCGGCTGCCACAATTCCGCTTCCGGAACATTATCGATTCCCACCACCGAACAATCCTTTCCCGGCTCCAGACCATGACTTCTCAATCCGAGCATGACGCCAAACGCGAGCAAGTCATTGAAACAGACAATTCCGGTCGGTGGCTTTTTTGATCCGAGCAGGCTTTTGATCGCATGAAACCCGCTTTCTCTGGACGCTTCACATGAACAGACGAATTTCGGAGGAATATCGAGACCGGCGATTTTCATGGCCGACTGAAATCCCCGGAGTCTATCCCGGCTCGTCGGGGACTTCGGGATTGCTCCCACGAACGCTATCCGTTCGTGCCCCTGTTCGATCAGGTGATTCGTCGCCAATCTGGCGGCCAGAATATTGTCGCAGCCGGCATAGTCCGCCCTGTCGCTTCGAACGTACCGGGAGACCATGACGAGCGGGATTCCCCAGCCGGTGATTTCTTCGATCATCTTCCGGGTCGTTCCAATCGCCGGGATGAGTATCAAACCTTCGACGTTATGCTGGCGCGTAGTATCCAGGAACCTTTTTTGCTTCTCGACCGATTCCTCGGAATTCCCCAGGATGAGGGAAAGCCCGATGCCGCGCAACGCGGTTTCGACGCCAATCGTGTTTTCCGCGAAATACGGATTCGCCAGATTACAAATGGAAACACCGACGATGCCAGTGCGCTTGTTTCGCAATTGGCCGGCGCTGCGATTGTAGATATACCCCAATTCCTCGATGATCCGTTGAACATACTCCCTCGTTGCTTGGGCCACGGATGGATTGTTGTTGAGAACCATCGAAACGGTTCCCGTCGAAACGTTTGCGCGGCGCGCGACATCCTTCAGACAAACCCGTTTACTATTGACCATGACAGACTTGGACCATTGGGACTTCGCGTTTGAGATAGGGCATGTCTCGCATCATACACAAAAATTTGTTCTAAATCATTCGGTTAGAAAAGCGTAAATCAGAAGAAGTTGACTTCGGAAATGAAAAGCATCAGAATATGAATCGGTTCAAATCTAGCTTGCTCTTCAGCCAGCCCATGATTCTCCGAATCATAAGATGAATCGGCTGCATGGTTGCGTTTGGCGTGGTTATGGTTCGTTCAACCGCGTTTTCCATTTTTTTCCGAGGGCCTCATGAATAACGACGACACCGTTTCCGGCACCGTTCCCCAATCCATTCTCGACGCGCTGACCGATTTTCCTCTTCCACGCGACGTGGCGATTCCGTCCGTCGGCGAGATTCTGGAAGTCGACGGTTTCAGGATTCCGGTCTACCGGGCGCCGGCGGTGGTGCTCGGCTGCGGCGCGGCGGGGTTGCGCGCGGCGGTCGAACTCAAGCGGCGCGGGGTCGACGTATTGATCGTCACGCGCAGGATGTTCTGGGGCACCTCGGCCTTTTCCGGCGCGGACAAGATGACCCTGCACACCGCCTGCACCAGCGATCGCGGCGACGATTTCAGGGAAATGGCGCGCGCGCTCAGCGCCGGCGGCGCGATGGACGCCGACGTGGCCTACGTCGAGGCCGTCGGGTCGATCGACGCCTTTTCGGGGCTGAAATATCTCGGCCTGCCGCTGCCGGAGGACGCCTACGGCGCCGTCCTGCGCTACCAGACCGACCACGACGAATACGGCCGCGCCACCAGTTGCGGCCCGCGCACCTCGCGCCTGATGGTCAAGGCGCTGGCCGAGGAAGCCGTCCGCCTCGGCATCCCCTTCCTCGACCAGTCGACCGGCATGGCCCTGCTCAAGAGCGGCGCGGGCGAATCGGAAAAGGCCGCCGGCCTCATCCTGCACACGCGCGCCCATCACGAAAACCCCTACGGCCTGTGCGCCGTCCTCAGCCCGAACGTGGTGCTCGCCAGCGGCGGCCCGGGCGAACTCTACCGCGACAGCGTCTATCCGAAAAACTGCTTCGGCTCGCTCGGCATGGCGCTGGAAGCGGGGCTGGCGCTGAACAACCTGACCGAACACCAGTTCGGCATCGGTACCCGCCGCAGCGAGTTTCCGTGGAATCTTTCCGGCACCTACGTCCAGGTCATGCCCTACGTTTACTCGACCGACGCCGACGGGCGGGAATACAACTTTCTTGCCGACCACTACCGGACGACCCGGGAACTGGCCTCCAACATTTTCCGCAAGGGTTACCAGTGGCCGTTCCACGCCGAGCGCGCGCTCGATTACGGCTCCAGCCTGGTCGACCTCGCGATCTACCGGGAAACGCATCGCGGCCGCACGGTCTGGCTCGATTTCAACCGCAATCCGCGGCCGGTTCCCGGCGACCTCCCCTTCAGCCTCGATCGCCTCGACCCGGACGTGCGCGCCTACATGGAAAACGCCCAGGCGTTGCAGGAGACGCCGATCGAGCGCCTGCGCCGCATGAATCCGCTGGCCATCGAACTGTACCGGCAATACAAGATGGATCTCGCGCGCGCGCCGATTCCGTTCAACGTCAACCACCAGCACATGAACGGCGGCATCGAAGT
The DNA here is from genome assembly GCA_031257115.1 of Accumulibacter sp. GTDB lineage: Bacteria > Pseudomonadota > Gammaproteobacteria > Burkholderiales > Rhodocyclaceae > Propionivibrio. Next base: position 14,872 of record JAIRPF010000145.1, read on the forward strand.
CGACGCGCACGGACGCAGCAGTCTCGACGGCTGTTACGCGGCCGGCGAGATCGCCGGCACGCACGGCGCCACCCGCCCCGGCGGCTCCGCGCTGAACGCCGGGCAAGTCTTCGGCCGGCGCTGCGCCGCGCACATCCAGGCGCGCCTCGCGCGCCATCCCGACGAGCGCCGGACGCCGGAATCCCTGGACGCGGCGCTGCGCCGCGCGCTGGCGTGGTTCGCCCGCAACGTCGGCAATGAAGACGGCCTCGCCCTCGACGAGGTGGCGAACGAAATCCAGGCGCGCATGAGCGATCACGCCGGCTTCGTCTGCCACGTAGACGCCGTTCCCGCCGCCCTGGAAGGCGCGCGCGAACTCAATCGCCGGATCGCCGGACGCGGCCTGCGGATCCCCGACCACAAGCGCATCGACGAAGGCATTCTGCGCGCGCAGACGGCGCTGCTCTCGGAAGCCGTCCTCCACGCGCTGGACTATTACATCCGCGACGGCGGCGGCAGCCGCGGCGCGCGCATGTACTGCTCGGCCCAGGGCGGCCAGGCGCCGGCGACGCGCCTGGGGCCGCTCGACGACTTCCGCGTCCTGCCCGAAAACCTCGCCCACCGGCGGGAAAAAATCCTGCTGCGCTACCACCCGGATACCGGTATGCAGACAAGCAAACGGCCGCTGCGCGGCATCGACGACACCGGCAAGATCTATTTCGAGAAAAACTGGGGCGCTTACCTCACGGGAGCCATCTACCCGGAAGACCGCCGGACAACGGAATGACGCGGGCGTCCGATGCCGGACGGCCGTGATTCTTCCGCGCGGCATGTATGCACCGGCATCGTTTTTTTGCCACGGGAGCACGGAGGACACGGAGAGAAACAAGGGCAAAAAATGTTAACCACAACGAGCACAATGAAAAACAAGAGCGAAAAGCAGTAACTACAACGAACACGACGAGAAACAGAGAAAGAACCCGTCATTCCCGCGAACGCGGGAATCCAGGAACGTGCATTCCGGCGCGAGACGCCGTAAACCAAGCCTCCATCTCAAGGGATGTGTCGCGCCGAAGGCGTGACGGAGAGAGTTGAGCAGCGGGATTTCAAGGCGCGGACAAACAGGAATCATCATTCACAGGAATCGTCATTCCCGCGAACGCGGGAATCCAGTTCGTTCGTCAAAAAGGAGCACGGACGTCCCGCCCGCAAAAAAGCGGACGAAGCGGGCGGGATGCCCGCCAACCCCTATTCCATCCCTATCCACAAAATTCCATAAATCAATTATAAAACAATAAGATAGATAAAATTATCATCCACAACTGTCTTGCAAATTCCGGCAGAATCCGCTATTTTATGTAGTACCTGATGAGGGTGCGATAAAGGAGCCGACATGCCAAAGAAAGCGAGAGAACTCACACAACTTCAACTCGACAAAGCCATCCGTGAAATGAAAGCCAACTCCAAGCGCGGCAAGATTGCCGTCGGCGGGGTTGACGGTCTTTACCTCTTCGTTTCCCTGACGGGCGCTACCTACTGGATTCTGCTCTATCCCAAGGGCACGCGCATCAATGGCAAGGGCGAAACCGTCACGCATCGCGTCAGTACCGCGCTCTACAGTATCCCCAGCAATTATCCCACGGTCGGGCTGAAACAAGCCCGTGAGCGAGCAAGACAGTTGCGCCATGAACTGCTCAAGGGCAACGATCCGGCGGAAAAGCACCGCCATGAGCGCCTGGAAAAATTTCGCGCCGAGAATCAAAAAACCTTCGCGCAGTGCGCCGAAGTCATCATCGAGCAGAAAAAACGGGAACTGAGCAACCTCAAAGCCGCCCTGCAATGGCGCAGCACGATGCAGACCTATGTCTTCCCCGTCATTGGCGAACGCAAGATCAATGAAATCACCAAGCACGACATCGTCAGGATTCTCGAACCCATCTGGCACACCAAGACCAAGACGGCAACCCAGCTCCGGGGAAAGATCGCCACCGTGTTCGACTACGCCAAGGCCATGGAATACTGCGAAGGAGAAAACCCGGCCAGCTGGAAAGGCACGCTCGAACCGATTCTCGGCCAGCCCAAACGGGTGGTCAAGCATCTGGCCGCCTTGCCCTACCCCCAGATCGGCCCCTTCATGGAAGCGCTTCGCCGCGAGGAAGGCATGGCGGCGCGCGCCCTGGAGTTCTCCATCCTCACCGCCACCCGCTCCGGCGAAGTTCGACATGCCACCTGGGATGAAATCGACTTTGAAGCGAAGACCTGGACGATTCCCGCCGAACGCATGAAAGCCCGGAAAGAACACCCCATTCCCCTGAGTGAGGCCGCAATCGACTTTCTGCAAACGCTCAAACAAAACGTGCTCCGAAGCGAAACCTGGCTCTTCCCCTCGCCCTACAAGAAAGACGCGCCCCTGAAAGACCCCGCGCTGATTAACGTCATGAACCGGATGGGCTGGACGGGGCTGACGCAACACGGATTCCGTTCGACTTTCCGGGACTGGGCGGGAGAACAAACGCCACATGCCCGCGAAGTCATCGAACACGCGCTCGCGCACCAACTCAAAGACAAATCCGAAGCCGCGTACCAGCGTGGAACGCTCTGGCCCAAGCGGATCGTCCTGATGAATGACTGGGCGAATTACTGTGGGATGCGTTCGGCAAGCCCCGAATCTTGAAACCGGAAATTGCCGACCGGACTGATCGCGTCCGGGTATAGGACCACGGAGAGCCACGGAGTTCCACGCCCTGCGCGTTTCGGGTTTCAGACAAAAAAGGGAAACGTCCTTATCGGTTTTGTTAACAACTTCAACTTTCATATTCCTCTTTTTTCAGAATGAAAAATGTACTTGCTTTCGTCATGATTGGCCCAGACAAGGACGAACATTTTTATCTTTCATCATTCCATTCAAGATTTCAAGACGGAGTCGGACGGAGGCTTGCACGAAAATAAAAATCGGGAACGACAAAAAAGAAAAACGCGATGGCTCTGTTTTTGAACGAGTCATTTACTGAAAACATAAAAAACAAGCAACGATCTAAAACCCTTGTGTTTACTGGCATTGAGGCGTGTGGACGTCCATGGCATTATACCCGGGGTATAGACCCGTGGAGAGCCACTGAGTTCCACACATCATCTGCCTTTGACATGAAGCAGGATTTTCTGATTCTCAATATATCACGCACTGCTTGTAATCCGTTTCACTGTTGACTCTGTGACTCCGAAATCTGAAAATGCCAGAGAGAAGAGAAAATAAAAATAAACGCGAACGAAGAACGAAATTCACTCGAAAATCAAAAATCCGCATGATGCCCTGAAGCCACAAAAATGTATTTATTTAGCCCAGCAAAAAATCAATAATCAATCCAATCCCTTGTGTTTACTGGCTTTGTGACGACTGGATTTCCATGGAACTAGACCACTGGTATAAAGCCGCATAAAGCCACCGAGTTCCACACTTCAAGCGCATGACGCAAGAAACGGGATTTTTCCAATCCGCATTGTTGCCTGACAGCCTTCCGCTTTCCCCCGATGCTGGCGACTCTTTTTTTCTTGTCGAGCCGCCCATGCCCAACGAACCCCTGCAACTCAATCTCGGATCCCTGCGCAGCGCCATGTCATTGACGCTCCACACTCATCACGCTTCGCGCATCTGGCATGGCCGTGCCCCGTCGGACGGACGGCCCGGCATCGTCGGACTGAACGGCTTCATCGCCGTCATGAACAAGATGAAGCGCGGTTCGGAACAGGACGACCCCTACAGCGATTGGTGGATGCTGCGCATCGAGGAGAAACTCGAACACACGCGGGCGGTACTCCAGACCTTGCGCGAACAGGTCGACACCGCGCTCGCCGGGGTGCCACCTGCCCTTTCCCTGGGCGAGAACCTGAATGTCCAGCCCGTGAAACTGCCGCTCTTCGTGAACGCGCAACTGGGCTTCATGGCCGTCTATCTCCTCGCCGACTACGACGAACTGGCCCGCAAGCTGATCCTCGCCCACCACACCGCCCTCATCGACCGGGAGACCCTGGACCGCTGGGTGGGCGAAGGCGCGCACGCGCTCCGCAGCCTCTTCTCGCTCGCCCAGCACTACCGCTACTCGGGCTGCGTGCGCGACGACTTCGCTTCCCGGAACGCAGCGGCGCGCGCGGCGCTGGAGAAGTACGGGGAATTGCCGCGGGAAGTCATGGAAGGCACGAAGCGTTCCCGCTTCGCCCCGCCGATCGTCCGGCGATCCAGCAAGGAAATGACGGAAGCAGGGATTCATGCGGACGCGGAGATGCCTGCGGACGCGGAGATGCCTGCGGACGCAAAGACTGGCACAGACGCGGACGAACCCCAGGACATCACCGGAGAACCGCTATGACTTTCCTGCCGCTGGAACAGGCGGACTTCCTGCGCCTGAAACAGGCCGCCTATCTAAAAGGCCTTTTAAGACCTTTTAAGGGTAAGGGAAGTTTGGAGGCCTGGGCCAACCAGTGTTTTACGCTACGCAACGAATTGATGGCCCTGGAAGAGAACCGGGGCCTGGCACAAACGCGCGTTCTCCTGCGCGGCCTTCCCGTGGAATTGGCCCAGCAGCGGACGGGCGCGGGCACGACTTTCCCGCGCTGGCGCCAACCCGACCGTTCGGCGATGGGCACGGCGCTGTGGCGGGCCGTCATGGGTTCGCCCGGCACGCCCGTGCGCCTGATGGACGCCCTTCATGCGATGGAGCAGCAGCGGATCGTGCTCAACATGCAGGTGAGCCTGCTTCATACCCTGGGACGGCAGGCGCGGGAGTGCGCCGACAAGACGGCCTGGGCCGAGGCGGTGTATCTCGCTCGGACGGCTTCCCCATGACGGCGGCGCGCTGGCTCGACGCAATCCACGTCGGGGATTGCCGGAGGCTCTTGCGAGCGATGCGCGCGGACGGCGTGCGGGTTCGTACCTGCGTGACCAGTCCGCCGTACCATGACCTGCGGAGCTATTTGCCCCCGGAACACCCCGACAAGGCCTTGGAGATCGGCTATCAGGAAACGCCGAACGCCTACATCGCCCATCTCGTGGAGGTCTTCCGCGCGGTACGCGATCTCCTGACCGACGACGGGACGCTCTGGGTCGTGATCGGCGACACCTATGCGGCTCGGCGCACGTACCAGACGGCGAGCACGCGGCCCAAAGCACGGCGCTGCCCAGGGCGCGCTGGGCGCGTCGCGGCCCGAGCCGGGCATCAAACCCAAGGACTTGCTGGGCATCCCCTGGCGGCTCGCGTTCGCCTTGCGCGAGAACGGCTGGTATCTGCGGCAGGAAGTGATCTGGCACAAACAGAATCCCATGCCGGAGAGTGTCGCCGATCGTTTTACACGCGCACACGAACAAATATTCCTGTTGTCCAAGCGCGCCCGGTATTACTTCGACCAAGCGGCGATCAGCGAGCCGTCCGTCTATCCGCGCGACCCCGGCAACCTCCGCCCGGTGCGCGTTCCGCCCCATGAGCGTCAGAGCGGCTTGCGGGCGAAGCTCCACGAAATCGGCCCTCGCGCGTGGCGCAATCGCCGCGATGTCTGGAGTGTGGCGAGCCAGACTTTCCGGGGCGAGCACTTCGCGGTGTTCCCGGAAAAGTTGATTACGCCGTGCCTCCTCGCCGGGTCCGCCATTGGCGACACGGTGCTCGATCCCTTCATGGGCAGCGGCACGACGGCGCGGGTCGCCCGGCAATTGCAACGGTATTTCATCGACTGCGAATTGAATCGCCGCTTCGTCGAGGCGGCCTCCCTGTTTCTTTCAACCCCCAAGGAGGTTTTACCATGAGTACCCGTTTTTATGGCGAGGGCAATATCGGTTCCGCGCCCGAAGTCCGTGAATTTCCCAATGGCAACGAGGAACCGCGAAGGCTCCTGCGCCTGAATGTCCATTTCGACAATCCCGTGCCGCGCAAGGACGGCGAATACGAGGATCGGGGCGGTTTCTGGGCTCCGGTCGAACTCTGGCACCGGGAGGCCGGGCACTGGCAGACGCTTTACCAGAAGGGCATGCGCGTGCTGGTCGAGGGGCGCATGCTGCGCGACGGTTGGGAGGATGAGGACGGAGCCGCGCGCGTGACCTATCGAATTACGGCCCGCGCGGTCGGCCATTCTGCCCCATCGGGTCGAGGCCGTCACGATGGGACAGAAAGACCACGAGGAGGAGGTTCCGCCTCCCCCATCGCCGCCTCCCGCGCCGCCTTCGCTCCCTTTCACGGAACCGGAGGACGCGGAGAAATCGGAGAAACCGAAGAAGTCCCGGAAAGAGTCGAAGTGAGGCAGCAAGGGCGGCTGCGGCAAGTCTTCGCCGCCCTTCATGCGCCAAGTTGTCGTCTACTTTGCGGGTTTCCTGCGTTTCGCGGCGGCGACCGCTTCCTTGAAGGGCGTGCGCTCGGCGATCGCGGCCACGAGTTCGGTTTTGTTCATGGGGTGCTCCGTTGAGGGTGGATTGGGCAGGAACAAGGCGGGAAGCCTGTGGCGCAATCATACGTCCTTGGCGCTCCGTGGCGCTAGACCCCAGGTATGAAGCCACCGCGTTCCACACACGTCCTGCGCGACGGGGCAAGAATCCGGTGTCTCGCGGTTCGCATTCCGGATGGTTTTTTGACGGTAAAACGAAAATAGTGCCGCCACCGATGAACGCGCGCTTCCCCGCGCTTCCCGGCGCGATGCCTCCCGCGAGGGGCGCGCGTCTGCCGCCCTCCTTGGTTTTCTTCGATGCGTTCCATCCCCTGATCGACGCTGTTTCCGTTGTCCGCGACAGGTCTCCCGGCGGCTTGCCGACTCGCCGGGAGACCTGTCGGGGTCGACGGTAATCGACACCGGAACCCGCCGGTGAAACAACGGGTTGCCGGGGTTTTGGGTGGGGCGCTGGCGTTTGCGGGAATACGGGTGGGGAATGTGCTCGGCGGTTTCATCACAGGGACAGCGGACGCAAAAGCCGCGGGAAGCAGCGGTGCGCGTATCGCCATGACAGCCGCGAAAGGGGGGGTATCAAAGTAAGGGGTATTCGGGGTCGCCCAGATCAATTCGCCAATCATCTTTGTCATAAAGGCCGATTTCCGAATGACCGTCTCTCAATTTCGGCTGTTTTTCTTCTTCTGCATCAGTGTCTCCCGCAAGCCATGTCGAAACGATGGCGAACGCAAGCACCAACGCCGCCCAGAACGCTCTGTAAAGCACGATGCCTAGCACGGCGAGCTTTGCGATCAGCAGGAGCGCTCCGGCGATTCCTTGCGGCAGGCCCTGCGATACCAGCCAGTCGCGGGCGGAGTTTTCGAGGCGGGCGAGTTTGGCCCACGTCCGGCCCAAGGCGCGGCCCGCGCGTTGCGCAACGGCAGCCTGCGGGGTTTTGATCGAAAGCGTCATGATTTTGTCCTCTGCGTGTCTGTTGGGATCATGGGGACTGTTTCCTGTTTTATCCAGGGGCAAAAAGGTAAAAGGTTGGTGCAAATGGCTGGGGAAAGTGCAAGGGAAGGGAATCAAGGGGAAAGGCCCTATCCCGGAAGGTCAAAAGGTTCATGCGCGAAGAAGGCTTGTGCGGCAAAGCCAAAGGGTGCCGCTTTACGCCCCGCACGACCGATAGCCGCCACAACCGACCCGTGGCCCAGAACGGGCTTGACCGTCAGTTCGCCGTGGGCCACTCGCCCCCGGCCTGGGTGGGCGACATCACCTACATCGCCACCCGGGAGGGCTGGCTGTACTTGGCCACTGTCATCGATCTGCGCACTCGGCAGGTTCTCGGTTACGGCCTCTCCGAGCGCATGTCCTGCGACCTGGTGCGCCAAGCGTTCCTGAACGCTTGGTCGGCCTCGCCCGTCCGTGTCGGCGTCGTGTTCCACTCCGACCGTGGCAGCCAATAGGCCAGCAACAGTTTCAGCATGACCTTGGCCGCTTACGGCTTCGTGCCGAGCATGAGCCGCAAGGGCAACTGTTGGGACAACGCAGTGGCCAAGAGCTTCTTCGCTACCCTCAAGAACGAGGAAGTCAGCTCCGTATATAAAACCAAAGCCGCCGCCCATGCCGCTCTTGCCAGCTACATTCACGGTTTCTACAATCCAACACGCTTGCATTCAGCGCTCGGATATTTGTCACCCAACCACTATGCCAAAAAACTCAAGCAACCCGCTTGACCCCGCACTTCATGGCGTCCACTCTCAGGAGGCAGGTTCAGGTTCAAACTGACTTCCGTTCTTGCAAAAACTTTGCAACAGCCGCAACCCGTTTCCTTCTCAAATATCACGCAGATCGCTATCAAATATCGCGCGCGGTTACACCGGGCCTGTCGCAGGTCGGGCGCATCTTCCTGGCCCTGCGCGAGCATTTTGACGTTACGGCGCAGGGTAGCGTATCGCGCTGGACGCTCGAACTCAAGCCATGCCAGGAACATGTGGCGCACTTCCTTGCGGGATTGATGCTTTCGGGCGACCGTTTCATCGAAGAAATCCGGATCGACGAAGCCAGCGGCGACAGCACGCGAATCCTGTTCAGCCAGTCCCGTGGCGACGACAAACCCACCGGGGACGAGGCGCGGTTTTTCGAGGGCCAATGAAATGCGGGAGATCGACGAGGCGAAAAGTTGGGTAATCCACCGGCTTTGCCGCGGGGCTGAACCTACTCCCGATCCAGTTTCCCCGTCAGCGACAGGGTGAAGTTCGCGCCCATGAACTTGAAATGGGGCCGGGCGCGGATGGTGATGCGGTACCAGGTGGGATTTTCGGGGACATCGTCGACCTTGACTTCCGCCATGCGCAAGGGGCGGCGGCTGCGGGTCGAGGGGTCGGGGTTGTCCATTTCGGTGACGTACTGGTTGATCCATTTGTTCAACTCTTCTTCCAGTACCTGGCGGGTCTTCCATGCGCCGACGTTCTCCCGTTGCAGCACCTTCAGGTAATGCGCCAGACGGTTCATGATCATCATGTAGGGGAGCTGGGTGGAGAGCTTGTAGTTGATCGCAGCCGCGTCGTCGCCGCTCGCGTTCTCGAAGCTCTTGCCCTTCTGGCAGGAATTAGCGGAGAAAAACAGGGCGTCGTTCATCCCCTTGCGCATCGCAAGGGCAACAAAGCCTTCCTCGGCAAGTTCAAATTCGCGCTGTTCGGAAACGAGCACCTGGGTGGGAATCCGCTCTTCCGCGATGTGTGCGCCCATCGCGTAGAGCGGCAGGCGCTGCACCACGCCGCCCTCGGCGCCGATGATGTTGGCGCACCAGCGGTACTTGGCGAAACTGTCGGCGAGGCGCTCGGCCAGCGCAAACGCGGCGTTGCCCCAGCACAGGTCGTCGAGCGTGTCGCGGCTTTCGCTGAAGGCGAAACTTCCGGCGTGGTTTTCCGGGGTGTAGGGCAGGCGCAGCAGGAATCCGGGCAGGGTCAGCACGGCGTAGCGGGCGTCTCCGGATTCGCGGAAACGCTGCCAGCGGACGTAGTGCGGAATCGAGAAGAGCGTGCGCAGGTCTTTCAACGCGGCAAATTCGCCCCAGGTCTCGGCCAGGAAAAACTGCTTCCCCGCCCCCGCGAGGAAAGGGGCGTGCGCCATCGCTGCGACGGCAGCGGCGGCGGTGAGCAGGCGGATGTCCGGGGCCTGGGAGGAAAATTCGTAGTTCGCAATGATCGCGCCGACCGGCTGGCCGCCGAATTGTCCGTATTCGGCGGTGTAGACATGCCGATACAGGCCGGAGAGCGTGACTTCCGGTGCGTCGTCGAGATCGGCCTGCAATTCGTCCCTGGAAACGCTCAGGTACTCGATCACGATGTTCTGGCGAAAATCCACGCGCTCGACGAGGAATTTCAGGGAACGCCAGGAGCTTTCCAGGGCGCGGAAACGCGCGTGGTGCAGGACGAGGCTCAGTTGTTCGGAGAGCCGTTCGTCGATTTCGGCGATCATCCCGTCGGCGAGCGCGCAGGAGATGGGCGTGCCCGCCGGGAAGACGAGGATCGCGCGGAGGAAGCCGGCGAGCGTTGCCGCGTCCGGCGCAGCGTGGCCGCTCGAGCGCAGGGTTTCCCGCAGGGCCGGGAGGATCGCGGGGGCGGATTCACAGGCGGACACGGATTTTTCCTTGCGGCGTGACGTTCGAGTACAGATGCACGGGCAGTCCGGCGGCATCCCCTTTCAGGCGGGCCGTGATGGAGAAGGCCAGCGTTGCGCGTTCTTCCTCCTGGCGGGGGACGAAGGCGACGCGCACTTCTTCGAGGCGCGGTTCGTAGCGGGTGATGAATTCGGCGATTTCCCGGCGCAGCGCGGGTTCGTCGTCCGGGCTGACGCCCGCGCCGGAATGGATGAAATCCGGCATCCCGAATCCGGGGTCGGTGAGGGTGCCGCCGACGCGGGAATTGAGCAGGCGGGTGACGTAGGCGCAGATGGAGTTCAGCAGGCGCTCGTCGGATTCCAGGGATTGCCGGTCTTCCTTCCGATGGATGGCGGCCATGCGTTCAAAGAGGCGCAACCGGGGGGGCACCGGGAGTCTCCTTGTGGTTCGTTCCGTCCGCCGGGGGCGTCGGCGCGGGCGGCGTGTGCCCGAGCGCGAAGACCACGCGCAGGCGGTCTTGCGAGGCGAAGGCCGCCGCGTCCAGGCGCGGCGAGGGGGTTTGCTGCCGCGCCATGCCGGAAATGCGGATGAAACCGGGATGCGGGTAGATTTGCAGGCGGTGCAGCAAACCCTTGGCGAGCACCTGGTCGAAAGTCCGTTGCAGGCTGAAATTGCCGTACAGGTCGACGGAGAGCGCCCCCTTTTTATCCTGCCGGTAGAAGCCGATTTCTCCGGGAGTGCCCTGGAAGGGGAAGTCGAGTTCGATAGTGCCGTCCGCGCGTTCGACGATTTCCGGCGCGCCGAGGCGTCCCGTGCCGCCGCCGCGCCCGTGTTCGAGCTTGCGCCAAGCCGCGTCGGGCGGGGGGACGGGGGCCGGTTTCGGGACGATTTTCGGCGCGGGAGCAGGAACAGGACGAGGCGCTTCCTTCTTCAACACGGATTCGGGGGGCGGCGCTTCGGGGCGGGAGAACAGGTTTTCCACGAGCGTGCCCGCCGTCTCCGAGGGCAGGTGTATTTTGAGGGCCATCGCCATCGCAATCGCCAGTGCGAACCAGACGAGCAACATGCAGCGGACGATGGCGCGCAAGGAATGGGTCATGGGGCCTTATCTCACGTAGGTGATGCGGTCGGGCACCTGGGGAATGTTGCTGTTCTTTTCCTTGAGCAGCAAGGCCACATTGTCCGGGAAAATCCGGACCCGCAGGTCGGTGACGCTCGCGGCGGCGAGCAGATCGGCGGCGTCCGGGAAATCGGCGGGGACGAAACGACGCTCGCCATACTGGAAATCCTCGACGAAGGCCGCGAGATCGACATAGACGTATTTTGCCTCGAAGTTCGGGAAGACGATGGAAAGTTCGGCGGTCCCGCACGTGCTCTTGTCGTAGCCGAAGCGCTCGTTGCGCGGGTAGTTGCGGTTCGTAAGCCGCCAGCTTTTCTCGTGGCATTGCAGGGTGAGAATGGTGGCGTTGACGCGCGCCTTCGCTTCGATGTTCAAGAGCGTCGGCAGGGAACGCAGGAGCACGCCCTGGGTTTTGTCCGTTGCCGCCGCCGTCATTGCGAATTCCTCGCCGCGCCCCAGGAAGTAGAGGAAATCCGTGGTGAAGGGGAAGGCGCGCTTGTCCCAGAGCGCCGCCGTGATGCCGTCCGGCTGGCGGTGGAGGAAGGGCGAGAGTTCCTCGGTGACGAACCGGGTCACGACACCTTCCTGCCCGAACATCAGGGCGCTGTCGTTGGCGCGGTACAGGCGCGCCGGGCTGGAGAGCACCTTGTTTTCCCAATCGTATTGCAGCGCCAGGGCCGCGCTCACGGTGATGCCGTTGCCCGCGAAATCGAGCAGGTTCTCGAAGAGGCGAATCTGCGGGAAATCGGCGTCCCTGAAAACCTTCCGCGCGTTCTGCCGGTAGTCGTCGCCCTGCGCGTAGAGGCTCTTTTTCAGCGCCTCCGTGTCGCGCAGGCCGAAGTGCGTCCGCGCCGTCGCAAGCGACCAGGCGGGGTTGTCGATCTCCCAGAGGATGCCGCGCACGGCGGAAAGGTAGCTCGTCATCTCCATGATGCCGTCGTAGATTTCGCGCACGTGCCCGCGCGTGTCCGGCGCGTTCCACAGTTCCTGCAACACTTCCGGCGCGTTGATCCCGGCCACCAGCAGGGTGTGCCAGTCGGCGGGGTTCGGGCTGGCATGGCCGTCGAGGGCGACGATCGACATCACGTCGAAGAGGTGCGCCCTGGCGAGCCAGGCGGGAGGCTTGGGGGCTTCCTTCAGGGGCGCAAGCTCCGTGACGAGCCGCGAGGCGAGGCGCAGGTGCGGAGTCTCCGCGAGGTTCTTGATGTTCTCGAAGGGCGCGTAGACGTGGCTCCCCTCCAGCGAGCGGGCCACCTCGCAGAAACGCTGTGTGAAACTTTGCCATTGTTCCTCGTAGCGGGCGAAATAGCCCGCGAACATCCGCTCGGTTTTCTGGCGAAGCACCGTGTGTTCGCCGCCCGGCATGGTCAGGAAGGCTTGCAGGAACTTCTTGTTCACTGCGTAGGAGGCCGCCGTGTAGGAAGCCGGGATGCAGCTATCCTCTTGGTCGTTGCCGAAAAGGTGCGGCCAGTAGTGCGAGAGGCAGACTTGCTGCGTGCTGTTGGTGCTGTCGTAGTAGCTGAAGATGGAATCGGAGAAGTTCTCGAAGTGCCGGGTCAGGAAGGGGACGAGAACGCTGCTCACGTCCTCGCCCAGCACGGTGAGCTGTTCGGGGCTGGCCGTCCATTCCAGCCCGCGCTTGATGAGTTCGCCGTTGCCCGTGCTCCAGCTCGTTTCGGAGGCGAGCGGGAAGAAAATGGTCTGCGCGTCGATTTTTCCCGTCGTCAGCTGCTCGTTGACCGCGTGTCCGAGCCATGCAAGCTGCGTGACCGCCGCGTGTTTCAATTCGGTGTATTCGCCCGGCGCGTTCAGGGTCGCGCGCATGTAGACGAGGAGCGGCGCGAGGATTTCGGCGTAGAGCCTTTTCGTGAAACGATTTTTTTCTTCCTGTTCGACGCGCGCCAGCATGTCCAGCCCGAAGGACGGGAGGAGCCAGCTTTTCCGGGCCGCTTCGAGCTGCATGATGTAGCGCATCTCGCCGTACAGCCGGTCGAGCTGCCCCGAAACGAGGTGCCGCGCGGCGGAAGGCGGCAGGCTCGTGATCGCGCGGTTCTGGTAGAGGACGCTTGCCGCCATCAGGCCGCAGACGCAGAAGGAGACGAGGCACCACGCGCCCATGACGACGATCCAGGCATTCGAGTACGCCGAAAAGCGCCCGCGCAGCGCATAGGTCGCCGCGCGATGCGCGGGGAGCCGCCGCGCGAAGAAGCGGGAGAGCGCGCCGTGCGGCGCGTTCTTGTCGCCCGCGCTCGCGGGGAGCGCGCGCGCCTCCCAGGTCGGGCAGAAAAACACCCCCGACAGGCGCACCGGGTCCTGCCGGGGAACGTCCTGGAGGAGCGCGGCAAAGAGGGCGTCGAGCTGGCGGCCCAGTTCCTTTAGCGTTTCCAGGAAACGCAGTTCGTCCGCTCCGGCGGGCGCGCCCTGCACGAGATCGTCGTAGAACGCCTCGCGCAGCATCGCGTCGGCGGACCCGGCGGCGGCCTTGCCCTGTTCGGCCCAGGAAAGCCCGCCCGCCCGCGCGTCGAGCGCGAAAAAGCATCCCGGCGGCATCCCCTTGCTCCGCGCGCGGGCGAGGAGGGTTTCGCCTCCGGGCAGGCTTTCCATGTCCTGCGCCAGCACGTAGAGCGGCAGGTTGCGATTGACCGCGGCCATCACGGTATAGAGCGCGTTGCGAAGCTGGAAGCCCCATTCGTTGAGGAGAACGGCATCCTTCGCAAGAACGTCGCGCGCGGAAACGACGAGGAGGATGCCGGAAAAGGCGCGTCCCGGCACGTCCCGCGCGAGGAGAGTGAGCAGTTCTTCCCCCGCCTCGCCGTCGAGCGAGGCGCTCGACACCTGGAGCAGGGTGCTCGCGGCGAAGTCGTGCCGCGCGAGCGCCTGGGATTCCTCTTTTCCATCGAAGACGGGCGAGAGCACCGTGCCCTCGCGGGTAGCGTCGAGCGCGAGATACCACGAGCGCCCGGAAAATTCGCGCGGGTCGACCCGCTCGCGCGAGTCGAAGAGCAGGAGCGAACGCCACCGGTCGGCGATCGCGCTCAAGCGGGCGTCCGCGGCGACCTCGCTGTTTTTGAGGCCGGACATCGCCTGGCGCACGAAAAACCGCTTGTTGCGCGCCCGCCACAGAAAGCGCCCCGCCCAGAAGAGCAAGGCCAGGCCCGCGATGCCCGCGAGGATGAAAACCCCGGTGAAGAGGGGCCACTTCAGCCACCACGCGAGCAGGGTCAGCAGACCCGCGAGGACGATGACGAGCAGCAGGAAGAGCAGTCCTTTGAGGATGAGGCCGAGTAATTTCATGTCGTCTCTTCAAAATCCGGCGCGATGGAGGTCGACGAGCAGGTTCGCGCAATAGAGGCCGAACAGCACGGTGCCAAAGAGGGGCAGCAGGATGTAGAGCAGCCATTCGAATGCCGAGGAAATTTCGCCCGCGCCTTGCCGGTGGCGCGAAAACCAGCTTCCTTTCGCCGCCGCCGGAACGGGCGGGGCCACGCTGCCGCGCAGCACCTGGCGGGCCGCCTCGCGCAGCTTGGCCGTGAGCGGGGCGTTCTCGTGGCAGCGGCCTGAAAAGCCGAGCAGCAGGCAGAGGGCGTAGACGTCGAGTTCCTGTCGCGCCGCGCGCGTGCGCGGCAGCCGCGCGGCGGCTTCCAGGCGCGGCGGCAGGGAATCGTCCACGCTCGCCGCGTCCTTGGGCGGCAGGGACAATTCTTCCAGCAGGTTTTCCATCCGCTCGAAAAACAGGAGGCCCGCCTCGGAAGTCTGGAAATAGGCGTGTTGCAGGCTTTGCGCGACCCAGGCGGCGGCGTCGGGACGCGGCGCGGTGAGCAGGATTTCGTCGACCCAGGCATAGACGGCGAGGCGGCAGTGCGCAAGATCGACGGAGCGATCCATGTCCTCGCCCGCGAAGGGGGACGGGCTGGCGCGCTCCTCCTCGGCGAGCGCGCTCAGGCGGCGGCCCAGTTCCGCCATCGGTTCGGGCACGGCCCCGTTCGCGCGCCCGTGGTGCAGGGCCTCGCTCATCAGCGGAAAAAAGCGTTTCAGCATTTCGTCCTCGCTATTTCCGAATCACCGTAAGCTGCACCCACAGATCGGGGGGCGCGTCGGGGAGGAAGAAAGCCACTTCGCCGTGGCGCAGGGCGTTGGCCCACAAGGGATCGTTCGGGTCGATCTGGAAATAGCCCGTGTCCTTGCGCCGGGGCAGGCCCACGGGCGGCGTCTCGGCGTGGATCAGGCGGATGCCGGGGAGCGCCCGCGCCACGATGCTGGCGATCTCCCGCCCCGGCGCGAGCTTGCCGAACGCGCGCACCTGCTCCGTGAGCGGTTCCGTCGCCGTCGTCGGGGAGCGCATCAGCAGCCAGTAGCCGTAGGAATTGTTGCAGGCGCTCTGCGGCATCTGCGTCTTCAACATCCCGTCGCGCGGCTCCAGCACGAAGGCGAAATCCGGGCCGACGACCAGGGAATCGACGAGCCGGGTGACGATGGCGCAGGCGGCGCTGAAACACTCGTGGAGATTTTCGTGGTCGTAGGGCGGCAGGGCGCGCTGCCCCTGGCGGGTTTCCCCCACGGGCGAGAGTTCGCGGGAAAACACCGAGAGTTCGCCGACCAGCCGGCACAGCGCGACGAACACCGGCCACGGCGGCATGGAGGGCGCGCGCAGGCGCTGTTCGAGTTCCGGGACGTGCCGGGAAATCGCGCCGAGCACGCAGAAGAGGGCGATGCCGTAGAGCGAGGAGACTTCCGAGGAGGCGGCGTCGCCGCCGACCAACTTGAATTCCTCAAGCTGTCGCGCCCTGGAGAGCAGGATGTCGCGCACGTCGCGCAGCATGTTCACGAGCGTATCGACCGCGTGGATATTCACGGTCGGCGGAATGAAATGGCTGTCCAGCCGCACGCGCTCGCCGCTCCTCACGAGGCGGGCCACGGGGATGCGCAGCAGGCTCTCCCGCATCTCGTCGTCGAAAACGAGGCGCAGGCGGTAGCGCAGGGTCCGCACGTCCGCGAGCACGCCCTTGCCGTGCAGGTCGGGCGCCGTCTCCGGCGCGAGCGGCGTCGTGAAGCGGTAAACGTCGGGCGCGCTCTCCGGGGCGTCCGTCGGATAAACGTTGTCGCCCTCTTCCCGGAAGGGCGCGATGCCGACATAGACGCGCAGCGGCGCTTCCGGATTCTGCCAGGCGGCGCGGAAGGGGCGCGGCGCGAGGGTGGCGTTGCCGGGCCAGGAAACGAGGGTGCCGTCCTGGAGAAGCATTTCGAGTTCCGCGACTTCGCAGATTTCCCCGTCCAGCGCGTCCTCGTTGATCTTCAGCCGGGAGATGCCCCAGAAATGAGGCTGGGCGAGGGCGGCAACATAGGCGCGCGCCGCAAGCTGCTGCCGCTGCTCGATCTGAAAATGCTGCGGCTGGAGAAAAACGCCCTGCTCCCAGAAAAGCGGCTTACTTGTCACGCTCGACTCCCTTTGCGTCGACGGCGGAGGCCGTCAAATTGATGATGATCTCCATGAGGGCCGCACTATGGACGGTGGTGCGGAAGAACGGAATATAGCCTTGTTTTTCGCTGTGCAACAGAAACGGAACCACCGCGGCGGAGAGTTCCGGCTTCAAGTGAGCGTATCCCGCAACGACCGCGAGGTTTTTCGCCCCCTCCGCGCGATCCATGACGACTTCGCGGTATTCCCCCGGCTGCATCCAGAACCGCTTGGCCGCCACCGCGTCGGCGGCCTCCACGGTACATTCCTGCAAGGCGTCCAGCCCGCCGCTCGTCGCGGCGAGCGCCTTGAAGCGCTTGGTGTCCGCGACCTGGTAGACGCACAGGCTCAGGCCCAGCGGCGTGCCGTCCATCTCGTTCAGGTCGGAGCGGCTCACGAGGTGCAGGGTCAGTCCGCCGGGTTTTGCCTCCCAGGTGACGTGCGCGGGGTCTTCCACCGGCAAGGGCGGCGGTACCGTGGGCGGGCGCGTCGCCGGGCCACCGCCGCACGCCGCGAGCAGGCCGCAGAAGAGAACGGCGAAAAGGCCGCGCGCCATCGGAATCACGAAATCATCACCTTGGATTGCCCCGACATGGAACACATGCCGACGGTGTTGCCGTTGTTGTGCTTCGTGTTGACGCCCTGCGAGACGGCGGCCTTGCTTTCAAGCTGTACCTTTTGCGACCCCATGATGAACTCGCCCTCGCCCACGAACTTGCCCGACACCACCCCGCCCACGGTGCCCGCCTCGTCGCCGTTGGAGAGGAGACTTTTCGACTTGACGTTGAGCGCGGGCGCGCCGTCGATGAACACCTTGGAACAGGCCGTGCCGGGATCGACCATGTTGCACTGGAAGATATTGACGTAGGGAATGGGCACCGGCCCCGCGGGAGGCGCGGGAGTCTTGCAGACGTCCGGGGCCGTGCTCATGCAGGTGCCGCCTTTGAGGGTCAGGGCGAACATATCTCACCCCACCTTGATGTGGCTGCCATCGAGATCGAGCAGTTCGCTCGCCCGGATGTCCATGTTTTCCGCCCGCATCCGCGCGCTGTGGCGGCAATCGAGGCGCAGCCGCCCCACGGAGACTTCCGAAGTCTCCCGCGTTTCCTCGCGGTTCTTGCCGTAGCGGACGTGGCGGCGCAGCGCGGTCTCCAGCAATTTCCCCGCCCCGCGCCGCAGCACCCCGAAACTCTCCGCCAGCAGCTTGCCGGTGGCAAAAAGCACGCCCGCGCGCAGTTCCAGCACGTCGCCGGAGAGTTCCAGCCGCCGCGTCCGCATCACCGTATGCGCGGGCAGGGCCAGCCGACCGGGATTCGCGTCGGCGGCGCGCGCGAGGACGGAAAGCACCCAAACCTCCTCGCCCGCAAAGGCCAGCAAAACCCGGTCGCCCGCCTCCGGCGCGAGCAGGCAGCCCGCCGCCCGCGTCGCCCGCGCAAGGCCAAAGCGCCCCGCGACCACGAGCTTGTCCTCGCACGCGATCTGCACCGTCGCGTCCGCGAGGGCGCTTTCGGGCGGCGCGGCGTATTCGTATTCCTTCTGGGTGTTCATGGCATTGACCCTTTATGTTCAGGCGGGCGTCGAAAACGTTTCCGCCGCCAGCCGTTCCTCGTCCGTGGGGCGCAAGCCTTCCATCTGGCAATTTTTGAGGCTTGCGTCGGAAAAGTTCGCATTGTGCCCGTCCGCCAGCCGCAAGTCGACCGTTTGCAGCCGTGCGTGCGGCAGGCGGACGTGGGAAAAATCCGCCATGACCGCATTGACCTCCTCGAACGTCGCCGCGGACAGATCCGCGCCCGACAGCCCCGCCTTTTGCAGATCGACCCGGACGAACGAAGCCGCGACGAACGCGACCCCGGAAAGGCTCGCGCCGGAGAGATCGCAATCGGAAAAGGCGGTCCCGGAAAAATCGCCGCCGGAAAAGCCCGCGCGGGGGAACCGGCATTGGGTCGCGCGCATCTCGCGGCAATCCGTCTCTTGCACGATCCATTGCGGCAGATCGCAGCGGCGCAGCTCGGCCCCCGCGAGGCGGCCAGCGCGGAAAAAGAAGATTTCGCCCTTGAGGTCTTCGAGCGTAAGTCCGGAAAAATCGCACCCGACGCAGGCGAGCCGCTCCACCGTGCCGCCGCGAAACCCCATCGACGGACGCACACCGGAGAGGGTCGCGCTGGAAAGGTCGATGCCCGTCCAGTCGACCTCCGTCATCCGTAATTCCAGCAGGTTCGCGCGGGTAAAAACGGCATTTCGCCAATCGACCTTTTCCAGCGCGGCGCGATGCCAGAAACTCCCGGCGGCGTCGATCCCCGCGAAGCCGCAGTCCCGGAAAACGCTCTCTTCCAGCGTCGCGTCCCGCAACACGGCGGCCTCAAAATCGCAGCCCGAAAAAACGCCGCGGGAAAGGTCGCATTGGGCAAGATTGGCGCGCGAGAAGCGGCATCGCGCAAAGCAGCCGTCCGCAAGCGAACGGCCTGATAAATCCAGCCCCGAAAAATCCGCGTCGGAAACGCTCGTCCCCGGCGCGAAATCTCGCAGCGTGTCGTCATGGCCCATGGTTTTCTTTCAAATGCCGTGAAACGTAAAACTTTAGGAGCATCCCTGTGCTGGCCGTGCCGGGAAATACGTTTTTCATCCCGGCGGCAGGGCAGACAGGTTCAGTTTGTCGGCTTTGCGCCGCAATGCCTTGTCCAGCGTCAGGAAAGGTTCGCCGTCGGCCTGCGCTATGTTGTGCAGCGCATCGGCGAAATCCATTCCCGCGCGGTGATAAGCCACGGCCTTGCATGCTGTCCTGGCTTGTTCCAGATGAATGCGTCCGCTGCCATTCATCCATTCCACGAAATCGGCAAATTGTCGGGGTGCGTAACCGTATCTCGAACGCAACATCCATTCGGTTTCCAATATCACCGTCAGGAATACGCGCCACGGGCGCGTGGCCAGCGCTTCGACCACGGCGCGGTGTTCCCTGGCGTCGTCCCCCGTCGCCAGCCGCGCCAGTACGTTGGTATCAACCGCTACGGGTTTCATCGGACAAATCAGCTGGCCGCGACAGTTCCGCGGCGGAGAGGCGCACACCCTTCGGGTTCAATGGAACCCACGGCGCGCTTTCCGGTTTCAGTACGATGTTTCCGTCGTCGAGCGTGACGTTGAGGCGGCTCCCCGCCCGCAACCGCAAGGCACCGCGCACGCTGGATGGAATAATCAACTCACCTCGTGTGGAGAGAGTCACGGTCTCCATGTTTCGCCCCCAGATACTCCTGATGACAAGCCGTTTTTCATGATACGGTTTGCCTCATGAAAAATCCAGAACCGGGAAACCGCAGGGTATGGTAGGACAAGCGTCCCGCTTGTCAGCAACCGGGACGGTTGCTTTACCATAGCCCCTCCCCGCGAGGGAGGGACGCTCGATCGCTACGGCACATCACGTTTCACGTGCTGCCAACAGCGTCTTGCCGAGCATCGCGCCGGACGTTTCGGCGCTTTCCATCGGGACGCGGTAGAGATCGCTCGCGTAGAGGTTGGCTTTGGCGAAGCTCGTGCCCGTCACCGTCGCCTCGCGCAGCGAGGCCCGCATGAGGTTCGCGCCCGTGAAATCCGCGCCGGTCAGGCGGGCGTGGGAAAAATCCGCGCCGCTCGCGCGCGCCGCTTGCCAGCGACAGGCGGCAAAATCACAGCCGACGAAACGCCCCCCCTCGGCGCGGCTGCCAGCGAAAACGGCTTCCTTCGCCACGACATCGCGCCAATCCGCGTCCTTCAAGTTTGCGCCGGTGAAATTGCCGCGTGTCAGCTCGCTGCCGCCCATCAGCGTCGCCTGCGTCAAGTCCGCGCCGGAAAAATCGGCACCCGTCAGGTTTACCTTGTTCGCCACCGAACGCGGCAGGCGAGCGTCGGAAAAACGGGCTTCGGCAAAATCGCTGTCTTGGAACGAGGCGTCGGAAAAATCCGCTTCGCCGACGTTGACTCCGCGCGCCGCCACGCGGCGAATCCCCGCGTGGTCGAAATTCGCGCCGACGAGCTTTGCGCCGTCGAGCTTCGCGCCGTCGAATTCCGCCGCTCTCGCATCGAGACCCGCGGCCCGCGCATCCCGCAAATCGCTGCCGATGAAGCGGGCGCTTCCCGCCGACGCACCTTGCATCGACGCGCCGGACAGGATCGTTTCGGCGAAAGAACTGTTATCGAGCGCTGCGCGGTCGAAATTGGCCCCGGCGCAGTCGGCGCGGTCAAAGTCGGTGTTTTGCAGGCTCGCGCCGGAAAAGTTTGCTCCGGCAAGTTTGGCGTCGTGAAAAATCGCGCCATCGAGCTTTTGCCCGGAAAAATCCCGTCCGGCCAAATCCTGGTACGAGAAATCGAGATTGGGCGGCGCTTCGGCGGCCTCGGCGGGCGGAGGCGGCGCGGCAGGATCGGGCGTCGGGGCTACAGCCGCCTTGCCGACCGCTTCCATTCCCTCCGCCGCGTCTTCCCGCGCGAGACTCGCGGCGGAAGGCGTCCCGGCGGTGGACGGTTTCGGTGCGCTGTCCCGCACCACACCGGACGCCGCGACTGGCGCGGGCGCTTCCAGTTCGATGCCCGCTTCGGCGGCGACTTTCTCCATGTTGGTGACGACCGAGGTCATCGAACCGGGCGCGAAGCCCATTTCCTTTTCCAGCCCGCCCATGTAGGTTTTCACTTCCGCGAGCGAGTTGAATTGCGGTTCCTTTTCCAGTTCGCGGGAAAGGAAGAGCGCCTTTTCGGGGGCGATCCCCGCCTTGACCAGGGTTCCTTCCAGCGTCGGCGTGGGACCCGCGAGTTGCGCGAGTTTTTCCTCGCCCGCCGGCCCTTGCAGTTGCAGGAGCGTCGTTTGCATCCGGCGCACGTCGTCGGAGAGCGGCAGGTGGCGCTCGAAATCGGCCTGGTATTGGG
>JAIRPF010000146.1 GCA_031257115.1 Accumulibacter sp.
GGGGTTGGCACCCCTCCCAAGTAGCTACGGTCGAAACCCCGGCCTTCCAGGCCGGGGTTCCAGCCTTCGCACCGCCCTAAAGGGCGGGGTTTCAAACCGGAGTCAGTTTTACGATGAAGCCAGGTCGCCACAAATTGAAGAAGAATGCGCGGCCAAGGCGGATCGGGTGCTTTGTGCTGGAAGCAACAGATTGTTCAGCGGCCATTACCCGGCGCGAAGCACCGCAAGTCAAGTTTTCCCCCTGAGGGAGGTTTTGATTGGAGCGCGGGCGTCCCGCACGCTTCGTTTGCTTTTTTGCGGGCGGGACGCCCGCGCTCCATTTTTGATGAACGCACTCGATTCCGGCGATCAAAGGAATGACGGTTTTCCCGTTCATCCGCGTCCGTGACCCCCGCCTCCCACTCACGCCGTCGTTTTCCCATGCCTTACCGGAAACCCCGCCGCCCGACTTCCTCCGTTCCGCCATCGGCGTGATACCTCCCTCGATAGGTGGGCTTTTTCTTGTTCTCGCGGCGTTTTGCGTTGATGTCCAAGCCCCGATCCTTCGCTTTTCGTAACGCGGGCCGGGTCGAACCGGAAACATTTTCCATGACAATTTTTCATACCCCGGAAGGCGGCGGAATCCTGACGCTATATAGTATAGAATACGGATCAAACAGCCTCGCGGGCACTCCCGACAAACGCGCGGATGCAGGATGTGCATGAAATGGAAGAACATCCGCCCGGATGGATTTGCTAGCGTTATATAAATCAAAACATTACGATGAACATGAAACCGATATTGCCTCATCGGCTGCAAGGCAGACTGCAAGTCGACACCGAGTCCGGCGCGTTTCTCGGCGACACGCGCATCCGGCTGCTGGAGGCCATCGCCGTTCACGGCTCGATTTCCAGGGCGGCCGAGGCGGTGCCGCTTTCGTACAAGGCCGCGTGGGACGCCGTCGACGCGATGAACAACCTCTCCGACCAGCCGCTGGTCGTCCGCTCGGCCGGCGGCCGTCACGGCGGCGGTACGGCGCTGACCGGATACGGAACCCGGCTCGTGGCCTTCTACCGGGCGCTGGAAACGGAATACCAGAACCTCCTGGACCGCCTGGCGCCGACGGTGGCCGACGCACCGGCCGGCGGCCCGGAGCACTTCCAGCGGATCATCCGGCGGCTGGCGATGCGCGCCAGCGCCCGCAACCAGTTTTCCGGCAAGGTCAACGCGCTGCGCGAAGGCGACGTCGATTTCGAGGTCTGCGTGCGCCTGGACGAACAGACCGAACTCGCGGCCGTCATCACCCGCGAATCGGCGGAGACCCTCGATCTGCGCATCGGCGCGGAAGTCACCGCCCTGGTCAAGGCGTCCTCGATCCTGCTCCATACCGACCCGGACCTGAAACTGAGCGCACGCAATCAACTGTGGGGAAGCGTCGCGCGCGTCCTCGACGGCGCCGTCAACGCCGAGGTCGTCCTGACGATTTCCGGCGGCAAGATGGTCAGCGCCGCCGTCACCCACGAAAGCCTGAAACGCCTGAATCTCGCGGAAGGCGCGCGCGCCTGCGCCGTGTTCCAAGCCTCGTCGATCATCCTTTGCCAATACGCATGAACCGTTTTTCAACCAGGAGACAACCCATGAAAACCACCACGAAACTGCTGCTCGCCCTCACCCTCGCCCTCGCCCTCCCCGTCCGCGCCGACGAAGTCCAGGTCGCCGTCGCCGCCAACTTCACGGCCCCGATGCAACAGATCGCCGCCGAATTCGAAAAGGACACCGGCCACAAAGCCATCCTCTCGTTCGGCGCGACCGGCAAGTTCTACTCCCAGATCACCAACGGCGCGCCGTTCGAAGTCTTCCTCGCCGCCGACGACGAAACACCCGCCCGGCTCGAAAAGGAATTCCTGATCGCCCCGCGCAGCCGCTTCACCTACGCCATCGGCAAGCTCGTCCTCTGGTCCGCCGATCCCGCCGTCGTCGACGGCCAAGGCGAAGTCCTCAAGAAAGCCAGCTTCAAGCACCTCGCGCTCGCCAACCCCAAGACCGCCCCCTACGGCGCGGCGGCCATCGAAACGCTGAAAAAACTCGGCCTCCACGACGCCCTGCAAGCCAAGTTCGTCCAGGGCGACAACATCAGCCAGGCGCACCAATTCGCCGCCACCGGCAACGCCGAACTGGGCTTCGTCGCCCTTTCGCAAGTCTACAAGGACGGCAAGATCACCTCCGGCTCGGCCTGGATCGTCCCCGGCAACCTCTACGCCCCCATCCGCCAGGACGCCGTCGTGCTCGCCCAGGCCAAGGACAAACCCGCCGCGCTCGCGCTGGCCGACTACCTCAAATCGGACAAGGCCAGGGCCGTCATCAAGGCCTACGGCTACGAGTTCTAGGCGTTTCGCTCGGCGGAAATCGATACCGGGCATCAAACCGCGAAAAATGAGCGCGTCATTTCCTTGACAAGCGGGAATCCGGCTTGCCGCTGCCCTCGCCACCCTCTTCGCTGCCTCTCCCTCCTGTGAACGTGCGTGATATTTGGGGGGCGGGGCGTGATATTTGCGGGATGGGGTGAGGATGAATCGGGATGGAGTCTGCAAAAAGATTGCGACAGGCGCAATAAAAAAGCCACGTGTTTCAGGAAGAAATCTCCCTCGCGCATCGTGTGAATTCGGGGAAGCTCACCGGCCGTCGATCAGGCGGGACAGGTAATCGTGCACTGTTTCCTCGATCTCGCGGGCGTCGGAATCCGATATGCCTAGAAAAGGGCGGGCGGGGATGGTGACTTTGTTGCCCCGGCCCGCGCGATCGGTACCGAACTGGAGGACGGCCGCGCCGCCGTTCCAATCGTCGGCGAATCGGTCGGTGTCGACGTACAGGCTCTTCCCGTCGACCATGTAGCTGATCGTATCCATCAGGATGCCGGAGGCTACCAGCGGATGATTTCCCATCTTCTTTGGACGGCCGTGCTTGGCGGCGAGCGCCATCGTCACGGGTGAATTCGGTTCCCAAGTCTCGCCGTTCGGGCAGGACCACCGGAAGCGATGCGACGTTTTGTCGACGCGATCAAATCCTCGCCGATGGATTTCAGTACAGGGGCTGGGTCTTTGCCCGATCGGATCAACCGATTCAGCGCGTCGAGCGCCCGTTTGTTATCGACTTCGACGGTGATCATCGTGGAGTTCCTTTCGTGGCTGTTTTATAATCAGACGAGCCTCTGGCATGGTGTACGCCGATGGGTAAGGGCAGGCGCTTGCGCTGATGATGTTGGTTCGAGTCCAACCCCATGTCAGAGACTTCCATCGATCAACTCATACCCCTTTCCGATGTTGTTTTTTATCACCTCAATGTCGACGGTCTGTCCGGTTCTCACCAGATTCATCGTTCCCGCTTTTTTGATGTTGTAATTGATTCGGATGACCAAGGCCTTCGTCTTGTCCGGCGCGTCATAGATCAACAAAAAAGCCGGCTCGTCCGCTTTTACCGTATCCAGAATCACGGCCCGCGGCTTCCTGAGATGCGCGGGCAGATCGCGGAACCAGCTGACAGGCAGGGGGTTGATCTTGGCATCCCGGTACGCATGGCTAATATCCCTGTCCCGGACGGCGATTTCCGCCGTGACCGGCGCGACGCCCGCCTCGGTCGCCTTTTGCACCCACTTGGGCCGCAGCGCGCCAGCCACCATCCATTTGCCCTCCGGCTTGTCCCGATTCGCATAAGCCTTGTCGAAAAAGATGGCGAAGCCCGAGGCAATCGCATCCGCTGGAAGGGACGCGCCGAACCCCGCCCCGATCGGCGCGGGCAGATGGGTGAGTTTCTCCGCCACCATCGCCCGAATCTCATCCGCCCGCATCGCCCCTGGCGCATAGGCCCACCCCTTGTCGATCCCGGCGGGCGCGCCGGTCTTCGGATTGATCGCGTTCCACCCCGGCGGCGGCGCTTTGGCCGCGTCCTTGGCGGGCGCTTCGACGGCCACGACGCGGCACCGGCAGAACCAGCCGTTCGGCGGATAGTGCGTTTGCCAGAACGGATCGTCGTGGCGCAGGGTCAGTTTCATATCCCCCCAGAGCTGGTGCAGTTCGCGCGGATGCTCCCTGGAGAGATCGCTATGCACGTAGCGCCAGTAGGGGCGAAGCTGGAGCAGGTCGGGATCGGTCAATTGCGCGTAGCGCCCGGCGGCGTAACTCGCGCGGATGTTCGTCTCATAGACGACCCTGGCCCGCCACGGCCTTCGTCGCGGGGGCGATGTATAACTGGGACGCGGGGACGGGAGGAGGGAGTGGGTATTACATGGAACGCCTACGGCGGCATCCGCTTCACGCGCGCCAACGGATCGATGCTCGACGTGCCGATACAGTGGCAAGCCGATTCGAGCAGCGGCGGCGGCAACTGACGAGCGGCTTTTGAGAGGAGACAAGAGATGAAATACGCCAATACGATACTCTGCGGTGATGGCACGGAGCGCGTCGTCACCGTCCTGCCGCTGGAACGGGTTCCGGGTTCCGGGCTTCGATCCCGTGAATCCCCTGCCATTCACCTACGCGGTCGGCGACGACGTGCAACCCGGCTGGGTGAAAGCGCCCGAAGGCCATTTCGCGCCGCCGCCCGTCGAACCCGCCCTGCCCGCCGTCCCCGCCGCCGTGACGATGCGGCAAGCGCGCCTGGCTCTCCTAACCGAGGGCTTGCTCGCGCAAGTCAATACCGCCAGCGCCGCCCTGCCCAGCGTGATCGGGGAAGCGGCCCGCATCGAGTGAGAATACGCCACGGAAGTGCGCCGCGATTCGGCCCTCACCGCCTCGATGGCCGCCACCCTGGGCCTCTCCGCACCAGCCATCGACGCGCTCTTCGTCAACGCGGCGACGCTGTGAGGCCGTAAAGAGACGGTGCGACCCCGCCCGGCGCTGGAACGCCGGACGGAAGTACTGTGGATCAAGCCGTGGGCATGACAGCCATATTTTTGCGACACCCGCAAAAAATCGCGGAATCTCCGCAAATCCGCTCGGCTCTTCGCGCGGACAGCGTGACTGTGTCCCTGTCGCTAACACCACGGAGA
>JAIRPF010000148.1 GCA_031257115.1 Accumulibacter sp.
GGGGTTGGCACCCCTCCCAAGTAGCTACGGTCGAAACCCCGGCCTTCCAGGCCGGGGTTCCAGCCTTCGCACCGCCCTAAAGGGCGGGGTTTCAAACCGGAGTCAGTTTTACGATGAAGATGTCGGCCAGCGCCTCGTGCTTTTGCGCGAAGGTCAGCCCCTTGGCACTGACAAAGGCGCTGGTTTTCTTTTCCAGTTCCCGCCAGCTTTGGTCAAAGGTGTCGGGATTGGCGAAGACCGACACCATGCCGTTATCCATTCACTTGGAAGATGGCACGGTGCGGGGCTTGCCCGCCCATTCGTAGACGTCCTGGAAAATGTGTTGGTGGATGGCTTGCAACCGCTCAAGGTTGTGATCACGCGCCGGGCCAAGCGCGTTTTGTTCAAGGATTTCACGGCTTTTGTTGGCGGTTATGACGTACTCAACCCGCTTTAACTCAGCGGCATCGGTAATCCCCAGTTTGTTGCGGTAGACGCCATTGGCGTCGGTATACGAATTTGCCACGGCCCGCTTTCAAGCCCAGGCGCGGGACTGGATAAACCCATCGGTGGTTTTGTGTTGCATGGCAAAGTCACGCATTTCCTCGATCACTTGCGCGCGGGTCACGCGCCCTGCCAGCACGGCGGCGTCGATGGCACGGATTTCATCGGTTGGCTCGAAGCCTTCCAGGGCGAAAATCGCGTCGGTTTGTTTGATGGCGTCCTTGATTCTTTCAACTTCGGCCGGGGTCATTTCACGCTCCTTTCGTTTATGACATTGTACCAAAAAGCGACTTCAAAATCAAGTCAGTTTCCGCTCAGCGCAAGCCTTTCAACGGCTCAGGCCGCTGTCTGGCTTTTGAATTTCGCGTTCAAGGTCTTTCGATAACTCTATCTTTTCGCCGTTCGCGTAGCTACTCAAAAGATAGTTCCTGACTTCATCGCCCTGCCGTTCGGCGCCAACGGATTTGAACATTTGCTGTAACGCCTCATGGGTTTTCCTGAATTCATCGGAATGGGCGTATTGCTCAATATCACTGGCGGTAATCCGGGGGGCGTCCGATCCTTCATGGACACGCTTGCGCTCGAAGGCCAAGACGTAGTTTTGAATCTTTTCCGCGTCGGATGATGCCCGGAAAATCTCCGTGTGATCGTTTCGCAAGGTTTTGATCCAGGAGCCGACATAAGCGGCATGTTGACCAGGGTCGCGCCCGATACCCAGCTCATCGCCCAGGATCATCGAGGCGATTTCCGCGCGCAATTCTTCCTTGGCGTATCCGTCGCTGCCAAAAGGATGCGCCAAATCCCGGTTGAGCCGCGATTCATGCCACTGCCTCTCTCCACCCACAATATGGAACGGATGAGAGAACGGGCGAAGAGGGGCACATCCCATGCCTTCGCGGCTAGGGTGTTGGGCAATGCTTTGCGCCCCCCGATTCCGGCCCTAATCCGACCATTTCCACGATCGGGTCTTGCGAGGCCGTCTCACGAGGCGGCTTTTCTTTTGCGCGCGCCTCGCGTCGGCGTCGGGCTGTTGCGATTGTACCGCGCGCGTCCGCCACACGGGAGGTGAACGCCAGGCGGCGACCCACGCCGGCAAATCACCGGCCGGCATCGGACGCGCGATGCCGTACCCTTGGGCCAGATCGCAGCCCAGATGAAGCAGCAGCTTGCCATGCTCGACCGTCTCCACGCCTTCCGCGATGGCCGTCCTGTGGAAGGCGGCGGCCAGTCCGATGATGCCCTCGACGATGGCCAGGTCGCTGGAATCATGGAGCATGCCGCGCACGAAGCTCTGGTCGATCTTGAGCACGTTGGCCGGCAGATGCCGCAGATAGGTGAGCGACGAGTAGCCCGTACCGAAATCGTCGAGCGAAAAATGCACACCGAGGGACTGGCAGCTCTCGATCAGGTTGGAAGTCCTGGCGACGCCTCCGAGCGCCGCCGTTTCCAGTATCTCGAGTTCGAGATAGCCGGGATCAACCTCCGGGTAGCTGGCCAGTTTTCTCTCCAGGTTCGACAGGAAATCGGCCTGCTGCAACTGGTGCGCGGAAACGTTGACGCTAACCGAGATGTCCAATCCCTGGCCGCGCCAAGCGGTCATCTGCCGGAGCGCGGCGTCCAGGACCCAGTTGCCCAGGCGCACCATGAGTTCGCTTCCTTCGATCGACGGCAGGAAATCGCCCGGCATCACCAGGCCCTGTTCGGGATGCCGCCAGCGGATCAGGGCCTCGGCGCCGATGACGGTTCCGGTGCGCATATTGACCTTGGGCTGGAAATGCAACTCGAATTCATTTTGTGCGATGGCCTGCGCGATGCGGTCCAAGCTCCGATGCCGCGTTTGCGTCTGCAATTCCTCTTCGGCGTCGAACCGTTGGTAGCGGTTCCGGCCGGCCTGCTTGGCTTGGTACATGGCCTGGTCGGCGTGGCGCAGCAGGGTATCGGCGTCGCCGTCGTCCTGGGGAAACAGGGTGACGCCCATGCTGGCCGAAAGCAGGAAAACGTTTCGTCCGACATGGATGGGCGTGGCCACCACGCCGAGCAGACGGAACAGGATGGGGTCGCACTCGCTCCAGCCGCCCAGGTCGGTGACGACCACCGCGAATTCGTCGCCGCCCAGGCGGGCCAGGGTGTCGCCTTCACGCAGGGCGTCGCGCAGCCGGTTGGCGATGGCGACGAGCAGCTGGTTTCCGATGTCGTGCCCGTGGATGTCGTTGACCCCCTTGAATCCGTCGATGTCGAGATAGATCAGGGCCAGGCAGCGCTGATGCCGCCGCGTCTGGGCGAGCGCCAGATTCAGCCGGTCGGCGAGCAGCACGCGGTTCGGAACGCCGGTCAGCGCGTCGTAGTAGGCCATGCGCTTGATCTGTCGCTCGCGTTCCTTCAGTTCGGTGACGTCCGAGAAGACCGCGACGTAATGCCGCGACGCGTCGATCACGTCCTCGACGGTGGTGATGCTCAGGCGCTGCGCATAGAGCTTGCCGTTCCTGTCCCTGTTCCACAGTTCGCCCGCCCAGTGGCCACGCGCGATCAGCTCGGCCCACATGGCCCGGTAGAAATCGTCGTCCTGGCGTCCCGATTTGAGAAAACGTGGATTCCGCCCGATGACCTCCTCGCGCGAGTAGCCGGTGATGCGGCAAAAAATGGCGTTGACATCGACGATGTCGCCCTTGGCATTGGTAATCATGATGCCCTCGTGAGCGTGGGAAAAAACGCTCGCGGCCAGTTTCAACTGGGCTTCCCGGGCTTTGTCCTCCGAAACGTCGGCGAAGGAAAACACGCGGCCGATGATCCGCCCTCCCAGCCTTGCCGGATGCGACCTGCGTTCGATGAGGTGCCCGTCCTCGAACTCCAGCAGATCGCGCGTGTCGTCCTCGCCGTCCGGCCGGATTTCCGTCAGCCGCCGCTCGTATTCTTCCGGATCGCGCACGCGCGAAGCGAGAAACGCGAACACGGCGGCATCGTCGCCGGTCTGCAGGGGTTCATCCGGAATCCGCCAAATCCGGGTGAACTGACGGTTCATGCTGGCGATCGAACCGTCCCTGTCGAGCAGCAGGATGCCGTTCGCGGTTGTTTCGAGCGCCGCTTTCAGCCACGCCGCCGCGTTGGCCAAGTCGTTCCCGACGCGGCGTGGCTGATCGGCGGGAATGGCGCTGACGGCCTGCGATTCCTGAGGCAAGGATGGGTGGACGAGGGTCCTGGTGTTGTCTGCGGTCATGAGTTTTCTCCCTGTTGTCATTCTACCGCGCGCCGCCGTCGAAAAAATAACCGGCGTACCCGCGTGAGTTCAGGCAAGCGGCAACGCCTGGCGGAAACGCCGCCGGACGCATGGCGCTAGCCATATGAGTGCGCGCCTCCTTTTGGAGGTCGAAGAAATGGCCTTTCCCTTGGGACGTTCCCGTCGTAACCCTGCCCCAGGATCGCAATGGCCGGACGTCGTTCGACAAGGTCACGGCCGGGCCAAATGCGGGGTGCGAAAATTTCGGCTTCGACGCCGTCACTGCGGATCGTAGCGTAAACGGGCGATCGAACCGTGGAGGATCGACGTGCGCATACAGCCCGACCCTCTCACTATCAGCATATACACAGTGCATCTGGCACCAATTTTTATCTTTTGCCATTGGCATTTTCAGACTGCTTTGTCACCATTGGAAACGAAAATCATCTACATTCTCGGCGCTCTCCCCGCGCCGACGTCAATATGGTAACGTACTCATAGCGAATTGTCTATCGAAACAGCGGAAATACGGTCAACGAGAACCGAGGTTGTATGGTATTGATTATTAAGGAGAACAAACGGCGATGGCATATTATGCTGGCATGAAATCATTGCCTGTCGCACCAAAGCGCAATCGTTCCGAAAGAAGCGCCGGATATCTGTGAACGCGTATGATTTCGCGGGACAGGGCGAAAACAAATCGGAACGGCGTTTTATTTTAAAAGGCTCTGATTCAGAGCCGCAAAGGATACAACGGGCGCGACAAAAATTGGAGCGTTATTGAATCAACCGCGCAAAAATTCTCCCGTCATTCCCTTGATCGCCGGAATCCAGGGGCGTTGTGTTTTCCAATCGTTTCCCAATCGCCGTCCCGGATACCGGCTTCCGCCGGCATGACGGTTTTTTCTTTCGCCTCCCGTTTTCTCCGCCGCATCCGCCACGCCGGCCGCGGCCAAGGCTTTTTGCCTTCCGTCGCGCTCGTCGTGTCCGTCGTGGTTGAAAGATTTTCGTTTTCTCGCCGCGCCCGCCGTGCTTTTCCGGGTTTATACTTCGACGTTCGTTCCGCGAATTCCGAATTCCGCGATGCTTGGCCAACCGGCCATTCCGATGGTTTCCACGCAGCAACTAATTAGCGACAGGCATTCATGCCTGTCGCTGTGAACGAACCTGGAAGGGGTTGGCACCCCTCCCAAGTAGCCACGGTCGAAACCCCGGCCTT
>JAIRPF010000176.1 GCA_031257115.1 Accumulibacter sp.
GCGCCGCCCTTTTTCATAAAACCGACTCCGGTTTGAAACTCCACCTTCAAGGCGGCGCGAAGGCGGGAACCCCGGCCTGAAGGCCGGGGTTTCGACCGTAGCTACTTGGGAGGGGTGCACACCCCTTCCAGGTTCGTTCACAGCGACAGGCATGAATGCCTGTCGCTAATTAGTTGCTCACGCCCGCCAGCCCGCCGGACATTTTGTCGGTGAGCGTGAGCATGACGCCAAAGGCGATCATTCCGCTTCCGGAAGCCATGATCCATACTGCCTCCATGAAAGTCATCGAAACCCTGTTCGGTCTTCTGATGATCGTCCTGCTCACGGCCGCCGCCGTCATCGCGGGCGTCGTCGCCGTCGATGACGGCGTTCTTGCCGGTATCGTCTTTTTCGTCATCGCTTCACTCATGGCGGGCGTGTTTTTTGGCTTTGCGCTTTTCGGCGCGAGTCTCATGATCCGGCTGTTCGGCCCGCCTCGCTGATCCGCGCGGCCTGGGCGTGCCAGAACAGCAGTTCGTCGGCGTCCATGTTCCAGATTTCCGTGGGCGGGAAATGAAAGGTCGCGGCGATGTCGCCGATCACATCTTTCCAGTTGCCTGGAAACCGCCCAAAAAACCGCCAACGGCCTCCACGAGACGCGGCATGTCCTCGCCGTCGAGCCGGTCGAGCACGGCGGGCGAGAGATCGGCGAGCTTCGCGCCCATGTCCAGCACCATGTCGCGCAGCAGTGATCCGGGATCGGGCGGCGGATTCCGTTGTCACGGCGGGCGCGACGGGAATCGCGTCCGCCGTGGCGGCCGGGTTTCCCCCGCGATGAGTGGCATGGATATTGCTAGATGGTCTGTCAGATTGTGGCTGAATCGCCGCTGGCATATACCGATCCGGAAAACCGTCCATGACCATCGCCATCATATCCGCCTTGCCCAGTTCCGCACCGCTCCCCACGGCAAATCCCGGCGTGGGGATGGAAGGCGCGGATTTCGCCCAGGATTTCGTCAGCCTGCTGCTCGGACAACTGGCCGCCGTCCGGCCCCTCGATGGGCAGATTCCGGGCGCGCCCGCCAAGGCCGCCGGCGATTCCACGGATCGTTCGGACGAAGAGGATGCCGCGAGCGGCGATCCGCTGGCGTTGCTTGCCGCGCTGGCGCAAGCGCCCGTCGAGCCGCGCGGCCAGGCGGTACCGGCGGGGGAAGCGCCGCCGGCTTCCGCCGGGGCGGCGGATCGGGAGCCGCTCGCCGGCGAGCGCCTTCTGGATGCCGGCCGCGTGGCGCAAGACGCCCCGGCGGCGACCGGCCGGCCGCCGGCAAACGAGACGGCGGCAAAATTTGCCGCGCTTCCGGACGCGATGTCCGGCAAAAGCGCGTCCGCGTCCCCGGAACCCGTCGCGCCCCCCGCCGTGGGCGCGGCCGTCGCGCCGGGTGTCCCGGTTCGCCATGACGACGCCCCCGCGACGGTTTCTCTTCCCATTTCCACGTCCATATACGACCGCCGCTGGAACGACGACTTCGCGCAGAAAGTCGTCTGGATCGCCACCCAGCACGGCCAGTCCGCGGAGCTGACGCTCAATCCGCCGGCCATGGGCAGCATCGAAGTCTCGCTCAAGCTCGACCACGGCGCGTCGACCGCTGTCGCCACGTTCGTATCGAGCAACGCCGAAGTCCGGGAAACGATCGAGACCGCCCTGCCGAGGCTGCGCGAGATGCTTGCCGGAATAGGCATCGAACTGGGACAGGCGCAGGTCGGCGCGGAATCGTTCCGGCAAGCGTCGGGCGACGGGCAAAACCCTGGAGAAGGCGCGTCCCCATCGGGAAACGAGTTGGCTATACTGACGCCTGACGCGCCGGCGGCCCGGCGCGCCGTGTTGGCGATCGGCGCGGGGCGCGGCCTGGTCGACATGTTTGTTTGAGCGCGGGACGAAAAGCACACGAACGGGGTTTCTAGATGGCCAAGGAAGCAAAACCTGAAGCGGCCGCGGCGCCGGGAAGCAGCAAGAAGTTGCTGATCATCGTCGCCGCGTTGCTCGTCGTCATTCTGGTGATCGGCGCGGCGGGCGCGTTCTTTTTGATGAAAAAGCACGGCGCCGACGACGCCGACGACGACGATGAAGTTCCCGTCGAAACGGTCAAGAGCAAGAAAAAGGCCGCCAAGGACTTGCCCCCGGTGTATGTGGCGATGGACGCCTTCACCGTCAACCTCGCTTCCGAGCCGGGGGGAGAGCAGTTCGTGCAGTTGATTCTCTCGGTGGAAGTCTCCGACGCGGGGGCCGGCGAGCAGATCAAGGCCTATACGCCCAAGATTCGCAACAACGTGATGATGATGCTCTCCGGCAAGAAGGCTTCCGAACTGCTCACCCGCGAGGGCAAGGAAAAACTGGCCGTGGAAATCCGCGACCAGATGAACCAGGTGCTCGATCCCAAGGCCAGGGCGGACGACGCGCCGGTCAAGGAAGTGTTGTTTACCTCATTCATCATCCAGTAAGCGATGTCCTCCGAATTTCTCTCCCAGGAAGAAGTCGACGCGCTGCTCAAGGGCGTCACCGGCGAATCGGACGAACCCGCCGCGCCCGAGGACAACCAGGGCGGCGTCCGCGCCTACAACCTGGGGACGCAGGAGCGGATCGTGCGCGGGCGGATGCCCACGCTCGAACTCATCAACGAACGCTTTGCCCGTTACCTGCGCATCGGCCTGTTCAACTACATGCACCGGACGGCGGAAGTTTCCGTCGGCCCGATCCGCGTGCAGAAGTACAGCGAGTTCATCCGCAACCTGGTCGTTCCGACCAATCTCAACCTGGTCTCCGCCAAGCCCCTGCGGGGAACCTCGCTCTTCGTCTTCGATCCCAACCTGGTATTTCTCGTCGTCGACAACATGTTCGGCGGCGACGGCCGTTTCCACACGCGCGTCGAGGGGCGGGAATTCACCGGCACCGAGCAGCGCATCATCCAGGGCCTGCTGCACATCGTGTTCGTGGAGTACGCGCGCGCCTGGAAACCCGTCTATGAGCTTTCCTTCGAATACATCCGCTCGGAGATGAATTCGCAGTTCGCCAACATCGCGACGCCTTCCGAGATCGTCATTTCGACGGCCTTCTCGCTCGAATTCGGGGGCGCGGCGGCGGACATGTCCCTCTGCTTTCCGTACTCGATGCTCGAACCGATCCGCGACCTGCTCTACAGCGCGATGCAAAGCGACCAGATGTCCACCGACCAGCACTGGGTCCGGATGCTGCGCAAGCAGATCAAGGACGCCGAGGTCGAAATCGTCGCCACGATCGGAACGGGCAGCATCACGCTTGGGGAAATC
Source organism: Accumulibacter sp. (assembly GCA_031257115.1). Taxonomy (GTDB): domain Bacteria; phylum Pseudomonadota; class Gammaproteobacteria; order Burkholderiales; family Rhodocyclaceae; genus Propionivibrio. The sequence continues at coordinate 3,304 of JAIRPF010000176.1, forward strand.
CTGAAGCTCAAGGCCGGCGACATCATTCCGCTCAACATTCCCGACAAAATCGTTGCCAGCGTCAACGACATCCCCGTGATCGAATGCGTCTACGGCCAGCAGGGCGGCCAGTACGCGCTCAAGATCGACCGCTTCGTCACGCAGGGAAACGACGAAGCCGCGCCTCCAAGGAATTAAGCCATGGCCGACGAACCCACGCCAGATACCCCTGACACCTCCGACGCTCTCGACGCCACCGCCGCCACCGACGACAAGGCCGCCGGCGAAACCAGCATGGAGGACGACTGGGCGGCCGCCATGGCCGAACAGGCGCAGAGCGAAGCGGACGCGGCGGCCAAGCCGCGGGACGAAGCCGCGCCGCCGGCGCAAGCCCAGCCCGCGCAGATATTCCCGTCCTTCAGCGACACGGCGGGGAAAGCCTCGATGATGAACGAGCTGGACATGATCCTGGACATTCCGGTCCAGATCTCCGTCGAACTCGGCCGTTCCAAGATCACCATCAAGAACCTCCTGCAACTCGCCCACGGCTCGGTCGTCGAACTCGACGCCATGGCCGGCGAGCCGATGAGCGTTTACGTCAACGGCACGCTGATCGCCCAGGGCGAAGTCGTCGTGGTCAACGACAAATTCGGCATTCGCCTGACCGACATCATCACGCCCTCGGAACGCATGCGCAAACTCGGCCGCTGAGACCGCGCGGGGTCATTGCCACCGGCGGCGGGCGCGGATACAATCGGGCGGTCGCGGGCAAGGCGTGTTCGACACGGACATTCCGGCCCGCCGGCGAGAACCCGATAGACGGCTATCGGGTTTTGTTTTTTCGATCGACCCGCGCAACCCACTGGAACTTTCCCATGACGGCTAAAATTCTCGACGGCAAGGCCCTCGCGCAGAAATTGCGCGCCGATTTCAAGCGGCGCGCCGAACGGCTCACCGCGCAAGGCGCGCGTCCCGGGCTGGCGGTCATTCTGGCGGGCGGCGATCCCGCCTCCCGGATCTATGTGCGCAACAAGGTCGACGCCTGCGAGCAAACCGGCATCCGTTCGGAAAAACACGTCTACCCGGCCGGCGCGGAGCAGAGCGCCCTGCTCGACCGGATCGCCGAACTCAACGCCGACCCGGCGATCCACGGCATCCTGGTGCAGCTGCCGCTGCCCGGAAACTGCGACGCCGGCACGATTCTCGGCGCGATCGCCCCGGAAAAGGACGTCGACGGCTTCCGCGCCGAGAACGTCGGCGCCCTGATGCTGGGATCGCCGCGCTTCATCCCCTGCACACCCCGTGGCGTCATGAAATTTTTCGAGGAGGCGGACATCGCCCTCGAAGGCAAGGAAGCCGTCGTCGTGGGCCGTTCGAACATCGTCGGCAAACCGATGGCGATGCTGCTGATGCGCGCCGGGGCCACCGTCACCGTATGTCACTCGCGGACCCGCGACCTGCGAGCGCACTGCCGGCGCGCCGAAATCCTGGTCGCCGCCGTCGGCAAGCCGAAAATGATTACCGGCGACATGATCCGGCCGGGCGCCGTGGTCATCGACGTCGGGATCAACCGGCTCGCCGACGGAAAACTGTGCGGCGACGTGGATTTCGCGCCGGCCAGGGAAATCGCCGCCTTCATCACGCCGGTTCCCGGCGGCGTCGGCCCGATGACCATCACCATGCTGCTGGCCAACACGCTGGAAAGCGCCGAACGCGCCGCCGGCTCCGGCCGATAGAGGATGTTTCAACCACGACGAACGCAACGGACACGACGAAAAGCGAAACCCGGAGCGTTTCCGGTTCAACCCCATACGCCATGAAAGGTGAAAAAGCGAATGATGCGCGAGGCGGGCGATGTCCGCCCCCGCCAAACCCGCCGGCGCGAAACGCCGCAAGCCAAGCCTTCCTCCTGAGGGAGGTGGCACACGGCTTCGCCACAGGCTACCTTCTTCAAAAGGGAAATTCATCCAGCACGCTGCGCGCGGAAAAGACAGGGGCGAATCTCGTTTTCTCGTCGTGCCGCCATGTTCGCCGTGGTTAATTCTTTAAGTTTTTTGTTCCAAGGAGATCGACATGTCGAATCAACCGCTCGTCGGCATCGTGATGGGATCGGACAGCGACTGGCCCGTGCTGCGCGCCTGCGCTGAAACGCTCAAGGATTTCGGCGTCGCCTACGAAGCCCGGATACTGTCCGCGCACCGCACTCCCGACGCGGCGCTGGCGTATGCCTCGACGGCCCGGCAGCGCGGCCTCAAGGTGCTGATCGGCGCCGCCGGCGGCGCGGCCCACTTGGCCGGCGTCCTCGCGGCCAAGACGGAGCTTCCGGTGCTGGCCGTGCCGATGCCATCGAAGCATTTGCAGGGTCTCGATTCCCTGCTGTCCATGGTGCAGATGCCCGCCGGCATTCCCGTCGCCACGTTCGCCATCGGCGAGGCCGGCGCCGCCAACGCCGCCCTTTTCGCGGTGGCCATGCTCGCGCTCGGCGACGCCGGACTGGCGGAGAAACTGGACGATTTCCGCGCCCGGCAGAGCGCCAGGGTGCTCGCCAAAACCCTGCCCGACTTGCCTTGACTCCAATTCCAAATTGCCCGCGCCTTCGTCCTTCGTCCTTCGCCCTGCCGCGCCAAGGCGCCGCCTTCGGCCCGGCCTCATGGCGCAATCGGTTTGAGTACGCATGGGTTGGGGTGAGACTGCAACGGCCGGCGACCCCACCCCGCGCTCGGCTACAAACCTCCAGCTTCTCGCCTCGGCGGGGATATCCTGTTGCAACTCGACAGCCAGGCCGCTTTATGTGTGGCTTGACTTCCCAAGCCCCTTTGCCTTTCGCCGCGCCCGCCGTGGTTAACGCTTTTCGTTTTTGACTTTCTCCGTGTTCTCCGTGGTTGAATATATCCTTCCAAGACCCCCAATACACTTTTCGCCCGGTTTCCGGTAGACTCCACAAATCTTCCACCTTGCTCCACCGTTCGCATGGCGGGGGGCTTTTGCCAAGAGGAGTGTTCATGCGCCATTACGAAATCGTATTCATCGTCCACCCGGACCAGAGCGAGCAGGTCCCGGCGATGATCGATCGCTACAAATCGATCATCGCCGCGCAGGGCGGCCAGGTCCACCGGCTCGAGGACTGGGGCCGCCGCCAGCTGGCCTATCCGATCCAGAAACTGCACAAGGCTCACTACGTGCTGATGAACATCGAGTGCAACGGCGAGGTGCTGGCCGAACTCGAACATGGCTTCAAGTTCAACGACGCGGTGCTGCGCCATCTGATCATCAAGACGAAAAAGGCCGTCACGACGCCTTCCCCGATGATGAAGGAAGAGAAGTCGAAGTCGATGATGGAGGCGCGCGATGGGGCGGCCGCGCCCGCCGAGGCCGTGCCCGCCGAGGGCGAGGCCGCTGCGGTCGCGGAACCGGCTCCGGCGGCGGAGCCGGCGGGCTGATTGGCCGGAGTCCGCCTGAATCGCGTCGAACTTTCCGGGATCCTGGTCGAGCGCAAGGCGCTGCGTTTCACTCCGGCCGGCGTGCCGGTCGCGGAATGCGTGATCGGGCATCGCTCGGAACAGGTCGAGGCCGGCGGATCGAGGCGCGTCGAGTGCGAAGTTCCAGCCGTCGCGCTGGGCGAGCCGGCCCGCTGGATCGAGGCAATCGCACCCGGAACGGCGATCCGCCTGACCGGATTCCTGGCCGCCCGGAGCAAGAGCAACAGACAACCCAGGTTGCATGTGACAACGATCGAATTTGAGGAAGGAAACATCGATGGCAAGGTTCATGAAGAAAAAGGATGACAAGAATGTCAAGAAACGCGGCAGCGGACTTTTCAAGCGCCGCAAGTTCTGCCGTTTCACCGCCGAGAAGATGGAGAGCATCGACTACAAGGACGTCGATCTTTTCAAGGAATACATCGCCGAGAACGCCAAGATCATGCCGGCGCGCCTGACAGGCACCAAGGCGGGCTACCAGCGGATGCTGTCGGTGGCCATCAAGCGCGCGCGCTTCCTGGCGCTGCTGCCCTATACCGACAACCACCAATAACGCGAGGACGAGACGATGCAAATCATTCTGATGGAGAAAGTCGTCAATCTCGGCAATCTTGGCGATCTGGTGCGGGTGAAGGACGGTTATGCCCGCAATTTCCTGATTCCCTCCGGCAAGGCCAGGCGCGCCACGCCGGCGGCGATGAAGGAGTTCGAAGCCAAGCGCGCCGAACTGGAAAAGGCGGCGGCCGAAAGGCTGACCGCGGCCCAGGAATTCGCCGCCAAACTGGAAGGCGTGTCCGTGACCGTGGCCCGCAAGGCGGGCGTCGACGGGCGCCTGTTCGGTTCGGTGACCAATTACGATGTCGCGGACGGCCTCAAGGCGCTCGGCTTCGAGGTCGAGAAATCCGACATTCGTATGCCGGACGGCCCGCTCAAGGCGGTCGGCGAAACGGATCTGGAAATCGCGCTGCATACCGACGTCACGGCGGTCATCAAGGTGATCGTGGTCGCCGAACAGTAAGCGTTTTTCGCGGGCGGCCTGTCCGCCGGCGGCCGGAAAAGCCTTGCCCTGGCGCAAGGCTTTTTTTTGCGCCGACGGGGTAGACTTCCTCTTTTCCCTCTTTCCACTTTCCCGCCGAGGATTTTCATGGCCACGCCGTCCCACCCGCGCCAACCGCCCCCTTCCGCCAATGCCCAAAAGCCGGCCGTCGATCCGGCGATCGCCGGCCTGCGCGTGCCGCCGCATTCGATCGAGGCCGAGCAGTCGGTGCTGGGCGGTCTGCTGCTCGACAACGCGGCGTTCGACAGGATTGCCGACATCGCCGGCGAAGCCGATTTTTACCGCGACGAGCACAGGCGCATCTACCGCCACATCAGCAAGCTGCTCGAAAAAGGCAAGCCGGCCGACGCGGTCACTGTCGCGGAGAGCCTCGACATGGCGGGCGAGAGCGACGAGACCGGGGGGCTTGCGTATCTCGGCGAACTGGCCGCCAACACGCCGTCGGCCTCGAACATCCGGCGTTACGCCGAAATCGTGCGCGAACGGGCGATCCTGCGGCAGCTGGTGACCGTCGGCGACGAGATCGCCGGCAGCGCCTTCAATCCCCTGGGGCGCGAAGCCAAGCAACTGCTCGATGAGGCCGAGGCCAAGGTGTTCGCCATCGCCGAATCCGGCTTTCGCTACCAGAGCGGCTTCCAGCACATCAACCCGCTGCTCACGCAGGTCGTCGAACGCATCCAGGAACTGCACGACCGCGACAATCCGTCCGACGTCACCGGTGTGCCGACCGGCTACCATGATCTCGACGCGCGCACATCGGGGTTGCAGCCGGGCGATCTCCTGGTCGTCGCCGGACGCCCGTCGATGGGGAAAACCTCGTTCGCGCTCAACATCGGCGAGTACGTGGCGATCGAGATCGGGCTGCCGGTCGCCGTTTTTTCCATGGAAATGGGCGGCACGCAACTGGCCATGCGCATGCTCTCCTCGGTCGGCCGGCTCGACGCGCACCGCGTGCGTACCGGCAGGCTCAACGACGACGAATGGGAGCGGCTGTCCTACGCGCTGGGCAAGATGCACGAAGCGCCGCTCTACATCGACGAGACGGCGGCGCTCAACCCGATCGACCTGCGCGCCCGCGCGCGCCGCCTGCATCGCCAGTGCGGCAAGCTCGGCCTGATCATCATCGACTATCTGCAACTGATGTCATCGGGCAATCCGGGCGGCGGCGAGAACCGGGCCACCGAAATCTCGGAAATTTCGCGCTCGCTGAAAGCCCTGGCCAAGGAACTGAACGTGCCGGTGATGGCGCTGTCGCAGCTCAACCGTTCGCTCGAACAGCGGCCGAACAAACGCCCGATCATGTCCGACCTGCGCGAATCGGGCGCCATCGAACAGGACGCCGACGTGATCGTGTTCATCTACCGCGACGAGGTTTACAACCCCGACACGCCGGACAAGGGCACCGCCGAGATCATCATCGGCAAGCAGCGCAACGGCCCGATCGGCACGACGCGGCTGACCTTCCTGGGCGAATACACGCGCTTCGAGAACCACGCGGCGGCGGGAGGGTATTGAGGCGGCCGGTTCACGGCGGCGATTCCGGAGGCGCGCCGCGACGGAGGCAGGACGCAGATATATCTTGCGCCCAGGAGACGAGGTGTCAGACCTCTAATTGGGATAAACTTCGAATGTTTTTATCTGACATCCCATCGTTATGCCGGTGCGTGTTTCAAAGGAGGAATCCATGAAAATCGACATGCGTAAAATCTACAATTTCCATCCGGTCGAACCCGCGCCCGATCCGGGTGATCTGCCGACGGGGGGCGATCTGTATTACGAATGCGCGGAATGTTCCGACGTCGTGAGTTCCGTGCCCCATATCCAATCCGCCTGCCAGTGCGGCAACCTGAGCGGCAACGGCGGCGTGCTCCGGGTCAAGGACCCCGTCAAGGTCCGGGTCGTTCGCGGCAAGCTCAAGTGAGCGTCCTCGCGCGGCGCGGGGCCAACGGGAAGCGAGAGTGAAGAAAGCCCCCGTCATTCCCGCGAAAGCGGGAATCCAGCGCAAACTCCGGCGCGCCGCGCCGCAAGAATGAGCCTCCCTCCTGAGGGAAGTAGCTCGCGGCATGGCCGCGGGACGGAAGGAGTCACGGCGGCGGTTTTTTCGACCGTGTTCGGAAACGCCACCGCCAAACTCCCTCCGTCACGCCTTCGCCGCGACACCTCCCCCAAGAGGGAGGCTTTTGATCGGTCGTCAATCCAGATTGCCCGCGCCTTCGCCGGCTTCGCCCTGCCGCGCTGCCCGTGCTGTCCACGGCGCGCCTTCGCGGCACGATCGGCTTGGAAATGGAATCAATCCCGGCGCATGGCTTCTTCGATTTCGCCGATCGTCCTTGGCGCGTGGGTGATGATCTCGACGCCGTCGGCGGTGACCAGCGCGTCGTCCTCGATGCGGATGCCGATGCCGCGCAGATGTTCGGGGACGTCCGCCGCCGGGCGGATGTACAGCCCCGGTTCGACGGTCAGCGTCATTCCGGCGGAAAGAGGCGTCCAAACGTCGCCGGTCTTGTACTCGCCGGCGTCGTGTACGTCGAGGCCGAGCCAGTGGCTAGTGCGGTGCATGTAGAACGGTTTGTACGCTTCGCTCTCGATCAGCCCGTCGACGTCGCCCGCGAGCAGGCCGAGATCGACCATGCCGCGCGCGAGGACCCGCAGCGCGGCGGCGTGGCAGGCGTCGAACGACGCGCCGGGGCGGATGGCGGCGACGGCCTCGGCCTGCGCGGCGAGGACGATTTCATACACGTCGCGCTGCGCGCCGCTGAAGCGGCCATTGGCCGGAAAGCTGCGGGTGATGTCGGCGGCGTAGGCGTCGAGTTCACAGCCGGCGTCGATGAGCACCAGATCACCGTCGGCGAGCGTCCTGTCGTTGTTGGCGTAGTGCAGCACGCACGTGTTGACGCCGCTGGCGACGATCGGCGGAAAGGCGTGGCCGCTCGCGCCGCGCCGGCGGAATTCATGGGAGAGTTCGGCTTCGAGTTCGTATTCGGCCAGACCGGGGCGGCAGGCGCGCATGGCGCGGGCGTGGCCCGCCGAGGCGATGGCCGCGGCGCGGCGCATGAGGCCGATCTCGTGCGCGTCCTTGACGAGGCGCAGGCGGTCGAGCGTCTCGCGCGGATCGTGGATTTGCGTCGGCGCCCGCTTGCCGGCGCGCGCCCCAGCGCGCACGGTGTTGAGCGCGGCGATGATCTTCGCGTCCCAGCCGGCGTCGTGCCCCAGCGCGTACCACAGCGCGGCGCGGCCGGCGATCAGTTCGGGCAGCCGCTGTTCCAGCTCGTCGAACGGGTAGGCCTCGTCGAAACCGAAAACGTCGCGCGCGGCTTCCGGCCCGTGGCGAAAACCGTCCCAGACTTCGCGCTCCGCGTTCTTTTCCCGGCAGAACAGCAGCGCGCGCGGGAGCTTGCCGCCGACCAGGACGAGCGCCGCCTCCGGTTCCGGAAAGCCGGTGAGGTACCAGAAATAACTGTCGAAACGATAAGGGTGATGCGAATCACGATTGCGGATGCGCTCCGGCGCCGTGGGAATGATGGCGACGCCCTCGCCAATGGCGTCGAGCAGCGCGCGGCGGCGGGTGGAGAAAGGTTCATGCTTCGTCATGAAAGCCTCGATTCAGCCGGGGGAAACGGGCAAACCGCGCGGGGCTATCGCTCGATTCGGGACGGCCTGGCCGGAGACTGGCGCGAAAACCGCCGCGAAAACTGGCGGAGAGGGAGGGATTCGAACCCTCGGATGCCGTATGACATCGCCTGATTTCGAGTCAGGTACAATAGACCACTCTGCCACCTCTCCGAACCGGCGGATTCTAGCACGGATACCTTGACGGCGCCAGTTTCGCGGGCGCCGTTTTTCGGGAGGCGGCTTCTTCGCTACGCGGCTCCGATTTTCTCCTGGCCGCCCAGGTACGGGCGCAGGGCCGGCGGGATGGTGATGCCGCCGTCGGCGTTCTGGTAATTTTCCAGCACCGCGACCAGCGTGCGCCCGACGGCAAGGCCGGAGCCGTTCAGCGTGTGCACGAATTCGGTCTTGTTTTTCTCGTTGCGGCAGCGCGCGCGCATGCGCCGCGCCTGGAAAGCCTCGAAATTCGAGCAGGAGGAAATTTCGCGGTAGGCGTTCTGCCCCGGCAGCCAGACCTCCAGGTCGTAGGTCTTGGCCGACGAGAAGCCCATGTCGCCGGTGCATAGCGCGACGCGGCGGTAGGGCAGGTCGAGCTTTTCGAGAATGGCCTCGGCGTGACGGGTCAATTCCTCGTGCGCCGCGGCGGATTTTTCGGCGGCGACGATCTGGACGAGTTCGACCTTGTCGAACTGATGCTGGCGGATCATGCCGCGCGTGTCCTTGCCGTAGGAGCCGGCCTCGGAACGGAAGCACGGCGTGTGGCAGACGAATTTCAGCGGCAAGGCGTCCAGGGGCAGGATTTCGTCGCGCACGATGTTGGTCACCGGCACCTCGGCGGTGGGGATGAGGTACAGCGGATCGGCGTCGGCGCGCAGGACCTTGAACAGATCGGCCTCGAATTTCGGCAACTGGCCGGTGCCGAACATGCTGTCGGGATTGACGAGATAAGGGGCGTAGATTTCCGTGTAGCCGTGTTCCCCGGTGTGCACGTCGAGCATGAACTGCGCGATGGCGCGGTGCAGGCGCGCCACCGGCCCCTTGAGCAGCGAGAAGCGCGCGCCGGCGATTTTGGCGGCGGTGGCGAAATCCATCTGTCCCAGTCCCTCGCCGAGGTCGACGTGATCCCTGGCCGGGAAGTCGAAGGCGCGCGGCGCGCCCCATTTCTTGAGTTCGACGTTGTCGGCCTCGCTTTTTCCGACCGGCACGTCCTCCCGCGGCAGATTGGGAATCGTGGCGACGAAGGCTTCCAGCTCGCCGAGCAGTCCGGCGAGGCGCCGTTCGTTGGCTTCGAGTTCGTCCTTCAGCGCGGCGACCTCGGCCATCGCGGCGGAGGCGTCCTCGCCCTTGCCCTTGAGCAGGCCGATCCGCTTCGACAGGCTGTTGCGCGCCGCCTGCAAATCCTGCGTGCGGGTTTGCAGCGTCTTGCGCCCGGCTTCGAGTTTCTGGAAAGCGGCCGCGTCGAGCGTATAGCCGCGCGTGGCGAGACGGGCGCGAACGGCGTCGATGTCGGCGCGCAGTAATTGGATGTCCAGCATGGTCGGTCCTCAAAGTGATTCGTCTTGGAAAAGGAAGCAGTTTACCCGCAACGAACGCGGCGGGCACGATGATGGCGATTCGGGCGATTCCGTTTCCGGATGGAGCCTTCGCCGCGCTCGCCGCGCGCGTCGCGGTTCGTGGCCGGGAGGGCCATCCTCTCAAAGCCAGCCCGCGCGCTTGAAGCGCCGGTAGAGCAGCAGGCAGCTCAGGGTGATGACGCCCAGCGCGGCCGGGTAGCCGTAGGCCCAATCGAGTTCGGGCATGGATTTGAAGTTCATGCCCCAGATGCCGACGAGGGCCGTCGCCACCGCGAAAATGCCGGCCCAGGCCGCCAGCTTCTTGTTGTCCTCGCTCTCCTCGATGGCCACCATCGAGAGGTTGACCTGGATCGCCGTGCCGATCATTTCACGGACGTTGTCGACCATCGTATTGATGCGCGACAGGTGGTCGTAAACGTCGCGGAAATACTCGCGGCCGTTGCCGCAGACGGCCGGCCCCCGGCTTCCGAACAGCCTGCCCGTCTCCTCCAGCATCGGCGCCACCGCGTGCCTGAGCTGCATCACGCGGCTCTTCAGCGCGTAAAGGTGGCGGATGTTCTCGCGCGCCGATCCCTTGGTGAAGATCCGTTCCTCGATTTCGTCGAGTTCCGATTCCAGGCGATCGGCGATCGGAATGTAGCGATCGACGGTAGCGTCCATCAGGGCGTAGAGAACGAATCCGGAGCCTTGGCGCAGCAATTCCGGTTCCCGCTCGCAACGTTCACGCACGGCAAAAAAAGATTGCGCGTTGTTGTTGCGCACCGAAAGCACGTAGTTGCGGCCGACGAAAATGTGCACTTCGCCGGCGCCGATCTCGTCCGCGTCGGCGCCGACGGGTTTCTGGTCCAAGAGATGCATGACGACGAACAGCGAATCGCCATAGTCCTCGATTTTCGGCCGCTGATGCCCGTGGCGCGCGTCCTCGACGGCCAGCTCGTGCAGCGAAAATTCGTCCTTCATCTTATCCAGCTCTTCCGGCGTCGCGTCGACCAGCGCCACCCAGACGAAGCATCCCGGCCGCGCCAGGTAGCCGCTGATTTCCCCGATCGCCAGATCGGCCAGCCGGACGCCGTTTTCATAGGCCACGCATTTGATCAACACGGCTTTCCCCCTTTCTCGCATCGATGACCGAGGCGCAAAAATACCAGAGACGCAGGCAAACCGATACGGCCATAGCGCGTTCAAGTTCGGCGGTATTTTTTTCTTGGTCGTAACCAATCCACGCGCCAAGCAGCACTTTCAGCCCCAAGGCGCTGGCTACTTCGGAAACTTGGTTTAGCCCCATGTTGGTGGAATATGTCCGCACACAGTCGGTTAAAGCGGCAAGTGCACGGAGGTCCTCTTCAATCTGCTGGCGCGGGATAGTGAGGGTTTCATCAAACGGAGTCTGGCCGGGGCGGTGGAACGGGGCATAAGAGACACAGCGCAGTTTTTCGCCTTGGGCTAA
>JAIRPF010000105.1 GCA_031257115.1 Accumulibacter sp.
ATCGACGGTGTTCTTGAGCACGAGGATACGAAAGCCGTGATAGCAAAGGCAAAAGAACTTTCATCTTCCACGGCGATTGAGGCAAAAAAGCTCATCGGCAGCGTTGCCGACGAACTCAAGGAAGTGGACATGAACCACAAGGAAATCGCGGATAAGGTGGAAACAGTCTCCATGGGCTTGAGTATCGCGTCCGGCGTTGTCGCCGCTGGCGCGGCGTTGGCCGCGCCAACCGGCCTGAGCGCGGTGGGCGTTGCCCTCGGAATTACGAGTACGCCGCTGATCGTGACCGCAGCGCCCGTAATCGGAGCCGTAGCCACAGCCGCTGGCGTCGTTTCTGGGAGCGCGTATTTCTATTCCAAATGGAAAATGAAGAAAGAAAAAGACAATGATCACGCCACTTTTCCCGATACCCGGATGCAGACTATCGAAGCGGACAACCCGGCTATCGAACCGCAACTCCGGCCACGGCGTGGCGGCAGGGTGGTCGATTAGAGACACGCGCCCCGTACCAGACTTCAATCATGATGACCATATCAATCAATATGGTTCGAGGTGCGCCATGATCACCGAAATCAGCGCCGTGAATTTCCGGCAGAACCTGGGCGAAATGCTCAATCAGGTGCAATACCGCAATGACAGCATCGTCATCAACAAGGGGGACAAACCGGTGGCCGTGCTGGTGAACGCCGAACCGTTTTCTCGCATCCGGCGTATGCGGGAACATTTCGACGCCTTGAGCGAACGAATTGCCGAGGCCATTGATTCCGACCATTTGCCGGAGTATTGGCTGAGCGAAACGGAAACGACGCCCGCGCGGCAGGAAGAAACGGCATGGAATAAACAGAGAACCGGGATGGGAGGCTGAAATGTCGATCTCCATTTTGTTTCTGCCCATCGCGCTGGTCATCCTCGACCGTGCCCAACAAGCGGAGGAATCCGGCGTTTCGCCGGCGAATGAGCGTGTGCGTTTTCCCACCGCCTTTACCGATGCGCCCCTGTTACTGGAAGCCCTGCGGGATTTCGGTGCGCAACCCACGCGGACGGACGCGGGCGATATTCTTTGCAAGGTCGGAAAAAGCAAACTGCGCTTCACCCGGAACGGGCCAACATTCTTCGTCGAAATCGAAGGCGCGCCGAGCGTCGGGGAAGCCCGTCGGCATCTCGCCAACATCGACGAGGACTACCGGCGCTGTGTGCAGAGCGCCGTTTATGAAAAGGTCAAGGCGCGCGCTGAAAAACAGGGCTTGGTGCTGGAGGACGAGGACGTGCTGGAAGACAAAACGATCCTGATGACCTTGCGGATCAGGTGAATGAATGAACGATACGTACTACGTCATCATCTATCTCGCCATTCTCGTCATATTCTGGCGCTGGTGGACGATCGCCATCCTGGCGACCATGTCCATGAAGGATTTCTTTCCAACAGAGGGCATGTGGGTATTGGCGGTTCTGGCGATGCACGTGATCGGTCTCATCGCCGAACGAATTCGGAGAAAAAGAAGAAAAGCGCAAGCCAGCGAAAACAAGCAACAGGCAGAGGGCGCTCCCGCCAGCCAGCATCCCCGTACAACCCGGTTTTTCTCCTGGCGCGCGCGGACAGACGAAGACGCCTACTCATCACCGGACATTGCCGGCGTCCCGGTCGACATCAACACCGCCCGCCGCGAGGAACTATTGACGCTGCCCGGCATCGGCGCGGCGGAAGCGGGAATGATCCTGAAACGCACCCAGGCCGGGCAAGGCTTCGGAGACCTGGAGGAATTGGCGGATTATCTGCGTCTGAAGCCGCACAAGATGGTCCAATTACGAAGAGTCGCCCGTTTTTCGGCCCCTGCCGCCTCCGGGCAGCCGCATGGCGGCAAGGCCGATGATCCACCAGCGCCACGAAAGGGGCGCGTCATCGACTGAACCGGAGGAAGTCACTAATGCACAAAATCATTTCATGCTTGATCGTCATGGCGGCTTGTCTCATGACGATGGATTCCAGCTTCGGTTTCGCCATTGGTTGCAAAAATGAATTGCAAGAGTTGGCAACCGCGAAACAGGAAGTGCAAAGACTGAGAGATAAATTGCAAGAGTTTGCAGCTGCAAAACAGGAAGTGAAAAGACTGAGAGATGAATTGCAAGAGTTTGCAGCTGCAAAACAGGAAGTGGAAAGACTGGGCAAGGAGCTGGAAAGACTGAACAGGGAAGGCGTGCATTACGGATGGGCCGTCGTGGCGGCGTCCCTCGCGTCCCTTTTGGGCATATTCCTTGGCACGCGCACCGTCAAGAACTGGCGGTCTACACAGAAGCAGGAGCATTCAAATGAATGATCGACACAAAGACGGCCACGTGCCACAGGTATACCAGCAGCGATCCCGCGTTGCCAGGGTCATCGACAAAATTGCCGGTCTTTACGACCCGATACCGATGACGAAACCGGAAGTCGACAAAAACTTTGAAAAAATGGGCGCGATCGAACAAATCACCGAGTCGCTCTCCTATAACGCAAGCGCCTTTCTTTATGCCATTTCTCCGGAAGGCGGACTACAGGCATGGTGGAAGATGATGATTCGGCTGACGCTTTTTTGCTTGCCGGTCGGGATTTTCTTCATGCTGGCGACTTTCACGCTGGCGTGGGGAACCGGCTACCTCGAAGCGGCAACCAGGGCGATTCAACACGCGATGGAATCCATCGCCTTGACCGTTCTCTATGCGGTGGCGACAGCGTTTTTCATTTCGTCGGTGGTCATTTTCGTCAAGTCGAAATTTTTCTCGCCTCTGAGCTTGATCTTCGCTGTCATTTTTTGTGTGTTTTTGGGCATTTCCATCGTAAAGGCAATACCGGAAATGGTGACAATGGGGATAAAAAATTATTTTTCGAACTTTCTGCGCTGACGCTGGCCAATCGCATCTGATCCTGACACCCGCCGAGTTCTGGATACGGCACAGAGGCTGAAACCACGCCATGAAACTCCGCCTTTTTCATTTCTTTCCGGCTACCCGCGTCGAAGGCCCGGGCACGCGGGCCTGCATTCAGGTTCAAGGCTGTCCGATCCGTTGCGCGGGCTGCGCCGTTCCGCGGACCTGGCCCGCCGGCGGCGGAACCCTGGTCGACGCCGATGCGCTGGCGGACGGGATCCTTTCCGGCCCGCCCGTGGAAGGCGTCACTTTTCTCGGCGGCGAGCCTTTCGCCCAGGCCGCCGCGCTGGCGCGCATCGGCCGCCGCGTCCGGGCGCATGGTTTGTCCGTCGTCACCTTCACCGGTTATCGGCTCGACGAAATCCGGGCGGCCGGACGAAAGGCGCATGACGATCTGCTGGACGTGACCGATCTCCTGATCGACGGTCCGTTTCAGAAAGAGAAAACCGACTATTCGCGCCCCTGGGTCGGTTCGAGCAATCAGCAATTTCACTTCCTGACGGATCGTTATGCCCATCTGGCGCAAAAGCTCGACACGATTCCCAATCGGATCGAGGTGCGCATGGGCGCGGACGGAAGAATACTGGTTCATGGACTCGCTCCGCTGGAGAGCATGGCCGCGCTCATTCGGGGAGATTGAAGGAGCGGAGATATTTCGTTTCATTGAATCCTCTTCCTGCCGAAAGAATGCCCCGGTCTTTCCGGCTCATTCCGGCCATTCCGGCCCATGAGGATTTCCGGGCGCGGGACACCCCCGACACCGCCACGGCCTTGCGGGACGGGCGGAGAGCCGTCAGGGGAAACAAGCCTTTCGATCACGAGAATGCGCTCGTCGAGTCGTCCGATCATGGCCAAGCGATCGCGGAAACCGTCGATCGATACGGCGGGCAGGCTCTCCGAGAGCCGCGCCAGAATCTCGGGCATCTTGTCCAGTCCCTTGCGCCCGGCGCTCATCGCTTCACCGTACTCGGCCAACAACCCGCGCGGTCCGTTGATCCGCATGGATTCAAAAACATGAATCTCCCTGATCTCTTATGGTTTAAGATCGCGCCATGTTTCGCCCGCGACCGGGCGTCGAAGTAACGACGGGGCACGGTTCGATTCCGGCAAGCGCGGCAGACCGGAAAACGAGCCGTGGCGTGAAGAACGCGAGATGAGAAGCAAGCGGATTTCGGATTTTGAACAGGATGAAACATGGAAAAAGGAAATGACTCTGCCGCCTTATATAAACTCGGGTTTCTCATGATTCGTGAGGGTTGAGCAGCAACTCATTAGCGGCGGGCATTCATGCCTGCCGCTGTGAACGAACCTGGAAGGGGTTGGCACCCCTCCCAGGTAGCCACGGTCGAAACCCCGGCCTTCAGGCCGGGGTTCCCGCCTTCGCACCGCCCTGAAGGGCGGGGTTTCAAACCGGAGTTGGTTTTATGATGAAAAAGCGGTTGGACATGAAGAACACGGAGCGCGCGAAGAAAAATCGGGAAATTTTGGGCCATTGCGCGGAATTTGCCCCATGCGCTTTCCCTTCATGTCGAATTTTCCCCGTGCCCTCCGTGTTTTCCGTGGCCAGTAATCGAGGCTTTTCAGCATGAACGCCGAGGAACGCGCCCGGACGCTGCGGGCGGAGATCGCGCGGCACGATCATCGCTACTACGTTCTCGACGACCCGTCGGTTCCGGACGCGGAATACGACCGGCTGTTCCGCGAATTGCAGGCGCTCGAAGCCGAACATCCCGAACTGGCGACGCCCGATTCGCCGACCCGGCGCGTCGGCGGCCGGGCGCTCGACACGTTTCGGCCCGTGCGCCACGCCGTGCCGATGCTCTCCATCCGCACCGAGACGGACACCGGGGCGTCGGGCGCTTTCGCCTTCGATGCCCGCGTGCGGCGCGAGCTTGAGCTGGGCGAGGATGACCCGCCCGTCGCTTACGCCGCCGAACTCAAGTTCGACGGCCTGGCCATGAATCTGCGCTACGAAAACGGCGTCCTGACGAGCGCGGCCACGCGCGGCGACGGCGAGACGGGCGAGGACGTGACCGGCAACGCGCGCACCGTCGGGCAGATTCCCCTGCGGCTGGCCACGGAAAATCCGCCGGAAGTGCTGGAAGTGCGCGGCGAGGTCTACATGAAATACGCGGATTTCGAGCGTTTCAACGCGCGGGCGCGGGCCGCCGGCGAAAAGACGCTGGTCAACCCGCGCAACGCGGCGGCGGGCAGCATCCGCCAGCTCGACCCGAAGGTCGCCGCCAGCCGGCCGCTGTCCTTTTTCGCCTACGGGCTGGGCGATGCGCGGGGCTGGGCGCTGCCGAAGACGCACGGAGAAGTCCTCGACGCCCTGGCCGCTTTCGGCTTCCCGGTCTGCGACAGACGGGCCGTCGTGCGCGGGCCTCGGGCGCTGGCCGATTTTCACGAGGCCATCGGCGCGGCGCGAAACGAGTTGCCGTTCGCCATCGACGGCGTGGTCTACAAGGTCGATTCGCTGGCCCTGCAACGCCGGCTCGGTTTCGTTTCGCGCGAGCCGCGCTGGGCCGTGGCGCACAAATATCCCGCCGAGGAAGCGGTGACCGAGGTGCTCGGCATCGACGTGCAGGTCGGCCGCACCGGCGCGCTGACTCCGGTGGCGCGGCTGAAACCCGTTTTCGTCGGCGGCGTGACGGTAACCAACGCCACGCTGCACAACGAGGACGAGGTGCGCCGCAAGGACGTCCGCGTCGGCGATTCGGTGGTCGTGCGCCGCGCCGGCGACGTGATCCCCGAAGTCGTGCGCGTCGTGCCGGAAAAACGCCCGATCCTGGCGCCGGAGTTCGTCATGCCGGCGCGGTGCCCGGTCTGCGGGTCGGGCGTGGCGAGAAACGAGATCGAAGCCGTGGCGCGCTGCGGCGGCGGCCTTTTCTGCCCGGCGCAGCGCAAGCAGGCGCTGCTCCATTTCGCCTCGCGCCGGGCGATGGATATCGAGGGGCTTGGCGAAAAACTGGTCGACCAGCTCGTCGACCTCGACCTCGTGCACACGCCGGCCGACCTGTACGCGCTCACCGCGCCGGCGCTGGCCGGGCTGGACCGGATGGCCGAGAAGTCGGCCGCCAAGCTGCTGGCGACGATCGAAAACAGCAAGCGCGCCACGCTCGCGCGTTTCATTTACGCGCTGGGCATCCGCAACGTCGGCGAAACGACGGCCAAGGACCTGGCGCGGCATTTCGGCGGCCTGGAACGCCTGCTGCAAGCCGACGAGGCCGCGCTGACGCAAGTGGCCGACGTCGGGCCGGTGGTGGCGCGGAGCCTGCGCCAGTTTTTCGCCGAGCCGCACAACCTGGACGTCGTGCGGCAACTGCGCGCCGCCGGCGTCGACTGGCCGGAGGGCGAGCCGCAAGCGGCGGCGGCCGGCGCGCTCGCGGGCAAGACCTTCGCGCTCACCGGAACCTTGCCGTCGCTCACCCGCGACGAAGCCAGGGCGCTGATCGAAAAAGCCGGCGGCAAGGTCAGCGGCGCGGTATCGAAAAAAACCGATTACGTGGTCGCCGGAGAAGAAGCCGGATCGAAACTCGACAAGGCGAGGGCGCTGAACGTGCGGATCATCGACGAAGCCACGCTGCGCGAACTCGCCGGAGAATGATTCACACGCGGGGAACGGGGAAAAGCCAGCGGCCGCGATGGGCGCGGCGGAAGACGAAAGCGGGAACCCTTTTTAATCACGACGGGCACGGCGGACACGGCGAAAGGCGAGGAAAGAACCCGCTATGCCGGCGCAAGCCGGCATCCAGGACGGCGGCCGGGATACCGTCGAATCGCTTTTGAATTTTTTCTTGCGCGTCCACCGCTGCTTGCAACGCACCATCTGCAAACACTATTTTGAAGAAGATCCCCGCCCCGTGAGGCGGGGAGTTTCATTCGGCCGCCAGAAAATTCCCGTCATTCCCGCAAAAGCGGGAATCCAGCGCCTACCTTCCGGCGCGTAGCGCCGCATCATTTGGACTTGTAATTCCCCGCGCTCCTGTCGCGGGGATAGGCGCAAGGCGCGCTGGGCCATTTTATTTTGCAGCCTTTTGAGCCGGATGCGGTGGGTACCGGATTCCCCCTCATCATGGGAATGACGATGGCGATGGAACCGGCGAGGGCGCCGGAACTACACTGCCAGCGCCTGGCGCACGCCGTCCCTGTCCATGTCCCGGCCTTCGCCGCGCATGATGAATTCGCCGCGCTCCATCAGCAGATAGTGGTCGGCGAGATCGCGGGCGAAATCGTAGTATTGCTCGACCAGCAGGATCGCCACCTTGCCGGTTTCGGCCACCTTGCGGATCGCGTTCCTGATTTCCAGGCGCTCTTCGGCCGAGCGTTCCATTCTCCGTTCGGCGTCCCGGCGGGCGACAACGCGGATGGCGTGGCCGATGTCCTTGATGATCGACGGCTGGATGCCCTCGGTCGGCTCGTCGAGGATCAGCAGCCGGGGTTCCATGACCAGCGCGCGGCCGATGGCCAGTTGCTGCTGCTGCCCGCCCGACAGGTCGCCGCCACGGCGCGCGAGCAGGGTTCCGAGGACGGGGAAAAGATCGAAGACCTGTTCGGGAATTTTTGTCCCCGCCGGCTTGGACGCCAGCCCCATCTTCAGGTTTTCTCCGACCGTCAGGCGCGGGAAGATTTCGCGGCCCTGCGGCACGTAGCCGATGCCGCGACGGGCGCGTTCGTGCGTGGGCGCGCGGGTGATGTCCCTGCCGTCGAAAAGGATCCGCCCGGATTTCGCACCGGCGAGTCCCATCAGGCATTTCGTCAGCGTGGTCTTGCCGACGCCGTTGCGTCCGAGCAGGCTGGTGACTTTCCCCGGCTCGACCTCGAAGGAAAGCCCGCGCAGGATGTGACTGCCGCCGTAGTATTGATTGAGATTCTCGACCTTGAGCATTTGAAAATCCTGAAAATCAGCCACGACGGACACGACGGAAAACAAAGGATTTTCCGGTTTTGCCTTTCGTCGTGACCGTTGCGGTCGTCGTGGCTGAACTCTCGTTCATCATCGTCCCAGATACACTTCGATCACTCGCGGGTCGTTCTGCACGGCGGCGAGGTCGCCCTCGGCCAGCACCGCGCCTTCGTGCAGGACGGTGATCCTGCCGCCGAGCGCCTCGATGAAAGCCATGTCGTGCTCGACGACGACCAGCGAATGCTTGCCCGCCAGCGAAACGAACAATTCGGCGGTGCGCATCGTTTCATCATCGGTCATTCCGGCGACCGGCTCATCGAGCAGCAGCAACCGGGGATCCTGCATCAGCAACATGCCGATCTCCAGCCATTGCTTCTGGCCGTGCGAGAGCAGCCCGGCCGGGCGATCGGCCTCGCCGCCGAGGCCGATCAGGCGCAGGGTATCGGCGATGCGGTCGCGCTCCTCGTCGCGCAGGCGGGCGACCAGCGAGGGCAGCGCGCGCTTGTCGGCGGTCATCGCCAGTTCGAGGTTGCCGAACGCGCTGTGCCGCTCGAAAACGGTCGGCTTCTGGAACTTGCGGCCGACGCCCGCGTGCGCGATTTGCGCTTCCGTGAGGCTTGCGAGGTCGATGCTCTGGCCGAAAAAGGCCGTGCCCGAATCGGGCCGCGTCTTGCCGGTGACGACGTCCATCATCGTCGTCTTGCCGGCGCCGTTCGGGCCGATGATGCAGCGCAGCTCGCCGGCGTCGATCGTCAGGTTGAGCTTGTTCAAGGCCTTGAAACCGTCGAAGCTGACGGTGATGTCTTCCAGATAGAGGATGACGTTGTGCGAAATGTCGAGCGTGCGCCGCCTCGCCGGACGGCCGAACGGATCGTTTTCGTCGAGTTCAATGCCGATGATCCCGCGCAATACGTCCCTGACGCTCATGGTTCCGCCTCCGGCGGCGCGTCTTTCCGGCGCGGCGCGCGCCACAGCCCGGCGAGTCCCCGCGGCAGCCGCAGCGTGACGACGATGAACAGGAGGCCGAGAAAGAACAGCCAGTATTCGGGAAAGGAGACGGTGAACCAGCTCTTGGCCAGATTGACCGCGAAAGCGCCGGCGATCGGCCCGATCAGCGTGCCGCGCCCGCCGACGGCGACCCAGACGGCGATCTCGATGGAATTGGCGACGCTCATTTCCGACGGATTGATGATGCCCACCTGCGGCACGTAGAGCGCGCCGGCGACGCCGCACAGCGTGGCCGAGACGGTCCAGGCAAAGAGCTTGAACCACAGCGGATCGTAGCCGATGAACATGGCCCGCGATTCGGCGTCGCGGATGGCGGTGAGCACGCGGCCGTATTTCGAGTTCACCAGCCAGCGGACGAAAAGAAAGCTCAGCGCCAGCGCCCCGGCGGTGACGCCGAACAGCGCGAGGCGCGTTTCGGGCGAGGTGATCGGGTAGCCCAGCACGCGCTTGAAATCGGTGAAACCGTTGTTGCCGCCGAAGCCGGTTTCGTTGCGGAAAAAGAGCAGCATCGCCGCGTAGGTCAGAGCTTGGGTGATGATCGAGAAATAGACTCCCTTGATGCGCGAGCGGAAGGCGAAATAGCCGAAGACGAAAGCCGCCAGCGCCGGCGCCGCGATCGAGAGCGCCGCCGCCCACAGGAAATGCTCGCTGCCGGCCCAGTACCAAGGCAGATCTTTCCAGTCGAGAAAGACCATGAAATCCGGCAGCTCGCTCCGGTAACTGCCGTCGCGCCCGATCTGGCGCATCAGGTACATGCCGAAAGCGTAGCCGCCGAGCGCGAAGAACAGCCCGTGGCCGAGCGAAAGAATGCCGCCGTAGCCCCAGATCAGGTCCATCGCCACGGCGACGATGGCGTAGCACATGATCTTGCCGAGCAGGGTGACGGTGTAGGTCGAAACGTGCAGGACGTGGCCGGGCGGAAACACGAGGTGCAGCGCCGGAACCAGGATCAGCGCGGCGGCCAGGAAAATTCCGAGGCCGGCGCGCTGGCGGGCGTCGAGCAACGGCGGGAGGGGCGGTTCTCTCACGGCGGACTCAGTCGGCGAAGCGGCCCTTCAGGGCGAACAGCCCCTGCGGACGCTTCTGGATGAAAACGATGATGAAGGCCAGCACGACGATCTTGGCGATCACCGCGCCGGACCAGCCTTCGAGCAGCTTGGTGACGACGCCGAGTCCGAGCGCGGCCCAGACCGCGCCGGCCAGTTGCCCGACGCCGCCGAGGACGACGACCATGAAGGCGTCGACGATGTAGCTCTGGCCCATGTCCGGCCCGACGTTGGATATCTGCGACAGGGCCAGCCCGCCGAGACCGGCGACGCCGGCGCCGAGGGCAAAGGCCAGCGTATCGACGCGCGCCGTCGGCACGCCGACGCAGCCGGCCATGGCGCGGTTCTGGGTCACGGCGCGGACGAACATGCCGAGCCGCGTCCTGTTCATCAGCGCCCACATCAGCAGCAGCACGCACAGCGCGAAGCCGATGATGATGACACGATTCCACGGCAGCAGCAGGTTGGGCAGAATCTCGACGCCGCCGGACATCCAGCCGGGATTGGCGACTTCCACGTTCTGCGCGCCGAACAGCGCGCGCGCCGCCTGGATGAGGATCAGCGACAGGCCCCAGGTGGCGAGCAGCGTTTCCAGCGCGCGGCCGTACAGCCAGCGGATCACGGTGCGCTCCATGAGCGCGCCGGTCGCCGCCGCCGAGAAAAAGGCCAGGGGAATCGCCGCCGGCAGATACCAGTCGATGGCCTCCGGAAAATGGTTCCGGAACACGGTCTGCATGGCGTAAGCCGAGTAAGCGCCGATCATCAGCAGTTCCCCGTGCGCCATGTTGATGACGCCCATGACGCCGTAGATCACCGCTAGGCCCAGCGCGCCGAGCAGCAGGATGCTGCCGAGCGACAGGCCGGAGAACGCGCGGCCGAGGTTTTCGGTCAGCGCCAGGCGGCCGTCGATCGACTTCACCGCCGAAATGGCCGCCTGGCGCACGCGGGCGTCGGCTTCGCCGTCCTTGCCGGTCAGGGGCAGCAGCAGGCCGCGCACGGCCGGCGAGGACGATCCGGACAAGGCGCGCACGGCGGCCCGGCGGACGGCCGGATCGGCGCTGGACAAATGGGCCTGGGCGCGCGTCAGCGCGAGCAGATCCTTGATCCTCGGATCGCTTTCCCTTGCCAGCGCGCTCGAAAGAACCGCTTCCATCCCGGCGGCGGCCTTGCCCTGCAATTTCCGCGCCGAGGCGAGGCGAACCGCCGGGTCGGGATCGAACAACCCCAGCGCGGCCAGGGCGTTGCCCAGTTCGCCGCGAATACGGTTGTTCACAGTGACCGCCTCGGCGTTTTCCGGCGCTTTCACCGCCGCGCCCGTCGCCGCGTCGAAGGCGCTCCCGCCATCGACGATCAATACCGCGCCGCCGGCGAGCGCAAGACGGCCTTCCGACATCGCTTCGAGGAGGCGCAGAACATCGGGGCCGGGCGTCCGGGCCAGTTCCCGGATCGCCGCGACCTTGACGCCCGAATCCGCGTCGGCGAGCCGGCGCACCAGCGCGGCATCGGGCGCCGCGTGCGCGGCCAGGGCGCAGACGAACGATGACACGGCCAACAAGGATTTGAGCATGGGCACTTTCAGGGATGACGAGTAGAAATCGGCGACTGGCATCATGGAAACTGAAACCGTTCTAGAGCGTTTTTTGAAATCGAATGCCTGCAAATTCAAAATAATGCGGCGCCACGCGCCGGAAAGTACGCGCTGGATTCCCGCGTTCGCGGGAATGACGAGGAAATGGAAGCGTCATGTCATCGCCTGAATCCAAAACACTCCAAGGCTCATGAAAGAGACATCAGGGACATCGGGGACGGCAGGGGCAAACACCACCGCCCCGATGCCATCTTCTCATCGTCTCTCTCATGGATGAGCCTGGCGCGGCGGATCATTTCTCCGGCTCGTCCTTCTTGACATCGTTGCCGGCGATGAACGGACTCCACGGCTGCGCCCTGACCGGGCCGGGCGTTTTCCAGACGACGTCGAACTGGCCGTCGGCCTTGATTTCGCCGATGAACACCGGCTTGTGCAGGTGGTGGTTCTTTTCGTCCATCTTGATCCCGAAACCGGACGGCGCATTGAAAGTCTGCCCGGCCATCGCCGCGATGACCTTGTCGACGTCGGTGGATTTCGCTTTCTCGACGGCCTGTTTCCACATATGGAGACCGATGTAGGTGGCTTCCATCGGGTCGTTGGTGACGACGGTCCGCGCGTTCGGCAACTTCTGCCTGACCGCCCAATCCTTGTACGCCGCGATGAATTTGGCATTCTCCGGATTCTTCAGCGACTCGAAATAATTCCACGCGGCCAAGTGGCCGACCAGCGGTTTGGTATCCACGCCGCGCAATTCCTCCTCGCCGACCGAGAAGGCGACGACCGGCACGTCGGTGGCTTTCAGCCCGGCGTTGCCGAGTTCCTTGTAGAACGGCACGTTCGAATCGCCGTTGATGGTCGACACGACGGCGGTTTTCTTGCCCTCCGCGGCGAAAGCCTTGATCTTGGCGATGATCGTCTGATAATCGCTGTGTCCGAACGGCGTGTATTCCTCCAGGATGTCGGCCTCGGCGACGCCTTTGGATTTCAGGAAAGCGCGCAGGATCTTGTTGGTCGTGCGCGGATACACGTAATCGGTGCCGAGCAGCACGAAACGCTTGGCCTCGCCGCCGTCCGGACTCATCAGGTACTCGACCGCCGGAATGGCCTGCTGGTTGGGCGCCGCGCCGGTGTAGAAAACATTTTTTTCGAGTTCCTCGCCCTCGTACTGCACCGGATAGAAAAGCAGGCCGTTGAGTTCCTTGAAAACCGGCAGCACGGACTTGCGCGAAACCGAAGTCCAGCAGCCGAAAACGACGGCGACCTTGTCCTGGGCCAGCAACTGGCGGGCTTTCTCGGCGAACAGCGGCCAGTTCGACGCCGGATCGACGACGACGGCCTCCAGCGGCCGGCCCATCACGCCGCCGGCCTTGTTGATCTCGGCGATGGCCATCAGCGCGGTTTCCTTGAGCGCGGTTTCGGAAATCGCCATGGTGCCGGAGAGCGAATGCAGAATGCCGACCTTGATGGCGTCGGCGGCGCGCGCGCCGGACGGCGCAAGACCGATGGAAGCAAGCGCCGCCGACAGCGCGGCCACCTTGAGGAATGCACGACGGGATTTCATGAGTTGGCTCCTTGAGATTTACATGGACGCGGCCGGAACACATCGCCCGAAACGCGGAGCCAGATTACGGACGGGCGCTTCTTACCGGAATACGTTAGATGGCGTAGTCATCATGGAACGAGGATCGGTGATTCCTGAAACCACGAAGCCGCCAGAAGTTTCAGGGCGTTCCCGGTTTGATCCCATGCGTCGTGAAGGGCGGAAAAGCGGACGATCCGCGTGCTGGACGGCATCCCTCCCGCCAAACCCGCCGGCGCGAAGCGCCGCTGGTTTTTGCCTTCCTCTTGAGGAGGGCGGCTCGCGGCATGGCCGCGAGTCGGAAGGAGTCGGGCGCTTGGATTTTCGGGCGCGAATATTTGATGAACGAACTGGATTCCCGCTTTCGCGGGAATGACGGAAATGTGATGGCGATTGATTCATGCGTTTGATTGAATGGCGGGAATTTTCAGGCGATTTATTCAACAATACTCTAACTCTTCATTTTTCGCGTATTCGCCGCAGTTGATCGCCTTTTCGAGTTTTCTCCATGTCCTGTGGTTAAAATCGATACCCAGCCACGGAATATCCCATTCTTTACAGGAATCTCGTCATGAGCCTCAAATGCGGCATCGTCGGTCTGCCCAACGTCGGCAAGTCCACTCTTTTCAACGCGCTGACCAAGGCCGGCGTGGCGGCGGAAAATTATCCCTTTTGCACCATCGAGCCGTCGGTCGGCATCGTCGAGGTGCCCGACGCCCGGCTTGCCCGGCTGGCCACCATCGCCAAGCCGCAGCGCGTGGTGCCGGCGGTGACCGAATTCGTCGACATCGCCGGGCTGGTCGCCGGCGCGTCCAGGGGCGAGGGCCTCGGCAACCAGTTCCTGGCCAACATCCGCGAGACCGACGCCGTGCTGCACGTCGTGCGCTGTTTCGCCGACGACAACGTCGTGCACGTCTCCGGCGTCGTCGATCCGATCCGCGACATCGAAACCATCGACACCGAACTCGCGCTGGCCGACCTCGCCACCGTCGACAAGGCGCTCAACCGCTATCGCAAGCCGGCCAACGCCGGCGACAAGGAAGCCAGGCTGCTCGTCGCCGCGCTGGAGAAATGCTACGCCCAGCTCGACCGGGGCCTGCCGGTGCGCGCGCTCGATCTCTCGAAAGAAGAGTGGAACAACCTCAAGCCGTTCTGCCTGATTACCGCCAAGCCCGTGCTCTACGCGGCCAACGTCGCCGAGGGCGGATTCCGGAACAATCCGCATCTGGACGCCGTGCTCCGGCGCGCCGACGCCGAGGGCGCGAAAGCGGTTCCGGTCTGCGCCGCCATCGAAGCGGAAATCGTCGAACTGGAGGACGACGAAAAACAACTGTTCCTGGCCGATCTCGGCCTCGACGAACCGGGCCTGAACCGCCTGACCCGCGCCGCCTACCAGCTCCTCGGCCTGCAAACCTTTTTCACCGCCGGCCCCAAGGAAGTGCGCGCCTGGACGATCCACCGGGGCGACACCGCGCCGCGAGCCGCCGGCGTGATCCATACCGATTTCGAGCGCGGTTTCATCCGCGCGCAGACGATCGCCTACGACGATTACATCGCCTGCAACGGCGAACAGGGCGCCAGGGAAACGGGAAAAATGCGCGCCGAGGGGAAGGATTACGTGGTCAAGGATGGTGACGTGATGAATTTCCTGTTCAATGTCTGACGGACTCCGGACGGAATCGCCGCCTCGCTGGCGCGGCCGTTTCGCCCCGTCGCCGACCGGGCCGCTGCATTTCGGATCGCTGGTCGCCGCCGTCGGCAGCTATCTCGACGCCCGCGCCAACGGCGGCGAGTGGCTGCTGCGCATCGAGGACATCGACAGGCCGCGGACGGTGCCCGGCGCGGCCGACGGCATTCTCCGGACGCTGGAAGGTTTCGGCTTCGAATGGGACGGCGAGGTCGTTTTCCAGAGCCGGCGTCTCGACCGATACCACGCGGCGCTGGTGCGCCTGCAACTGGCCGGGCAGGTCTACCCGTGTTCCTGCTCGCGCCGCGAGATCGCCGCGTCGGCCACGCGCCGCTCGGTCGACGGCGGCCTGCTCTATCCGGGAACCTGCCGCGCCGGGCTGCGCGAGGGCCTGGCGGCGCGCGCCTGGCGGCTGCGCGTTCCCGACCGGGAGTTCGTTTTCCATGACCGCATCCAGGGCGAGACGCGGCAGAATCTGGAACGCGAGGTCGGCGACTTCGTCCTGCTGCGCGCCGACGGCCAATATGCGTATCAGTTGGCGGTCGTCGTCGATGACGCGGCGCAGGGCGTCAACTCGATCGTGCGCGGCGTCGACCTGCTCGATTCGACGGCGCGCCAAATCTGGCTGCTGCAATGCCTCGGCCTGCCGGTGCCGGCCTACGCGCACCTGCCGGTGGCCGTCAATCCGGCGGGAGAAAAACTGTCCAAACAGACGCGCGCGCCGGCCATCGACCCGGCGCGTGGAACGCGCCTGCTGGCGCGCGCGCTCCGCTTCCTCGGCCAGCCGGTTCCCGCCGAGGCGGAAGCATCGCCGCTCGCCGATTTCTGGCGCTGGGCGATCAGCACGTGGAAACTCGCGCGCGTACCCGTGGCAAAAGCCACCCTGGCGGAATGATTTCGGGGGAAGGAATATATCTGTCCCGTTTTGCAATGGAACAGCGCTCGCGCTTCCACTTTCTTCTACCCCCCACTCATCCCCATCGTGGAAATACGGCTTGGCGTGAAATATCCAATGGCGTCTCCTTAAAAGACCCTCGCCATACCTTTTCGGTATCGGACAGGAGTTGAAATGGTATTGGCCTTTCTCGTTTGCCGGGAATAGAATCAATTGGGAATTTCCAGAAAGGATCGGAAAAAATTACCGCGCCTTCCCGGCGGCCGGACGCCGGGCGGGGTTGATCGTTATCCGGAAACCATCACAGGAGGAGTCTATGTCATTGCGAAATCGTGTTGCAGCCTGGGCGACCCAGGGCACCTTACTGGTCGCCGCCGGCCTGATCTCCGCGTGCGGCGGTGGTGGCGGTTCGTGCTGTATTTCTACCCCCCCCCCCCCCCCGCCTGAATCCCAAATCCCTCTAGCGACAGGCCACGGCCTTGTCGAATTGCCCGAAGCCAAGGGGCCGTTCTTCGACATCACGGCCTACGGGGCCATCCCGTATGGCGACGCCACGGCCAACACGCTTGCCATCAACAACGCTATCGAGGCGGCATCCCGGATAGGCGGCGGCACGGTAGTCATCCCGCCCGGAAGATTCAAGGTCTGCTCGATCCATCTGAAGAGCGACGTCGGCATCCACTTTTCGAGCGCCGACTCGGTGCTGCAGGCCGGCGGGTACAGCGCGGCCACCGGCGGCGAAGAATGCGTTTATGACAATCCCGAAGTCAATTTGTGGATCGGCATTCAGGATTACGGCCACAGCCATTTCAAGAACAGCATGATGTGGGGCATCGATGTCAAGAATATCCTGATTTCTGGCCCTGGCCTTATTGAGGGCGGCTACGTCGATCCCGTCACGGGCAGAGTGGTCGAGGTATTGAACAGATCCGATCAACAGGAAAGGGCGAACCGCACCGAGGAATTTCCGGCGGATTGGTCCAAAACGGTCGGCGCGAATAAGGCTATCGCGCTGTTCCGATCCGAGAATATCGTGATGCGGGATTTCAAAATAAGCATGGGCGGGCATTTCGGCATCATCGGCACCGAGGTCGTTGGCTGGACGATGGACAATCTGGTAATCGACGGCCCCCGCGACGCGCTGGACGTCGACTCCTCGCAAGACGTGACGATCAGCAACTCGGTTTTCAATGCGCCGGGGGACGACGCCCTCGTACTCAAGGCTTCCTTCGGCGGCGGGCGCTTTTTCCCCACCAAAAATGTCTTGATCGAGAACTGCACGGTCAGCGGCTATGACATAGGTTCCGTCCTGTCCGGCGCAAAGACCACGTACTACTCGTCCGGGAATGGCCCTTTCGGGCGCATCAAACTCGGCACGGAAGGCACCAACGGCTTCGACACCGTCACTATCCGCAATGTGACTTTCGAGCATTCGAAGGGTTTCACGCTGCAATCGGTAGACGGCGCGGAACTGAAAAACATCGTGTTCGTAGACTCGGTGATGCGGGACATTTTCTTGGCCCCCATCCATGTCGTTCTGGGCGACCGTGGCCGCGCACCGGTCACGGGAACATCCACCGACGAAGCCTATCCGAAAACGGGTGTAACCAGAACGGCGGACGTCCGCCTCGACGATCCGGTTTTTGTCATGCCGAACCTGCCGAAATACGGCAATTTCCCGATCATCCGCTATGTTCCGTCCTACAACAAAAACCATAGCGTGACAATCGGCGGCGGCACGAATCCCACCATCGTCAACCCGACGGCTCCCACGCGGCTCAACCCGGTCTCGGCGCAGCCGAACGATCCGCGCTACGCCAACGCGGTCGGCGCGCCGATGTCCAAGGTGTACAACATCAAGATCGACAACATCAAGATCACCGACGTCGATCCGCGCCATGCAGTCATCATTGCCGGTCTGGTGGACAACCCAGTCGAGAACGTTACCATCAGCAACGTCAGCATCGCGTATCGGGGCGGGCTGAAGATGGAACACGCCATCGAACAGCGCCGGCTCTACAGTAGTTACACCTATCCGGTTTACGGATCGCCTGGGTTGACGGGGACGGCAAGCATCGCGTGGTTGTACCATGAGGTGCCGGATGAAATGAATCTGCCGCGCATCTATTGGGATACCACGGCCAACGCGGGCGCGGGCGGCTGGAAGGACGATCCGTACAACATCCCGGAAGCGCCAAGGGTGTATCCCGAACCCACCAATTGGGGCGTGTTGCCCGCCTACGGCCTCTGGGCGCGTCACGTGAAAGGACTGAAAGTCGACAATGTCAAATTCAGTTTCGAAGCCGAGGACGAGCGGCCCGCCGTGGTGCTGGACGACGTGGATACGGCGAGTTTCACGAATTTCTCGGCGCAGGTGAAAACCGGCACGCCGGTGTTCGTGACCGTGACCCACACGAAGAAGCGCCCGCCCGTCTTTGAATACGTGCTCGACGAACCCTACAAGACGACGACGGTCAGCAACCTCTCCACGCCGGCGGGCATGGCCATCGAGGAAGTGACGATCTCCCGTCCGGAACCCGGCACGCCGCCCGACTCGCTCTACGCGCTGCCGACCGCGCCGAGCGATGCGCATCCATACTCCTTCGCCGTGCCGAACGCGTCTTATCCTTACCCCCGGACGGTTTGGCCACACATCCAGCCGTAAGCCGACTTTCTCCCATCGGCGCAACGGTGGAAACGGCCCTTCGGGGCCGTTTTTTTATGGCTTTCCGCCGAGCCTTTCCGCGAACGAAACGCCCACGGAAAGCAAGA
The DNA here is from genome assembly GCA_031257115.1 of Accumulibacter sp. GTDB lineage: Bacteria > Pseudomonadota > Gammaproteobacteria > Burkholderiales > Rhodocyclaceae > Propionivibrio. Next base: position 18,386 of record JAIRPF010000105.1, read on the forward strand.
GCGATGCCTCTCGCGCGATCCGTGCAAACATCGTCATTCCCGCAAAAGCGGGAATCCAGCGCGGACGTCCCCTTCCCCCGCAAAACGAACGAAGCAGGCGAAACGCCCGTGCTCCAATCTTGAATTCGCGGCCCTTCGGCCCGGGGTCACGAACTGGATTCCCGCTTTCGCGGGAATGACGGGGGGGGGTGGGCGCTGAATTCCCATCCGCGTGGAGATGACGATTTTTCCTGTTCTGGCCTCCCTCAAGAGAGAGGCTTGGCTTGCGGCGCTCTGCGCCGATGGCTTTGACGGATTCGCCTTTTGCCGCGGCTGTCAGCCGATCCTGAATTCAAGCGATTCGGCGCCTGAGTTGAGCGCGACGCTGATCGGCATCTGGCGCGCGGCTTCGCCCCACAGCTGGCGCGGGCCGGGTGAGCAGAACAGGTCTTCGGCCGCCCAGGCGGCGCGGCGTGACGACAGGTAGCGCATGGCCGGCGAGTCCATCCGGACCAGCGCCTTTTCGATCACGAATTCGTCCTTTCCGTGCCGGCGTTCGATGTTGAGCAGCCCGGTCAGCGGAATGGCCTGCGGCGCGCCGCCGCGATCGAGACCGCCCACCGTGGCCATGTAGCCCGTGCGTCCGTCGAGGATCAGCGAACCCGCCGTCAGGCCCAGGTTGTAGGTGTAGGCGGCGTCGAACAGCGTCGGCGCGCCGCAGCGGCCTTCGTAGCCCAGGAAGTGGCAATGCGCCGCGAATGGAATGCGCGCGCCGATCTCTCCGAGGCGCGTCTTGACCATGTCGACCAGCAGGCGCTCGGTCGGAATCAGGGAGACTTGCAGGTTGCCGTGCGAATCGCGCTCGGCCAGCAACATGCGCACCACGTAGGCGGGCAGCGAGGCGAGCAGCCGGGCGTTGTCCGGCGTCAGCCTGCTTGCGGCGAAGGCGGTCTTTTCGGCGTCGGGCACGGCGGCGAATTCGGCGGCGTGGCGCGCGAGCGCGTCGTTCAATTCGGCGATGAGCGCGTTCATTTCGGGGATGAACTCGATCAGCCCTTCGGGGATCAGCGCCACGCCGTGATTGATGCCTTTATCGGCGCGGGCCGCCACGATCCGGGCAATCTGGTCGACGATAAAAGAGAGTGATTGCTTCTTCTCGGCGACTTCTTCCGAAATGAGCGTGATCGCGGGCTTGGTCTGCAAGGCCACCTCCAGGGTCACGTGCGACGCGGAACGGCCCATCAGCTTGATGAAATGCCAGTATTTGAGCGATGAGCGCGTGTCCTGCAAGAGATTGCCGGTCATTTCGCCGTAGATCCGGGTCGCCGTGTCGAAGCCGAAGGAAATCGGCAGCAGATCGCCGATTTGCAGGTCGCCATCGATGGTTTTCGGCACGCCGATCACCTGCACGCCCGTCCCGTCGGCCTTGACGCCCCTGAACAGGAACTCGGCGAGCACCGCGGCGTTGGTGTTGGAGTCGTCGCCGCCGATGATCACGATGGCGTCGAGCCTGTGCTCGATGCAGGTCTCCCTGGCCTGGCCGAGCTGCGCGGCGGTCTTGATCTTGGTGCGATCCGTGCCGAGAAAATCGAAACCGCCCGTGTTGATGACGCCGTCGACGTCGGCGTCGCCGATTTCGAACAGATTGCCTTCGAGCAGGCCCTTCGGCCCCCGGCGCACGCCGAGCAGCGTGTTGTCCGGCCCGAGCGCGCGCTTCAGCCCGCACACGATGTTGTGTCCGCCCGCCGCCGGGCCGCCCGAAAAGAGCACGGCGACGCGCCGGCCCCGCGCGGCGTTGCCGTTGATGCCGGACGAAGTCAGCACGGCGTTGCCGGAAGCCGCCACCGAATCGGGAAAGCTCGCGGCCACTTTCGCGCCGTCGCGGGTGCCGAGAACGCGCCCGCTCGCCGCGAAAGCGACGGGGCGCGGTCTGGCGGCGTCGCCGAACGCGGCGCAGACGGGAAGCGGCAGCGCGCGAACGGCCGATTCAAAAATCGAATTATGTTTTTCCATGCTCAACAGACGATCCGGCAGCGTGCTCATGCGTGATTCCTTGGATAAAAAAACGGCCGCTCTTGGCGGCGAAATAAGGTTTAGGGTCAATTTTACATCATCGCCGCCGCCAAGGCCCGTGGCGCGCGGGAATTCGGCCGCGCTCCGGCGCGTTCTTTGATTTTCCTTAAAGCCAGTCTTGATTTTTCCCCACTGCATGGAAATCCACCGACCCAACCGCAATCATGACTTGGCGCCCTCCCCACTCCCTCATCCTCCCGCAACGGCGCCACATCTGGCCCGCGAGCAAGGATGTTGGCCGATTCCAGGGAAAAACCGCGGCGGTACATCTCCGCCCAGGCACATGCGGCGAAAAAAGAGGGGCTGGAAGAAAGACGACTCTCGGTTACCCGTAACCGGCTCCACCTCGATCAACCGATCGATTTAGATTGCTCAGGTCACGCGCCTTTCGCTCGCCGAAATCCTGACGTTGCAAGCCGAAGGGCAGTCAAGGCATTGAAATTTTGTGCGATTCGATAATGCTGGCCGTTTTGTTGGGGTTCGCAGGCTCACCCCAGCCCATGCGTGCTCGAATTCCATGACGAGTTGCGGCACAATGACACTTCATGAAAATGATCCAGGAGGGTGCCGTGGCAACGAGAGGCAAGAGCATAAACCTGTTCCTGATGGACGGCGCACCCGGCGGGCGCATCAAATGCACACTCGCCAACTGGACCGGCGTGGCGTACAGGATTCCGCGAACGGAGCTTGACAAATGCAAGGGACGCGACGACCTCTCGCAGAGCGGGGTTTATTTCCTGTTCGGCATGTCCGACCAAACCGGCGAGAACGTCGTCTATATCGGGCAGGCGGGCGTAAGGAAAAATGGCGAGGGTATCCTTTTCCGTCTGCAAGAGCACAAGCGCAATCCCGACAAGGACTATTGGACGGAATCGGTCGTGTTCACTACATCGAACAACTCATTCGGGCCCACGGAAATAAGCTACCTTGAAAACCGCTTTACCAATATGGCGGTCGCGGCGAAGCGTTATCTTGTCAAAAACGGAAACGACCCGACATCGGGCAACATCACGGAGGAAAAGGAAAGCGAACTGGAAGAGTTCATCGACTACGCAAAAATCGTGATGGGAACACTCGGTCACAAGGTATTCGAGCCGCTTTTTCACTCCGTGGCGACGATTTCGCCGGGCGAGGAAAGCACTCATGCGGGCGAGACGTTTTTCATCAAGAGAGGCGGCGCCAACGCCCAGGCCAGATTGACAAGCGAGGGGCTTGTGGTTCTCTCGGGAAGCGCCATCCGGAAGAATACCGTTCCGAGTTGCCCCGACCACGCAAAGTCCGCGCGAGAGGACAACAAGGATTACATAGATGAGAATGGCGTTCTTCAAAAGGACATTCTCTTCAAATCCCCGTCGGCCGCATCGGGATTTGTCCTCGGCGCATCGACGAACGGGAATAAGGAATGGAAAACCGGTGATGGAAAAACCCTGAAAGAAATCGAATTGAGCGAGGCGGACGATAGATGAATCGGCGATCAGCGGCGCTCCGCGCCGGAGTTTACGCGCTGGATTCCCGCTTTCGCGGGAATGACGGGGATTTTCGGCGGGGTGACGGGTACGTCCGGCGAGGTGACAGGTACGTTCGGCGGGGTGACGGGTACGTTCAGCGGGGTGACGGGTACGTTCGGCGGGGTGACGGGGATTTTCACTGGAATGGCGGGGATTTTCACCAAGAGGGATGGCAGGTTTCCGTCAGGGTGACGTGTTTTCTTTCGCCTCCCGCTTTCCTCCGCGCTTTTCCCCGCCGGGGCGGCGCGGGCGTCAAATCTTGCCCGGTTTGCGCAAGCCTCCCTGGGGCGCGGCTTCGATGCCGTATTTGCGCGCTACTTGCAGGTACAGTTCGCGCGCCGAGACGACTTTCGGGTTGCGCGCGTCCTTGGTCTGGGCGAGCTGGATGTAGCGCAGGCCACGGTCGGCCATTTCCTCGTTCCAGCCCTTGCGGTCGAGCAGGGTGAAAATGGCCTTGCCGGCGTCGGTCAGGAATTGCACGCTGGGGACGCGCTCGGCCGCTTCGATCAGCGCCTGTACCGAAGCCTTGTCGTCGCCGCTGCGCGCCGCTTCCGCGCCGCGCTGGTTGAGTTCGACGATCTCCCGGCCGACCTGGGCGAGCAGGTTCTGCCCGGCCTCTTCCTTGCCGGTCTTGGCGAAGATGGACTGGATCTGGGCGATCATGCCGCGGTTTTCATGGTTCTCGGCGGCGATCTTGCCGAGGATTTCCCGGGCTTGGGCCTCGTCGCCCGCAGCCAGGCAGGCGTGCGCCAGATCGACGGCGATTTTCTGCGACAGTTCCGGCGAATCCGCGCCGTCCCGCATCGTTTCGCGCATGGACAGCGCCTTTTCCAGCGATTGCCTGGCCTTGGCCGAGTCGCCGTCCTGGTTGGCGCACAGGCTGTCCATGACCAGCGCGGCGAGTTCCCCCTGCGAATGGCCGCGCCAGTCGCGGCGCAGTTCCTGCGTCACGCGGCGCGCGCCCTCGGTGTGGCCGCGGTCGAGCATGACCCGCGTCAGGTCGGTGTAATCGTCGATGGCGCGCAGCGACGAGCCGCGCCGCCGTTCGAGCACCTTGCCGAAAGCGCGCTCGGCGGCATCGAGGTCGTTGTTGAGCACGGCGATGTCGCCGATCATGCGCTGGCGGATCGAATTGTTGGGGGAGATGACGGCGGCCTTTTGCAGCAGTTCCTGGGCTTTTTCGGGCTGCCCCCCTTCTTCGTACACGCCGGCGACGAAATCGTAGGCGGCGAGGTATTCGGGAAATTCGGCGATCAGCGCCAGGGCGACGCTTTCCGCCTCGGCGGACTCGCCGAGTCCGCGCAGGGCGACGGCCATTCCCATGCGCACCCACGGGGCCTGCGTGAGTTCGAGCGCCTGCCGGTAGACGGCCCGCGCTTCCCCGTGGCGGCCGAGCGTGTTGAGGATGGCGCCCTTGCGCCGCAGTATGTCGGGAAGAAACTGGGGTTCGTCCTGGCCGAGCAGCGTCTCGCAGGCCGCCAGCGCGTCGATGTAAGCGCCGTTGTCGAGATGGCGGAAAACCTGTTCGAGGTATTTTTTCTTGTACAGCGCCCGGATCAGCCGTCCTTCGAGCAAATCGGCGGTGATCGGCTTGATGAGGTAGTCGTCGGGCGTCAGCTCGGCGACCGAGACCACGTTCTGGTAGACGCGCTCGGCGGTAATCAGCATATACACCGTCGAGAGGGAAATGAGCTGCTGCTGCCGCAATTCCTCCAGGAGCTGCTGTCCGTCGCGCCCGTCGTCGAGGACGTAATCGGCGAAAATGATGTCGAAATCATTGGCCTTGACTTGGCGCAGGACTTCCGCCGAATTCGCCGCGTTGTGAATGGAGGTGATGCCGAGCGTCGAAAGAAGGATGCGCAGCGAATTGCGCGCGCCGCTGTACCGGTCGACGATCAGCACGCGCAGGCGTTCGAGCTTTTTGCCCAGGCGCATCAGCAATTCCTGGGTGTTCTGCGGATCAGGTACGCTCATGGAGTAAATACGCTACGCGGCTACGAACGGACGGGCAATGTTTACGCCGTCCCCGGATTCTAATTCAGAATTTGTTATTTTTCAGAGAATTGGCATAAAATCCGTCTTTTTCCGCGCAAGCGGGCGGCGTTTTCCCGGTCTTTCCGAACTTTCCCGAATTTCCCCGAACCTTCCCGAATCTTCCCGAATCTTCCCTTTCCATGCGGTATCCAGAATCCTTCGACGTGATCGTGGTCGGCGGCGGCCATGCCGGAACCGAGGCGGCGCTGGCGAGCGCGCGCATGGGCGCGCGGACCCTGCTGCTCACGCACAACCTCGATACGCTCGGCGCGATGAGCTGCAATCCCTCGATCGGCGGCATCGGCAAGGGGCATCTGGTCAGGGAAGTGGACGCGCTCGACGGCGCGATGGCGGCGGCGACCGACGAGGCCGGCATCCAGTTCCGCATCCTCAACGGCGGCAAGGGGCCGGCGGTACGCGCCACGCGCGCGCAGGCCGACCGCGCGCTGTATCGCCAGGCGATCCGGTCGCGGCTGGAAAATCAGGCGAATCTCGTGCTTTTCGCGCAAGCCTGCGACGACCTGATCCTGGAGGGCGGGCGCGTCGCCGGCGTGAGCGCGCGGCACGAAATCTCCTTTTCGGCGCGCGCCGTGGTGCTGACCGCCGGAACCTTCCTCGACGGACGCATCCACGTCGGCCTGTCCCAATCGGCCGGCGGGCGCATGGGCGAGCCGCCGGCGGTTCCGCTGGCCGCGCGCCTGCGCGAACTCGGATTGCCGGCGGGACGGCTCAAGACCGGCACGCCGCCGCGCCTCGACGGCCGGACGATCGATTTTTCGCGCCTGGCGGAGCAGCATTCGGACGATCCGCCGCCGGTATTCTCCTTCCTCGGCAAGGCGGCGCGGCATCCGCGCCAGATGCCGTGCTGGGTGACCGGCACCAATGCCCGCACGCACGAAATCATTCGCGGCGGCCTCGACCGCTCGCCGATGTACACCGGCGTCATCGAAGGCGCCGGGCCGCGCTATTGTCCGTCGATCGAGGACAAGATCCATCGCTTCGCGGGCAAGGACAGCCACCACGTCTTTCTCGAACCCGAAGGTCTCACGACGCATGAAATCTATCCGAACGGCATTTCGACGAGCCTGCCGTTCGACGTGCAACTGGCCCTGGTGCGCTCGATGGAGGGGCTGGAGAACTGCCGCATCCTGCGTCCGGGCTACGCCATCGAATACGATTATTTCGATCCGGCGGGCCTCAAGGCTTCGCTGGAAACCCAGGCCGTCGAGGGGCTTTTTTTCGCCGGGCAGATCAACGGCACGACCGGTTACGAGGAAGCCGCCGCGCAGGGCTTGCTGGCCGGCGTCAACGCCGCGCTCAAGGCCAGGGACGAAGCGCCGTGGTGGCCGCGCCGCGACGAGGCGTATCTCGGTGTGCTGGTCGACGATCTCATCACGCGCGGTGTCTCCGAACCGTACCGGATGTTCACCAGCCGCGCCGAATACCGGCTGTCCCTGCGCGAGGACAACGCCGACATGCGCCTGACCGAGACCGGGCGCCGGCTCGGATTGGTCGGCGAGGCGCGCTGGGCGGCCTTTTGCGAAAAGCGCGAGGCGATCGCCCGCGAACAGGAACGCCTCAAGTCGACGTGGGCGCGCCCGGACAAAATCGACATGGCCGCGCTGACGGCCGTGCTCGGCAAGCCGATCGAGCACGAATACACGCTCCACGATCTCTTGCGCCGGCCGGAGGTCGATTATCGCGGGCTGATGGCGCTGGGCATCGGGGAATCCACGGGCGTCGCCGACCCGCTCGTCGCCGAGCAGGTCGAAATCCAAGCCAAATACCAAGGCTACATCGAACGGCAGGCCGAGGAAGTGGCGCGCAATCTGTCCAGCGAGGAAACGCCGCTGCCGGAGGACATCGATTACGCGCGCATCGGCGGACTGTCGGCGGAAATCCGCCAGAAGCTCGCCAGCCGCCGTCCGCGGACCATCGGCCAAGCCTCGCGCATCCAGGGCGTGACGCCGGCGGCGATCTCGGTCCTGCTCGTCCATCTCAAGCGCGCCGCGCTCGCCGCCTCGCGCGGACAGGCATGAACGTGGCGGAAGCGGCGGCGCGACTCGATCACGGCCTGGCGGCGCTGGGCGTCGACCTGCCTCGCGCGCGGCGGGAAAAATTGCCGGCCTACCTCGCGCTGCTCTACAAATGGAACCGCGCCTACCGCCTGACCGCGCTGAAGGAGGAGCAGGCCGTCGGCGGCCATCTGCTCGATTCACTGGCCATCCTGCCCTTCGTTCCCGCCGCCGGCCGCCTGCTCGACGTGGGCAGCGGCGGCGGCGCGCCGGGGATTCCGCTGGCCATCGCCCGACCGGAACTCGCCGTGACGCTGCTCGACGGCAATTCCAAGAAAGCGGCGTTTCTGCGGCAGGCGGCCATCGAACTGGAATTGGCGAACATTTCTGTTCACACCGGGCGCGTCGAGCAGTATCATCCGGAATCCGGCTTCGCCGCGATCGTCTCCCGCGCCTTCGCCGAACTGGCGGAGTTCGCGGCGCTATCGCGGCATTTGCTGGCGGAAGGTGGCCGTTGGCTGGCCATGAAAGGCGTCTGGCCGCGCGGCGAAATCGCCCGCTTGTCCGGCGTGGCGCGCGTCGAGGCGGTGCATCCGCTCGCCGTGCCCGGCGTCGAGGGCGAGCGGCATCTGGTCGTGATGCGTCCGGTATGAAGCGCGGGATTTCGCCCACGGCGGCACGGCGGGCGCGGCGAGCGCCGTGTTCGCCGCCCATGCGTGGCGGCCGATCGTCCATGTCAGGAGAAAGCAAGGTGGTGAGAATACTGGCGGTGACCAACCAGAAAGGCGGCGTCGGCAAGACGACGACGGCCGTCAACCTGTCGGCGTGCCTGTCCGAGCTGGGGCAGCGCGTGCTGATGGCCGACCTCGATCCGCAGGGCAACGCCACCACGGGCTGCGGCGTGGTCAAGCGCGAGGCCCTGCCGACGGTCTACCAGATCCTGATCGGAGGCTCGACCTTCGCGGAGGCGCGTCTCCGCACGGAATTCGGTTTCGACATCCTGCCCGCCAACCGCGAGCTGGCCGGCGCCGAGATCGAGCTGATCGAAATCGAAGGGCGCGAATTCCGCCTGCGCGACGCGCTCGCGCCGGCGCTCGCCGACTACGATTTCATTTTGATGGACTGCCCGCCGGCGCTCAACATGCTGACGGTCAACGGACTGGCGGCGGCGCACGCCGTGATGATCCCGATGCAATGCGAATACTACGCGCTGGAAGGATTGACCGACCTCGTGGCGACGCTCAAGAAAGTGCGCGCCCGGCTCAATCCGCAGCTGGAAATCGAAGGACTGCTGCGCACCATGTTCGATCCGCGCTCGACGCTGACGCAGCAGGTATCCGGCGAACTCGTCGGTCATTTCGGTGACAAAGTCTATCGTACCATCATCCCGCGCAACGTCCGTCTCGCGGAAGCGCCCTCCTACGGCAAGCCGGTGG
>JAIRPF010000181.1 GCA_031257115.1 Accumulibacter sp.
CAAACCGTTGTGAAGCCGGTTCCCGCAAGGGGACTTGGGAAGGCTTGAGCCGTATGAAGGGAAACTTTCATGTACGGTTCTTAGGGGGAATGAACCAGTAATGGTTGTTCCTGCCCGACTGGGATGCGGCACTTCACGCTGGAGGGGTTGACCTCCCTCAAGAGGGAGGTGGCCAGCGGCAAAGCCGCGGGTCGAAATGAGTTGGGCTGTTGGATGCGAGGATGGTTGATGATTGAACTGGATTTCGGCGACCGATGGGGGCAAAGGCGAACCGGATTTCCGCGTTCGTGGGAATGACAGGGGTTTTCCTTGCCTTTTGCCGTGTCCGCCCCGATCGCTTCCATCGCGTCACTGCGAGGACAGTCCGGCGACGATGGGGCGGCGGAAGACTTGCCAGGCGGGCAGTGTGGCGAAGAGGACGCCCGCCAGCGCGAGGCATCCGACCAGGACGAATTCTTCGACGCCGAGGCTCGCCCGCATGGCGAAACCGGTTTTTCCCTGGAGCCACGCCGACAGCGCCGAGGCGGTAGCGTAGCCGAGCGGCAGTCCAAGGAGAGCGCCGCCGCCGATGAGCAGCGCGACCTCGGCCCAGACCGCGCAGAATACGTAGGCCCGGCCAGCGCCGATGGCGCGCAGCACGGCGAACTGGCGGCGGCGCGCGAGGAAGCCGACGAGCAGCGCCATCAACACCGCCGCGACGACCAGCGCCTGCGCCGCGATGGCCAGCAGCGACATCATGTCGCGCACGTTGCCGAGCGCGGTGTACAGTTCGTTGAGGACCTCGGCGGGAAACAGCGCCACGCTGCGCGGCGTGCGGAACGCGCCGCGCAGCGTGTAGGCGGCGGCGACCGATCGCGGCTTCACGACGATGGCCGGCGCGCCGGGCAGGGAAGCGGCGTCCCACGGAGGCCCGATGCGTTCGCCGGCGGCGACGCCGTGACCGTCGGGCAGGCCGTGCACGGCCCACGCATCCTCGATCGGCACCAGGATGGCGGTATCCCAGATCGTCTGCTTCGCCGGCAGGCGTCCGACGACGGTGTAATGGGTCGCGGCGTGCGCCTCGTCGGGTTTCTCGTCGTCGTCGCCGTCATCGTCGTGATGGCGGACGCCGTGCCGCGGGCCGATCCGGGCGCCGATGGGCAGCGGCACCGACGCGCCGATGACCGCTTCGCCGCGCCGCTGGAAAACCCGTCCTTCGCGCACGGCCAGCGTGCCGCCGCGCAGGACGAAGTCGGCGGTGACGCCGACGATCGGATGTCCCCGCCAGCGGTCGCCGAAGGCGATCGGCGCGGCAAACGTGACTCCGGGAGCGTTCGCGGCCTGGGCCAGGATGGCGCCGTCGAGCAGCGGAATGGCTTGCGGTTGCAGGTAGACCGCGCTCAAGACCAGTTGCGTCGGACTGCCGGGAGCGCCGATCAGCAGATCGAAATCGTTGGCGGCCCGCGCGCTGCCCTGACGCAGCGCGCGCTCCTGGGAGATGACGGCGATTCCGCTGGCCAGCGCGAGAGCGACCAGCGCGACGGTCGCCAGCGCCAGCAGGCGATTGCGGCGCAAATCGGCGAAGACGACGGGAAAAGGGTTCATTTTGGGCTTTGTGGTTGAAATGCTGGAGGAATTTTTTCGGCCACGGCGGACGCGGCGAAGGGCGAAAAACATTGACCACGGAGGGCGCGGAAAAACACGGAGAAAGGCGAAAGAGAAAATCCGTCATTCCCGCGAACGCGGGAATCCCGCGCGTAATTCCGGCGCGAAACGCCAGCCTCCCTTTTGAGGAAGATGGCTCGCGCGGTGGCGCGTTTTTGAATTGATCGCATACAAATTTCCGTAATCGCCAAGATTCCCGTAACCGCCCACAAATTTCCGTCATTCCCGCGAACGCGGGAATCCAGTTCGTTGCTTCTGCAAATTCAAATTCAAAATGAGTTGTTGTTTTCGCCGTGCCCGGCGGATGCTTTTTCCGTGGTCATCGCAGCGTTCCGTTTTCGAGCGTCATGCGGCGGTCGAGGCGGTCGAGCAGTTCGTGGTCGTGCGAGACGACGATCAGCGTGGCTTCCCGCGTTCGCGCGAGTTCGACCAGCAGGCCGCCGATCCGGGCGCGGTAATCCGGGTCGAGGCTGGCCGTCGGTTCGTCCGCGAGGACGATTCCGGGGTCGAAGAGCATGGCGCGGGCGAAAGCCACGCGCTGGCGTTCGCCGCGCGAGAGTAGGGCCACATCGCGGCGCGGACAGCCGATGCCGACGTCGTCGAGCAATTGTCCGGCCCGGCGGCGCAGATCGGCCGGCGGACGCCAGCGGTCGAAATGCGCGGGGAGCATGACGTTGTCGATGGCCGTCAATCCTTCGACCAGGTGAAAATCCTGAAAAACGAGTCCGAGCCGGCGGCGGCGCCAGAGATCGCGCGCTTCCGGCCGCAGCGCGCACAAATCCGTATCGTCCCAGCGGACGCTTCCCGAATCCGGGACGGCGATGCCGGACAGGCAGTGGAACAGCGTCGTCTTTCCGGCGCCCGACGGGCCGCGGATGCCGAGGCTCGCGCCCGCCGCCAGGTCGAGCCGGGCGATTTCGAACAGCGCGCGTTGCTGGCCGGGGAATCGCCAGCGCACGTTGCTGGCTTGCAGCGCCTCTCCCATGTCAGCGCGCGAGTTCCGCGTCGACGAGGCGCACCTGGCTGACGAAACCGGTGCGCGGGTCGGTCCAGGAGCCGATTTCGAGCCGTCCCTCGACCTCGATGCGTTGCCGGAAGTCGACGGGCGCGAGCGTCTTTTTCAGGTAGATGACCACGATGTCGACGGGCCATTCGGCGTCCGAGGCGCAGAACGGGCACACCGCGACCGGCTCGCGGGTGAGCACGAAAAACGCGCTTTCCGGCTTGAGCGGAGGCGCCATGAAGCCGCGCATCCGCACCGGCCGGCCCTTGAGCGAGAGCGCCCGCTCGGAATACCGGATGCCCAGCACGCCGATCGATTGGTACAGCCCATCGAAACTCAGCGCCTCGGCCGTCCGTCCCAGGGCGGGGACGGCGGGAACGACGAGCAGGGGAAGCAGAAGAAAAGCCCGCCGGGAGAGCGCGGCGCTCTCCGGGGCGGGACGGCGGGAATCCGGGGAAGGCATCAGGGCTTGGCCGTGGCGGCGGATTTCCCATTGGGCGCCAGCGAAATCGCCTCGGCGATGACGCGGAAGAGGTCGGTGTTTTCCATCTGGCCGCGAACCTTTTCGGCGCCCGGCCCCATCGCCGTCAGGATCACGTCGTCGCCCGAATGGATGCCCTGGTTGGCCGCGCGCGGCCCTTCGTTCGGCAGGTTGCCGACGCGCAGCACGGCGCCCGGAACGTCCCGGTATTTCTCGTTGGCGACCATCACGCCGTCGTTGTTCTTGATCGCCGGCACGAATTCGCCGTCGAGGAAGGGGCGGAACGTGTCGTAATAGTCAGGATGCGCGCCAAAGATGAAGCGCAGGCGGCGCGGCACATCGACGCTAACCGGATAGCCTTCGCCGTTTGGCCGGTAATCGGGGAAGCCGGCGTCCTCGTAAATTTTCACCTTGTTGCGCATTTCGCCGCCGGGCGCGTTGTCGTCGACCGTGCCGATCACGCTGACCGGATGGCTGTGGTCGGCCGTGACCAGGATCAGCGTGTTGTTGCCGTTGGCCTTGGCCCAGTCCCGCGCCGCGCCGACCGCGTTGTCGAGCATGATGGTGTCGTAGATCGCGCGTTCGGGGTCCATCGAATGCGAATACTTGTCGATGCGCGCCGATTCGACCATCAGCACGAAACCGTTCTTGTTGCGCGACAGAATCTTGATCGCCGCGCGCATTTCCTCGACCACGTCGGGCTGATCGGGAAACTTGGCGACCGAGCCTTTCTTGAGGAATTTCAGATCGAGCGCGCCGTCCACGTTGCCTGTGTTGTACAGGCCGAGCAGCCGGGTCGTTTTCGCGTTCTCCGCCGCCGCGAGCATTTCGCTCCGGGTCGTGACCACCGCGTAACCGGCGTCCCGGAACCTGGCGATGTAATCATCCTCGTCGGCGCGCTTCGAGCCGGCCACGCTCCTGGGCAGGAAATTCGGCGAACCGCCGCCCATCATCACGTCGATTCCGCTGTCGTAGTACATCCTGACGATGTCGTTGTAATCGGAACGGCGGCGCGTGTGCGCGACCATCGCGGCGGGCGTGGCGTCCTCGATCTCGGAATTGGTCACCGCGCCGACGGCCATGCCCTTGCGCTTGGCGAGCGAGGTCAGCGTCTCCACCTTCGGGTGGTCGAGCGATTTGGCGGCGCGCGAGCAGTAGACGCCCAGCGCGTTGACGCAGGATTTATGGCCGGTGGTATAGGCGTGCGCGGCGTTGGCCGAGTCGGTGATGATCGAATCGGTGCCCTGCGTGGTCAGGAGCGCCATGTACGGCATCTCGTCGACCGCCAGCTTGCCCTTGATCTTGCCGCTCTCGACGCCCCTGGACAGAAGGCGGGCCGCGGTGCGGTGGCCGATCGAGAAGCCGTCGCCGATGAACAGGATGACGTTCTTCGCCGCGCGCCGGGCCGGCGTGCCATAAACGGTCCAGTTGACCGACCGCGTGGCCGCGCCGTCGCCGGCCGTGACCGTATAGACGCCGGGGCGGGCGAGCGAAACGTCGCGCAGCAGCAGGCTCGAAACCTCCTTGCCGTCCTCGCGGGCGATCAGCTCGGCGCTCCTGCCCAGCACGCGGGCATGATCGTGGCCGTTGATGGTCAGCGAAACCCTGGCCGGATCGACGACGCCGGGAAACTCCACCTTCAGGTCGAAACGGCTGCCGGCGAGGATTTCCGCCCGGTCGATCGGATAGATGGTCTGCGCGGCGGCGGGCAGCGAACAAAGAGCGGCCGCAAGCGCCGCGAACGATGAAAGGGTGAAACGCATGAATAATCTCCTCCTGTGAAAAACGGGAGGAAGCATAAGCGCCGCGTGTTACGGTTCGGTGACGGGCGGCCCGTTCTCGCTCGGAAAAAGAGCGCGCGGATCGGACAAACCGCGAAACGGCATCGGCTTTTGCCTTCCTCAAGAGGGAAGTGCCGCGCCGAAGGCGTGGCGGAGGAAGTTTGGCGGTGGACTTGCAAACGCGAACAGGGTGGAACGGCCCGATTTTTTCCTCGACGGTTTGACTCCTTCCGGCCTACGGCTTTGCCACAGGCCACCTCCCTCAAGAGAGAGGTTTTATTTCAGATCATAGACTGGGGCAAGCGGAGCGAACCCCAACACGAGCGGTTGAACAAAGAGGCGCAAACGCCGGGACACGGCGAGCGGATGATATTCACCCCCGTGAAATTCACCGCGCCATGATTGAAAAACACGGCAGGCGCAAATGTTGGGGTTCGCTTCGCTCACCTCAACCTATGCGGACTGGATTTCGGCGATCAAAGATTCGCCTCTGAAATTCACCCTCCGACGCCTTCCGGCTCGCGGTTTCACCGCGCGCCACTTCCATCGAGAGAGACTTCATACCATGACGGACACGGCGAAAGGCAACGGGTGACTTCGGTTTCCCGGTCGTCGTCCTGGATACCGGCTCGCGCCGGCATGACAGGAATTTCTTTCACTTTTGTCTTTTTGCCGTGCCCGTCGTGTCCGCCGTGGTTAGCTGCTTTTTTCAAACGGAATTTCCGGATTCACGAGTTCCGGATGCGCCAGTTTTTCGAGATAGTCCGGCGCGAATTCGAGGACGAAATCCCAGAAGGCGGCGAGTGCCGGCGTCAGCCGTTTTTCCTTGTGCCGCACCATGAACCAGCGGCGCATCACCGAAGCGCCCTCGACCTGGAGCACGATCAGGTGCCCGGTGGAAAGCTCCAGGCCCAGCGTGTGCCGCGAGAGGAAGCTGATTCCCAGCCCGGCCACGACGGCTTGCTTGATGGCTTCGTTGCTGCCCATTTCCATGACGATGTTCGGTTCGATGGCGCGCAGGCGGAAAAATTCCTCCATCGCCGACCGCGTGCCGGAGCCGGCTTCGCGGACGATCATCGGCTCGGCGACGATGTCGCCGACGGTCAGTCCGCGGCGTCCGGCCAGCGGGTGTTCCGCGCCGCAGACGATGACGAACGGATGCGGCGCGAAATTGACCGCCTCGGCGTCCATGTTCGCCGGAGGGCGCCCCATGACGGCCATGTCGACCTCGTTGGCCTCCAGCAGCCGGGCCACTTCCTCGCGGTTGTCGACCAGCAGCCTGACCCGCACGTCGGGATGTTTCTTGCGGAACGCGGCCAGCAGTCCGGGAGCAAAGTATTCCGCCGTGCTCGTGACGGCGATCGATACGCGCCCGCCCTTCAGCCCCTTCAAGGCCATCAGCGATTCGTCCGCGTCCTTGATCAGGCGCAGGATCTGCCGGGCGTAGTCGGACAGCACCTCGCCGGCGTCGGTCAGGTAGACGCGCTTGCCGATGCGGTCGAACAGCGCGGAGTCCGAAACCTCTTCCAGTTGCTTGATTTGCAGGGAAATGGCGGCGTGCGTCAGATGCAGTTCCTCGGCGGCGCGGGCAAACGAAAGATGCGTCGCCGCCGCGGAAAAAATCTGGAGTTGGCGAATGGTGATATTTTTCATCGGCAAACGATCACTAAATCAAATCCATAAAATATTTAACCAATGTTTTTCTATCACACGAATTCAATCGCTTCAACCTGATTCTGTGACCGGGAGTCTTTTCCGGGAGCATCGCCATGCGATTCGGGCGTACCAACGTAAAAGTATCTGGTCGAAGAACAGCGCCGCAACCCGGCCCTCGCCGGTGATTTCTCCATGTTCGTCAGCGACGTGGTGCGTTCCTGCAAGGCGATTTCGCAAAGCGTTTCCCTGGGCCGGCTGATCCTGCGCGAGAGGGACGTCACCACGATCGGCCGGCACGACGGCCTGCGGACCGGCCTGCTGCACAAGGCCAGCCCGATGGCCGTGCTCGTCGAGCAGGGCGGCGGCATGGCCTCCACGGGCGACGCCCGCATCGCCGACATCGTTCCCGCCAGCCTGCGCCCGCGCACCCCGGTGATCCTCGGATCGCGGGATGAAATCGAGCGCATCGAACGCTACCACGCGGAATATCTCAACGGCGAAGACAGACCCTTCAGATCCCCGCTTTTCGGCACGCGCTCCCTGTTCCGCCCGGACTGAACCGATCCGCCGGCAATGATACGAAGGTCATCGGCCACGATGGACACGACGGAAAATCCGAAAAGGAAGCCGAAGCGCGGCGGCGTGGCGAAAAGCGAAAAACATTGACCATGAAGGGCGAAAAAGCGAATGCCCAGCAAGGCGAAGTCGACAAAGGCGCGTGCAGTCTGGAATGGAATGATGCGGGCGATCAGGCTTGCGCGCGAATCGGCGCGGGCCGATACTCCCCGCATTCCGTCCGGATTCCGGGGCGGCGAACCTGGAGGCGAGCATGAAGCCTTATTCTCCAATCGCGCGCGCGTTTTTTCTGTCGCTGGCGTTCTGTTGCGCGGCGGCGCTGGGGCAGGGCGTATACGTGACGCGCGGCCAGAACGGCCCGGTGTTTTCCGACAAACCACGGCCGGGGGCGAAGGAACTGACGCCGCGGCCGTTGACGGTGATTCCCGCGCCGCCGGACTCCGCGCCAGTGAAGGGCGCGGGCGCGAAACCGGCGGCGCGGGAACCGCCGGAGGCCGTTCCGCCGTACCGGAGCCTGATGGTCGTCAGACCGGAGGACGGCGGCAGCGTGGCCGGCGATACTTCGCGCCTCGAAATCCGCCTGGCCGCCGATCCTCCGTTGCGGCCGGGCGAGGGCCACGCCTTCGTCGTGCGCGTCGACGAGCGTCTCGTCGACCAGCGGTTCACGACACCCGAATTCGTGATTCCGCAAGAGTTCTGGCCGGAAGGCTTCCTGCCGTCGAATCGGTATCTGCGGCTCGATGCCGCCATCGTCGACGGCAACGGCCAAGTAGTGATGCGCGCGCCGCCCGTGAGTTTTCGTTCGCGCCAAGTCCTGCTCCGCCCGCCCGGCTACCCGGTGAATCCGTGGCTCCGTCCCAAGCCGCAGCCCAAGGCACAGGCACATCCCGCGCCGCCGCCAAAGAAACCGGGTAAACAAACGCGGCGCGACGAGGCGCCGAGAACGCCGCTGCCCGGCAAAAACTGAAACCGCTCTTTTTCAGCCGAAAAATCCGATTCTCTCCACGCGCTCCGTGGTTAAAGTCCTGTTTTTCACCGCGCCCGCCGCGCCCGCCGCGCTTGACTGCTTTCCCCAAGCCCGATCAGGAGAATCCGGGCAGCCAGGGGGTGTGGTGATGGTGCGTCACCGGTTCGATCGTTCCTTGGAACAGGGCTTCGATGACGGGGGGTTCCCGCCAGGCGTTGTCCATGAACGTCAGCCCGGCTTCCTCGACCAGCCGGCCCCGCCAGTAGTGGTTCGACACCTCGTCGAGCGTCGCCAGATTGAGACTGTGCGGCAGGCGCAGGTAGTCGAGCCAGCTCGAATCGTGGAACGAGACGACGTAAGCGCCCCGGCTGCGCGCGGGGACGAGGTGTTTGCCAAAAACCCGCGTGGGATGCTTGGCCCGGAAATTCTCCGCGTCGACGCGCGTGGCGAAAAACAAAAGCGCGTGCAGGCGGCTGGGAAATTCCTTGAACAGGCGCTGGCGGTAATACTCCAAGTGGTATTCCGCGAAATAGTTCTGGACGGTGGTGAAATTGTCCTCGGGCAGCGGCAGGTTGAACGGATTGGACGAGAAAACGTCCCAGCCGGGAATCTCGGCGTCGGTGTCCAGCCACGCATAGAGTTCGATGGGCGCGGAATCTCGAATCAGATGGTCCATGTCCGTTGCCGACCGTGCGGCGGGAAAGCGCAAACAGATCGGTCAATGTAACACCAAACGGCGAACGGAAAAACCACGGTTTCGTTCCGGGGTGTTTTCGGTCGTGGAACGCGCTTCCGTTGTCCCAGCCCGAAAGACCATGAACCCAAAAATGGAGCGCGGGCATCTTGCTCACTGCGCTCATTCCGGCGCGAAGCGCCGTGGCCAAAAGATTTTCGCCTCCCGCCGTGGCCGGGGTTTTCACAGCCGGTAGCAATAGAGCCGCGTTTTCCTCGCGTCGCCGACTTCGATTTCGGCGCTGGCTTCGACCTCCGGCACGGGAAAGCTGTTGCTTATGAACAGCGCGCCCGGACGCATTTCGCTTTTGACCTTGAGCCACAGGCGGCTCATCGGCGCGGGGGACAGAAAGGCGTAAGCGACGCCGTATTCGGCCAGCGAAACGTCCCAGAGACTGCCCAGCCTCCAGTGGCAGTTCGGCAGCCTTGCCGCGCGCAGAAAGCCGATCGCCCACGGAAGATACGAGTTTTCGACGCAGGAGATGTGGACGTCTTTCAGCGCCCTGGCGAGCGCGCAGGCGAGACCGCCCGCGCCGGCGCCGAGATCGACGATCTTCCCGGCGGACTCGCCGGCGAGCAGTCCGGCCAGCGCCTGGGTGGTTTCCCGGCTCGACAGGTACAGCGGAACCCGGCTCGTCAGCGCGCCGCGATAGACGAGAAACGTCAGCGCGAAAGCCGCCAGATACCATCCTGGATCGATGTTCAGCCCGGAAAGGAGGACGGCGGCGGGCGCGAACAGCGCGTGAATGATCCGCCACCACCAGAATTGGCGGGTCAGACAGGCGAACAGAAAAGCCAGCGATCCGATCAGGAGCGAGGTTTCGAGCCACGGCAGCGGCTGTTGGCGAAACAGGCAATACGGCCAAGCGACGCCAAGGACGGCGAAAATCGCCGCGCCCTGGAGCGCCAGCTGCCTCGGATACGGCGAATCCGTCCGGGGAGAGGGTGAATCGTCATTCATGCGGAAAATAACCCGGAGTCATTTCGTCTCGTCTCGTTTCGTCTCGATCGTCCGCGCATCCTGCCGCGAAAGAATCGAAACCGCAACGGGCACGACGGGAAATCGGGAAAACCACTGAATCACGGTGGGATCGGCGAAAGGCGAAAATACGCCAACTACGGTGAACACGGGGGAAAATCTGAAGGAAGATGGACGAGCACGACGAAAAACAAAGAAAAACCGTCATTTCCGCGAAAGCGAGAATCCAGCGCGTACCTTTCGGCGCGAAGCGCCGCAAACCAAGCCTCTCTTTTGAGAGAGATGGCCCACGGCGAAGCCGCAAGTCGGAAGGAGTCGGGCGGTTGAGTTGCTGGCGTGGATGTTTGATGAACGACCTAGATTTTGGTGATCGAGGGGGGATAGTTTTCTGTTCATCCGCGTTTGATGATTCAACTGCCCAACTCCTTTCGTTACGCCTTCGGCGTAACACTTCCCTCACGAGGGAGGCTTGGCTTGCGGCGCTTCGCGCCAGAGCGGGACTTTCTTTGCCACGCTTTGGCGCGACATCTCCTTCAGGGGGAGATGGCCCGCGCGACAGCGCGGGGCGGGGAGGCCGGGCTTGCGGGTTTTTGGCCGTGATCCATCGAGATCCTTTGAGAATTGTACAAATCGCGTGGATGGGCGTATCGTTTCGCGGGCGGATGTTTAACGGTACACGCGCCGTTCGATGTTGGCGGCGGCGAGGTATTCGGCGGGCGGGCGCTTCAATGGGGGGAAATGCCGGGCGATTTTGCGCGGCGCTCGCCGGAGAGCCGGATTTTTCAAACGTTTCAGTCTTTTTATCGGGAGGCAGGGTCATGGGATCGCTGATTGGCAAGCGCGCGCTGGTGACGGCGGGAGGACAGGGAATCGGCAAGGCGATCGTGAAAGGATTGCTCGAAGCCGGATGCGACGTCGCCGTTCATTACCATTCCAACGAACGGGGCGCGCGGGAGATCGTCGCGCTGGCCGAGTCGGTCGGGCGCAAGGCGCGCTGTTTCCAGGCGGATCTGACCGCCGACTCCGCCGCGGCCCGGACGGTCGACCAGGCCGCGGATTTTCTCGGCGGACTGGATGTCCTGGTTAACAACGCCGGAGGACTGGTGGCGCGCCGGGTTCTCGGCGAGGTGGATCCGTCGTTCTGGCGGCAGGTTCTCGACGTCAACATGACCTCAATGCTGCTGGTGACGCGCGCGGCCGCGCCGTATCTCGCCAGGGCCGGCGGCGCTTCCATCGTCAACATCGCGTCGCTGGCCGGCCGCAAGGGCGGGCACCCCGGCTCGCTCGCCTACTCGACCGCCAAGGGCGCGGCGCTGACGTTCACCCGCGCCCTGTCCAACGAACTGGCGCCCCAGGGCATCCGCGTCAACGCGGTGGCTCCGGGCCTGATCCTCGGCACCAGTTTCCACGACACCCACACGACCAGGGAATCCGCCGAGGAAACGATCCGGGGAATCCCGCTGGCCCGCGCCGGCGGCGTCGACGACGTCGCCCGCCCCGTCGTCTTCCTGGCCTCGGAATACGACGGATTCATCACCGGAATCACGCTGGACATCAACGGCGGCGTCTACTGCGCCTGACCGCCTCCGGCGGAAAGACGAACGCATTCGGGAGAAATGAAATGATAAGGAACTGGAACGAAGAATCGCTGGATCACCGCAACGCCCTGCTCTACGCAATGGGCATTTCCGGGGAAGACGCCAGGCGTCCGGTCATCGGACTCGTCAATTCCTGGAATGAAATGAATCCCGGCCATTTTCCTTTCAGGGAAGTGATTCCCCTGATGAAAGAGACCATCCACGAAGCGGGCGGTCTGGCGCTGGAGTTGCCCATTTCGGGGATTTGCGACGGCATTTGCTCGAATACGCCGGGCGATCGCTACACGTTGCCGGCCCGCGATCTGGTTTCCTCGGAAGTGGAAACGACCGCCGAACTGAACATGCTCGAAGGCATGGTCGTCATGGCGACCTGCGACAAGGTGGTGCCCGGCATGATCATGGGCGCCTTGCGGGTCGACATTCCCACGGTGATGTTCACCGGCGGCTACATGCTGCCCGGCGAACACCACGGGAAAATGCTGACCCTGACCCATACCAAGCAAGCCTATGCCGCCTAGGTTGCCGGAGACATTCCCCGCGAAGAATACAAGGCGATCGTGCGCAACGCCTGCCCCACGCCCGGCGCGTGCCCCTTCATGGGAACGGCCAACACCATGTGCGCCTGTGCCGAGGTGCTGGGGCTTTCGCCCGACGGCAACGCCAGCGTGCGCAGCCAGAGCGCGGAGTGGCGGGAGATGGCCCGGCGGGCCGCGCTGCGCATCGTGGAAGCGGTGAAAAAGGAGGAGCGCCCTTCCGGCTTCATCACCCGGAGCAGTTTTGAAAACGCGGTGCGCTACATGATGGCCACCGGCGGTTCCTCCAACAGTCTCCTGCACATTCCGGCCATGGCCCGGCAGATGGGTTTCGACATCACCCCCGAAACCTTCGACGCGCTGAGCCGCGAAGTGCCGGTGCTGAACAGCATCTACCCCAGCCACAAGACCCATACCATGGTCGAATTCTCGCGGGCCGGCGGTCTGGGCGCGGTGCTGAAGGAACTGGTCCGGGCCGGCAAGATCGACGCTTCCGCCAGGGGGCTGTTCGGCGACATCGGGGAACGGGCGGAAAAGGCGGTGAACGGAAATGCCGAAGTGATACGCCCGGCGAGCGACCCCATCCATCCCCAGGGCGGTCTCGCCGTGCTCCACGGCAACATCGGCACGGAAAGCGCCATCGTCAAGTTCAGCGCCGTGGACGAGGCGGCCTGGAAATTTTCCGGCAAGGCCAGGGTCTACGATTCCCAGGACGATGCCTGGAACGCCATCCTGAAAGACGAGATCGTCGCGGGCGACGTGGTCGTCATCCGCTACGAAGGGCCGAGGGGTTCGCCGGGAATGCCGCACATGGAAACCTTCATGGCCGCCGTTCTGGGCAAGGGCCTGGGAACGAAGATCGCCCTGGTTTCGGACGGGCGCTTTTCCGGCGCCACCGGCGGACTGGCCATCGGCCACGTGAGTCCCGAAGCCTACGAAGGCGGCAACATCGCCTTCATCCGGGACGGCGACGCGATCCACATCGACATCGAAGCGCGCCGCCTGGATGTCGAGGTCGGCGAGGAAGAATTCAGGCGGCGGCGGGAAGGCTTCGTTCCGGTCGAAAAGCCCGCGACGGGCTGGCTGGCCCTGTATCGGAAAAACACCACCTCGGCGCACAGGGGCGCCACGGTTTTCTGGGACTGAACGGGAGAACCACGGTCCCCGGAACTTGTCTCAAGGGAATTCGGGGATAGCGCCGGACACGCGGAAATTCCGGCCGGAACCGGCGGAATCTCTCTCCCGGACGCCGGGCGGGCGGCCGTTTCCCCGGCGAAACGGCGGGATGACCGCTTCGCCCGCCGATGAATCGACCAGAAGAGGCCGGAAAAGACGGAAAAAGGCAAGACAGGATGAAAGAACTTTTCAGGAATCGCCTTGGGAGAGTCGTCAGTCCCGGAGTGACGGATTTCATCGAGCGGCCGGTCATGGCGCCGGCGGACGACGAAGTGGTGGTAAAAATCGCCGCGAGCGCGATTTGCGGCAGCGACCTGCACATCTTTTCGGGCAGGCACCCCTCGGTTCCCCTCCCGGTCACCATCGGCCACGAGTTTTCGGGCCGCGTCGTCGCCCTGGGCAAGGATGTCGCCAGGGTCAGGGCGGGCGACCGCATAACGGTGGAGCCTTGTATCGTCCGCGGCCAATGCGACGCCTGCCTCCACGGCGATTACGGCTATTGCGAACGCATCAGCTTCACCTACCGGAACGGCGACGGCGCCATGGCCGATTACATCACCGTCAAGGAAGCCCACGCGCACCTCCTGCCGCCGCGCCTGAGCGACGCCGCCGGCGCCCTGATCGAACCCCTGTCCGTGGCGACCCACGCGGTACGCCGCGCCGGCGTCGGGCTTGGGGAGAAGGTTCTCGTCATTGGCGCCGGCGCCATCGGCATCCTCGTCGCCGCCTTGTGCCGGCTGAGCGGCGCGGCGGAAGTCGCGGTCTGCGACCATTCCGCGTCCCGCCTGAGGGTGGCGAAAGAATTCGGCGCGAGCCACGCCATCGACCCCAGGGACGGCGGGGGACTCGAAGAGGCCGCGCGGGAAATTTCCGGCGGGGCCGGCATGGACAAAACCTTCGAATGCGTGGGCAAGGAAGGCACCTTCATTCAGGCCATGACCAGCCTTCGGCGGAACGGTCTCGCCACCATCGTCGGAATTTTCGAGAAACCGGACATCACCATCGACGCCATGCGTTTCATCAACCATGAAATCAGGGTGCAAGGCTCCCAGGGCTACTGCTGGGATTTTCCGATAGCCCTGAAAATGTCGGAGCGGATCGACCTCGAAAAGCTCGTGACCCACGTATTCCCCCTCGAAGAACTCCAGAAAGCCCTCGAAACGTGCGCTTCCCCCTAGGCGGAGAGCATCAAGGTCATCCTGAAACCATGAAAGAAGGAGCGCTTCCCGTGGCCACCATTCAAGACGTCGCATCCCGTTCGGGCGTATCCGTCACGACGGTTTCCAATCTGCTGAACGGGCGAACCAACCGGATGAGCCAGGCGACCCTGGAGAAAGTCCGGTCGACCATCGCCGAGCTGAACTACCGGCCCAGCCACGCGGCGCGGCAATTGAAAACGGGCCGGATTCCGGTGCTCGGACTGCTCGTCCCGTCGATCGTCAATCCCATGTTCGCTTTTTTCGCGCGCGAAATAGAAATCGTCGCCAGGAAAAAATACGGCTACCGGATTTTCCTGGGAAACACGTACCGGCAAAAAACGGAGGAAACGATTTTCCTGGAGGACCTCCTGTCGCATGGCGTGCGGGGCGCCATCGTCGTCTCCTCGCTGGCCGACCAAAGCCACTTCCGGGACGCGATCGAGCGGGGACTGAACATCGTCAACTACGACTGCCGGTCGACCGGGGACGACGCGGCGAAGATCGGCGCCGACAACGTATCGATGGACAACCACTGGGCCGGCAGGATCGCCGCCCAGAGCCTGATCGACGCCGGCTGCCGGCGTCTCGCCTTCGCCACGGCATCGGGCCGGACGACCAGCAGGCGCGACAAGATCGCCGGCTTCCTGGCGGCGGCCCGGGACGCCGGGCTTGCAAAGGAAGCGCGGGTCATCGAGGGCAAGGCGCAATCGGCCTATGGGGATACCGAACTGACCGAGCTGGGGAAAAATCTGGCGCGGGAAATCGCCACGACGCCGGGCGGGCGGCCGGACGGCGTGGTGGCGGTCAACGACATGCTGGCGATCGGCATGATCGCGGGATTCCGGGAACACGACGTCCGCGTCCCGGACGACATTTCGCTCGCCGGCATCGACGACATGGCGTTTTCCTCGCTCGTCAGCCCGGCCATCACCACCGTGCGCCCGCCCGTCGGGGAAATGGCCGAACTGGCCGTGCACCGCCTGATGGCGCGGATGGAAGACCCGAAGCTACCCGCCAAAGATTTTCTCTTCACGCCAACGCTCGTGCGCCGGCAATCCGTGGCCGGCGTCGGCGGGTAGGCGGCCGGGGATCAAACGGGCGTGATCCAATCAAAGCCTTTCTCTTGAAATAAGCGGCCCGCGCGGCGGTCTCGACTCGCGCGAAGCGTTCCGGACAAGCATCCCTCTCAAGGGAGGCGGATCGCGCGATAGCGCGTTTTTGAATCGAACGCCCGCGAATCCCCGTCATTTCCTCGACAAGCGGAAATCCGGTTCGCCGTTGCTCTCGCAGCCTCGCTGTCTCGCCGGCTCCGTCGCCATCGTCATTCCCGCGAAAGCGGGAATCCAGCGCGTACATCCCGGCGCGAAGCGCCGCAAGCCGATCCCCCCGCCCAACTTCCTCCGTCACGCCTTCGGCGCGACACCCCCCTCGGGAGGGAGGCTTGCAACGAGGTGAGTTCGTCTTTGCCGGAAATGCCGTTCTGGTCGAGGTCTCTCCAGAGGCGCGCGTTGGCGTATTGAGCGCCGGATGCGTTAAACACGCCGTCGTGGTTGGAATCGAGATCGGCGAGCGCGGCGAGGCCGTTGGTGGCCTTCCGGCCGTTGGAGAGTACGGTGTCGACGCCGAAGATATCGATTCGCCGCTGAATTTTCGCTGCTCCCATCCAGGCTATGCGCCGGGCAAGCCTCCCTATCGAGGGAGGTGGCCCACAGCAAAGACGCAGGGGGAAGGGAGTCGGGCGATTGTTTTTCCCAATCGTTTTCGGAAACCCGAACCGTCAAACGCCCTTCGTTCCGCTTTCGGCGCGGCACCTCTCTCGTGAGGGAGGTTTGGCTTGTGGCGCTTCGCACCGGAGTGTACGTACTGGATCCCCGTGTTCGCGGAAATGACGGGGGCTTTCTTTGTTTTTTGCCGTGTCCGCCGCGCCCGCCGTGGTCAAGGCGTTTTCCATCCTCAGGGAATCGGGAATTCGGCGGCGGGCAGCAGCAGGCGGCTGTCGAGCGCGCCTACGGCCCGGGCCAGCGCGGCGCGCGAGACGAACCAGTCGAGGGCGGCCTGAATGCGCTGGACGCGGGCCTTGGCCAGCGCGCTTTGCGCGTTGAGCAGGTCGAGGAGGGTGCCCACGCCGGCCTTGTAGCGGCCCAGCGCGACGCGCTCGGACTGTTCGGCGGAAGAGAGCAGGTCGGCGGCGCTTTTCACCGCTTGCGTGGCGGTGACGAGGTTTTGGTGGTTCGTCCAGACGTCCAGCGCGATCTGCTGGCGAAGCGCCTCGCGCTGCGCGCCGGCCGCCTCGGCGCGCGCCTCGGCGGCGCGCACGCGGTAGGTTGTCTCGTGGCCGGAAAAGAGCGGCAGCGTCAGCGTCAGCCCGATCGATTGGCGATCCGCGCGGATCGATCCGGTATCCTGCCACGCCGGACCGGCGGAGAGCGACAGGGTGGGGCGGCCGGCGGCGCGCGCGCGTTCGACGCCGGCCTGGGCCGCGCGGAAGCGTGCCTCCGCCGCCAGCAGATCGGGCCGCAGGCGGCGCGCCTCGGCGATCAGCGCCTCGACGTCGCGCTCGAACGCCGCGCCGGGCGCGGCGTCGGGGATGGCGTCGAGGGCGACCGGCGTACCGGCGTCGAAGCCCATGACGCTGGCCAGCGCGCCCAGCGCCGTTTCGGCCAGACCCTCGGCCCGGATGCGGTCGAGCACCGTCTGCGACCATGCCGTCCGGGCTTGCAGGCTGTCGGCCGGCGTCGCCGCGCCGACGCGGTGGCGCGTCTCCGCCGCCGCCAGGCTCTCGCGGCTGGCTTTTTCCGACTGCCACGCGGCGTCGAGCGCGGCGCGGGCGGCCTGCGCGTCGTAGTACGCCTGCATGGCCGCGAGAAAAACCGTCTGTACCGTGGCGTCGAGCGCGCCCGACGCGGCGAGCAGCAACTGGCGCGCGGCTTCGAGATCGGCGTCGCGCGCGCCGGAATCGTAAAGCAGCCAGGAGAGCGTCAGCGAAGCGCCGCGCGCGGTGGCGGCGTCGCCGTCCGCGCGCTGGCGCGACGCCGTCACGCCGGCGTCGATGCGGGGCAGGTAGGCGGCGCGCGCCACGCCGACCTCGGCCGCCTGCGCGCGGGCGCTGGCCCAGGCTTCGCGCGTCTGCGGATTGCGGCAAAGCGCCTGGTCGACCACGTCGAGAAGACCGTAGACCGCGCCAAGCGGTCGCGGCAGGCAAGGCGTGAAATCGCTCCCGTCTTGCGCCGCGAGCAGCGGGCGGGGCGGGATGGAAGCGTCCACGCCGAACGGGTCGTCCGCGCCACGGGCGCTCGCCGGAAACGCCGCCAGCGCGGCGAAACAGGAGACGATGCGGACGGCGGACGAAAATCGCCCGATTTTTCCATCTCCTTGCCGTTCCATGCCGATTTCCTTTGCTCCGTCAGGCTTCGTGCCGGCCGCGAGCGTCTTGCGAAACGGGCGCGGCCAGATGAAATCGCCGACTCGGCTCCGCGCCCCGCCATTGCGCTTTCCGACGCGAAACGGGGCCGCGAGCGCGAAGAATCCCACGCCGCGAACGCCGCGGATCCCCAGCCGGCAACTGGCGGATTCTATCCCGCCGCCCCGCCGTGGGGAACCGTCCGGGCGAATCCGGCGGGAAACCCGCGTCCGGAAACGCGGACGGAACCGTCGGCGTGGCGAGGAGGTGCGGGCCGCGTCTTCGCGGCGACGCCATTGCGGCGCTCATGATGCCCGTGGGCGTTCCGCCGGTGAAAGCGCCATCCCGCCGAGAAAACCAGCGCGCCGCGTTTTTTACCGGTGGAAAACGAAAAACCGTACACGCCGACCGATTCCCGGCGTTTCACATTCCACGCCCCGCTTTTATACTTGCCACTTTTCGTCTTCCCGGATGGCGCATGATCAAGCCGCTCCCTCTCGATACCGTCGCCGATGAGCTGGCGCGTTTTCGCGCCGCCGCGCCGCTCGTGCACGTGCTGACCAACGAAGTCGTGCAGGAAATCACCGCCAACGTGCTGCTCGCCGCCGGCGCGTCGCCGGCGATGGTCGTCGCCGAGGAGGAAGCGCCGTCGTTCACGGCCCTGTCCGGCGCGCTGCTGATCAACGTCGGCACCCTGTATCCGGCGCGCCTCGCGTCGATGCGCCTGGCCGTCGCGGCGGCCGGACGGGCTAATGTGCCGTGGACGCTCGATCCCGTGGCGGCGGGCGTGCTCGACTTCCGCACGCGGGCGTGCCGCGAGTTCATGCGATGCGGGCCGGCGGCGATTCGCGGCAACGCCTCGGAAATCCTGTCGCTCGCGGGCGGCGCGGGCGGCGGGCGCGGCGTCGACGCGACGGCGGATTCCGGCGCGGCGGTCGAGGCGACCGAGCGGCTGGCGCGCGCGACCGGAGCCGTCGTGGCGGTGACGGGCGAAACCGATTTCATCACCGACGGCGAAACGACCTGGGCCGCGCCCTGGGGGCATCCGGTCATGACGCGGGTGGTCGGCACCGGCTGCGCGCTGTCGGCGCTCGTCGCGGCCTTCACGGCCGGCGCGCCGGACCGGCTCGCCGCCGTGGCCGCCGCCTGCGCCGTGGCCGGCCTGTGCGGCGCGAAAGCGGCGGCGGGCAGCCGCGGGCCGGGTTCGTTCCGGGCCGTTTTTCTCGACGCGCTGTATTCCCTGACACCGGAAGAATTGCGCGGGAAGGGGAATGAATGAAACGCTCCGGTATGCCGGCCGGTTTTGTTGGGTTCGCCGCGCCTATTCCAACCTGCGCGGGGCCACGGAAAACACGGAGAAAGACAAGAGCGAAAAAGCATTGACCACGGCGGATACGACGAAAAACAAAGAACCCGTCATTCCCGCGAATGCGGGAATCCAGAAACGTACTTTCCGGCGCGAAGCGCCGCACGAAAGGCCACCTTCCTGAGGGAAGTGGCTCGCGCGACAGCGCGAGACGGAAGGATTCACGGCGGCGGTTTTTCCCGATCGCGTCTGGAAACACGGCCGCCCGACTCCTTCCGTCACGCCTTCGGCGCGACACATCCCTCAAGAGTGAGGCAAACCCCACCGCCGCCTTTGCCGCTTCCGTCACCGCCGTCATTCACGGAAAATCCGTCATTCCCGCGCAAGCGGGAATCCGGTTCCTTGCCTCCGGCCCGAAGGGCCGACAATTCAAAGGATGCGGCGCGGTGCGCCGGAGTGTACGCGCTGGATTCCCGCGTTCGCGGGAATGACGGGGGTTTTCTTTGTTTTTCGTCGCGCCCATCGTGGTTAAAAATTCTGTTTTCCTCCGTGCCCTCCGTGGTCAAAAAGATTTTCCGCCGCGCCCGTCGTGGTTAAACTACGGTTTTCAGATTGAGAGCTCGCGCCCATCGTGGCGATTTCCGATGAACGACGAACAATTGCTTCGCTACAGTCGGCACATCCTGCTCGATCCGATCGGCATCGAGGGGCAGGCGCGCATCGCCGGGGCGCGCGCGCTGATCGTCGGGGCGGGCGGTCTCGGATCGCCCGCGGCCCTGTATCTCGCCTCGGCGGGCGTTGGAAAGATCACCCTGGCCGACGGCGACGCGGTGGATCTCACGAACCTGCAACGGCAAATCCTGCACGCGCAGGATCGCATCGGGCAGGCCAAGGCGCTGTCGGGCCAGGCTGCCCTGAAGAACATCAATCCGGAAGTCGACGTCGTCCCCGTCACCGAGCGCCTGGCCGGGGAACAGCTCGCCGCGCTCGTCGCCGAGGCCGACGTGGTGCTCGATTGCTGCGACAATTTCGATACGCGCCACGCCATCAATCGGGCCTGCGTCCAGCATCGCGCGCCGCTGGTTTCGGGCGCGGCGGTGCGTTTCGCCGGGCAGATTTCGGTTTTCGATTCCAGGCGGAGGGATTCACCCTGCTACCACTGCCTGTTTCCCGAAGGCGAAAAGACCGAGGAACCGCGCTGCGCCGTGACTGGCGTCTTCGCGCCGCTGACGGGCATCATCGGCGCCATGCAGGCGGCCGAGGCGCTCAAGCTCGTCTGCGGCGTCGGCGAACCGCTGCTCGGCCGCCTCCTGCTGCTCGACGGACTGACGATGGAGTGGCGCTGCGTGCGTTTTGCCAGGAATCCGCGCTGCGCGGTATGCGCGGATCACGCCGCCGAGACAAGCCTTCCTCTTGAGGAAGGTGTCGCGCCGAGGGCATGACGGGGGGATTCCCGGACGCGGACAAACGGGAGACCATCATTCCGGCGCAAGCCGGAATCCAGTGCGGCGGTTGAAAACCTTTTGCCGCGAGACTCATGGGGGCGAAAATTTTTCGCCCCCGTTGCCCCCGCCCGCGAATTCCGGCTCGCGGCCTGCTTCGCCACGAACAGATGGAGATATCCGCTCGCGTCGTGGCAGCTTGCGACGAATAGCCCCAAGGCATTGACGTAGCCCATCTCCCTATCGGTCGCGCCCGGATGACATCGCATTTTTGGATGAAACTCAAACGAACTCCCGTCATTCACGCGAAAGCTGGAATGACGAAGAAATGGAACGGTCGCCGCCTGAATCAAGACCGATCCAGTCTCGACTCGCGCAAAGCGCCGCCGAATCAGCCTCTCTATCGAGGGATAGCGGATCGCGCGACGGCGCAAGCCGGAAGGAGTCTGGCGATCGAGCGCGGCGGACGGGACCGGAACATGGAGCGCGGGGGATCCCCGCTCCGTCCGCTTTTTTTGCGAACGGGACGCCCGCGCTCCATTTTTGACGAACCGGCTTTCGCCGGAATGATGGTTTTCCCCTGTTTGTCCGTGCCGGGGAATTCAATCGCCAAACTCCTTCCGTCACGCCTTCGGCGCGACACCTCCCTCGATAGGGAGGTTTGGTTTGCGGCGCTTCGCGCCGGAAAGTACGCGCCGGATTCCCGCGTTCGCGGGAATGACGGGATTGGGGGGAAAGCGGCTTGCGCACTCGTTCCGACTCGCGCGAAGCGCTTGGATAAGCTTCCCTCTTGAGGGAGGTGGCCCGCCGAAGGCGGGTCGGAAGGAGTCGGGCCGTTGAATCATCAAACGCGGACAGACAGGAAAAACCGTCATTTCCTTGACAAGCCGGAATCCGGTTCGCCGTTGCCCTTGCCGCTTTCATCCCCTCGTCATTCCCGCGAAAGCGGGAATCCAGTTCGTTCATCAAATATTTGTTTCCAGAGATTCAATTGCCGGACTCCTTCCGACCCGCGGCTTCGCCGCGGGCCGCCTTTCTCAAGAGGGAGGCTTGCCCTGGCGCGGGGGCGGAGATCGTTCGCTCCGGTGAAAATCCTAGTTCTCCGTGTTTCGAAAACGAAAAAAAAGTCGGCGCGCAGGCCGACTTCCCGATTCAGGAGATGCTGGAACTACTTTCTCTTCTTGGTCTTGTTGGCGGCGGCGACGGTTGCCTTGAACGTGGCGCCGGCGGAAAACTTGGGAACGGTGGTCGCCGGGATCTTGATCTTTTCGCCGGTCTTCGGATTCTTGCCTTCGCGGGCGGCGCGCGCGGCGGACTTGAAGGAACCGAAGCCGACCAGGCTCACGCCGTCGCCCTTGGCCACGGCATGGACGATCGTTTCGAGCGCGGCGTCGAGCGCCTTGCCGGAAGCCACCTTGGACAGGTCGGCTTTGTTTGCGATTGTTTCGATCAATTCAGACTTGTTCATAGCATCTCCTGTGTTGATTGCAGAGGGTCGTGGGGAAAACGCAGGGTAATTCTTACACCTTACGAACGTGAATGGAAGAGGAAAAACCACGAAAAATCCGGAAAACGGGAAAAAATGTTGTTTTCTCCGGCAAACCACGGCCTCGCGGCCCGCGCGCCGGAGCGCCGCTCCGGGAAAAACGGCGTCACCGGCAGGGCGCGAACGGCGGGCGCGGCGAGGTTGGCGGCATCATTTCCTCTTGGTCAGCAAGGGTTTCAGGAATCGTCCGGTGTGCCCGATCCCGCTTTCGGCGATGGCCCTGGGCGTGCCCGCCGCCAGGATCCGGCCGCCGCCGTCGCCGCCTTCCGGTCCGAGATCGACGATCCAGTCGGCGGTTTTGATGACGTCGAGATTGTGCTCGATGACGACGACGGTGTTGCCGTGGCCGGCCAGCCGGTGCAGCACGCCGAGCAGCATCTCGATGTCCCGGAAATGCAGGCCGGTGGTCGGTTCGTCGAGGATGTAGAGCGTGTTGCCGGTATCGCGCCGGGAGAGTTCGAGCGCGAGCTTGACGCGCTGCGCCTCGCCGCCGGAAAGCGTGGTGGCCGGCTGGCCGAGCGTGACGTAGGCGAGGCCGACGTCGATGAGCGTTTGCAGCTTGTGGGCGATGGACGGGACGGCGTCGAAGAATTCGCGCGCCTCGTCGACGGTCATCGCCAAGACGTCGTGGATGCTCTTGCCCTTGTAGCGGATTTCCAGCGTCTCGCGGTTGTAGCGCTGGCCGCGGCAGACATCGCAGTTGACGTAGACGTCGGGCAGGAAGTGCATTTCGACCTTGATGACTCCGTCGCCCTGGCAGGCTTCGCAGCGCCCGCCCTTGACATTGAACGAAAACCGGCCGGGGCCGTAGCCGCGCGCGCGCGCCTCGGGCACGCCGGCGAACAGCTCGCGGATCGGTGTCAGCAGGCCGGTGTAGGTGGCCGGGTTGGAGCGCGGCGTGCGGCCGATCGGCGACTGGTCGACGGCGATCGCCTTGTCGAACTGTTCGAGGCCGACGATCGCGTCGTGCTCCGCCGGCTCGGCGAACGCGCCGTAGAGACGCCTGGCGGCGGCGGCGTGGAGCGTGTCGTTGATCAGCGTCGACTTGCCGGAACCCGAAACGCCGGTGACGCAGGTAAACAAACCGACCGGCAGTTCGAGCGTGACGTTCTTCAGGTTGTTGCCGCGCGCGCCGACGACCTTCAGCACGCGCCCCGGATCGAAGCGGCGGGGCGCGCCGGGCGCTTCGATGCGCCGCCGGCCGGCGAGGTAATCGCCGGTCAGCGAGGCGCGGTTGGCCACGATTCGCGCGGGCGCGCCCTCGGCGACGACGAAACCGCCGTGCGGCCCGGCGCCCGGCCCGATGTCGACGACGTGATCCGCGCCCAGGATGGCTTCCTCGTCGTGCTCGACGACGATGACCGTGTTGCCGATGTCGCGCAGGTGGCGCAGCGTTTCGAGCAGGCGGCGGTTGTCGCGCTGGTGCAGGCCGATCGACGGTTCGTCGAGCACGTACATGACGCCGGTCAGCCCCGACCCGATCTGGGAGGCCAGCCGGATGCGCTGCGCCTCGCCGCCCGAAAGCGTTTCCGCCGAGCGGTCGAGCGAGAGGTAGTCGAGGCCGACGTCGATCAGGAAGCGCAGGCGGCCGGCGATCTCCCTGAGTATCTTTTCGGCGATTTTCGCCTTGTTGCCGGCCAGCTCCAGGCGGAGAAAATAGTCGCGCGCGTCCTTGAGCGGCAGGCGGTTGATCTGATGCAGCGTCAGCGCGTCCGGTCCGGCGCCGACGCGCACGTGGCGCGCTTCCCGGCGCAGGCGCGCGCCGCCGCAGGCCGGGCAGGGCGTGTTGCTGACCAGCCTGGAGAGTTCCTCGCGCACCGCCGCCGAATCGGTTTCCTTGTAGCGCCGTTCGAGGTTGGTGACGATTCCCTCGAAGGCGTGGCTGCGGTCGAAGCGCGTGCCTTTTTCGTTGAGGTAGCGGAAGCGGATCGTTTCGCGGCCGGAACCGTGGAGCACGATCTGGCGGATTTTCTGGGGCAACCGCGCGAACGGTGTGTCGACGTCGAAGCCGTAGTGTTCGGCGAGCGAGGAAATCATCTGGAAATAGAACGGATTGCGCCGGTCCCAGCCACGGATGGCGCCGGCGGCGAGCGAGAGTTCCGGCTGCGTGACGATGCGTTTCGGGTCGAAGAACTGGATCGCGCCGAGACCGTCGCATTCCGGGCAGGCGCCCGCCGGGTTGTTGAACGAAAACAGGCGCGGTTCGAGTTCCTGCAACGAATACGCGCACGCCGGACAGGCGAACCGGCTCGAAAACGGATGTTCCCTGCCGGAATCCATTTCCAGCGCGACGGCGCGGCCGTCGGCGTGGGAGAGCGCGGTTTCGAACGATTCGGCGAGGCGCTGGCGCATGTCCTCGCGCACCTTGAGCCGGTCGACGACGACGTCGATGTCGTGCTTGCGCGTCTTGGCGAGCCGGGGCAGCGCGTCGATCTCGTGGATCGCGCCATCGACGCGCAGGCGGGCGAAGCCTTGCGCGCGCAATTCGGCGATGAGATCGAGCTGCTCGCCCTTGCGCCCGGCGACGACCGGCGCGAGGATCATCAATTTCGTGTCCGCCGGCAGCGCCAGCGCGTGGTCGACCATCTGCGAGACCGTCCGCGCCTCCAGCGGCAGGCCGTGTTCCGGGCAGTACGGCGTGCCGGCGCGGGCGAACAGCAGGCGCAGATAATCGTGGATCTCCGTGACCGTGCCGACCGTCGAGCGCGGATTGTGGCTGGTCGCCTTCTGTTCGATGGCGATGGCCGGCGACAAGCCCTCGATCAGATCGACGTCCGGCTTGTCCATCATTTGCAGGAACTGGCGGGCGTAGGAGGAGAGCGATTCGACGTAGCGCCGCCGGCCCTCGGCGTAGAGCGTGTCGAAGGCCAGCGAGGATTTGCCCGAACCGGACAGCCCGGTAATGACGATCATCCGGTTGCGCGGAAGATCGAGATCGATGTTCTTGAGATTGTGCGTGCGCGCGCCGCGAATGCGGATTTCCTTGAGTTCTTCCATGAAAAAGCCGTGCCGGAGAAAAAGGCAGACCCGATAATATACGTCAAGGCGTCCCGCCCGGACGCCGCCACGGAAATCGCCCGCCCGGAAAACTCCGCCAAACTCTCTTATAATTCCGCTTTGCTTTTGTATATCTTTCTGGGAGGCAGCATGGCTTCGGTCAACAAAGTGATTCTCGTCGGCAACCTCGGCGCCGACCCGGAAACCCGTTACATGCCCAACGGCGACGCCGTGGCGAACATCCGGATGGCCACCACGGAGTCATGGAAGGACAAGGCGACCGGCGAAAAGCGCGAAATCACCGAATGGCATCGCGTGGTGTTCTACCGGAAGCTGGCCGAGATCGTCGGGCAATACCTGAAAAAAGGCTCGTCGGTGTATATCGAGGGCCGTATCCGCACACGCAAATGGCAGGACAAGGAAGGCCAGGAACGCTACACCACGGAAATCGAGGCCAACGAAATGCAGATGCTCGGCGGCCGCCAAAGCGCCTCCGCGTCGGGCGGCGAAGCCGAATACGGCGGCCCGCCCGCTCCCGCCTCCGCGCCCGCCGCCCAGGGCGCTCGCGCGGCGCCGGCCAGGAAGACGACGAGCCTCGATGACATGGACGACGACATTCCGTTCTGATGACCGTGGATACCGACGACTCCGCTGAACCCGCCGCCCCGGACGAACCGGCGCCACACGCCGCCCCGGACGAACCGGTACCGCCCGCCGAAACGGGGGGGAAAACCTGGGCGACGAAGATGCGCGCCCAGCCCCAGTGTCCCGAATGCGGGGGATTCAATTGCCGGAAATCGCACTGGCACTCCTCCGATGAAAAGCGGAATCATCTGGAAAGCAGCCCGTACCGCTGTCTCGATTGCTCGCATCGTTTCCTGAGACCGCGGCAGATACAGGTGCTGGAGACGCGCTGGGCGCCGGCGGCGATCGCCGTGCTGGTCATCGGCATGGTCATCGCCGCGATCGCCATGTCGATGATGGAGCCGGATTTCGAGGGCTTGCCCGACAGTCTGTCGAGCATTCTCGACGATCCAAAGGTACGGCAGGCGGCGGCGGACGGCGATCCGGCGGCGCAGTTCAGGCTCGGCCAGGCGCTTTTCCTGGACTCGGCGCGGAGCAGCGAGACCTCGGCCCAGGCGGTGCATTGGCTCGAAACCGCCGCCAAGAGCGGCAACGTCGACGCCATGATCTACCTGGGACGCCAGTTGCGGGCCGGCGTCGGCATTTTGCAGGATTTCGCCAAGGCCTCCCTGTGGATCCGTACCGCGGCCGTGCGCGGCCACCCCGAAGGGATGCTGGAAATGGGACGCCTGTACCGCGACGGCGTGGACGTCGAAAAAAGTCCGATCAAGGCCTATGCGTGGTTCAATCGCGCGGCGGCCGCGCGCAACATCGACGCGGTGCGCGAACGCGACGCGATCGCGCAGCTCATGACGTCCGAGGACATCAGGGAAGCGCAGCGGCAGTCCGCGCAACTGGCGCGCGAAAGCGAGACGAATCGCGGACAGGTCGGCGGACAAGGCGCCCGCAATTGAGCCGCCCCGGAAACCCCGGCAAAGCAAACGAAGCGATTCCGGCCAGCGCCCGGCAGTCCACGCAACAGCAAGGCCGGACAGAAACGGCAGCGGCATTTCGTCGGGGTTTCTCATCGGGGAATCATTCCGCCGCAATCGAGTAACGATCCCATCGAAAGGGAAACAAAACCAGCGGCGGCATTTCCTTGCCCAGCCGTCCATTCCGGCGCGGAGCGCCGCAAGAACAAGCCTCCCTCTTGAGGGAGCGAAGCCACAGGTCGGAAGGAGTTTGGCGCTTGAGCTTCCAGACGCGAATATTTGGCGAACGAACTCGATTTCAGTGATCAAAGAAATGACTGAGTTTCCTGCTTGCCCCTGTCCGTGAATCCTACCGCCCGACTCCCCGCGCCACCCGCTGAACAGTGACTGGACTGAACACCGGAAATGCCGCATCAACAGCGATCTCCCGCCGGCTTACCGGCTTGATGACGGTACGACAGCAAGCCGGTTGCCTTCGTGCGCGTCGACACGCGCGCCGGGCTGCTCGAATAAGAATTGCCGCTCAGCGCAACGTCATCGCCATCGCCGACAGGCAGTTGAACATGCGCACGGCGTGTTCGGCGGAGGCGGCGGAGAATTCCAGCGTGTCGCCGTCGATGCGCGCGAGCGCCGGCCATTGGCAGAACAGGTCGGCGTGGGCTGGCGTCTGCGTTCGCAGGCGCGCGGACACCGGCGTCGCAAGGCGCAGCGGTTCGGCCCGGACGGCGGCGGCCATCGCCCGCCGCGCGCCCGCTTCGATGGCCTCGCAAGCCGCCTGGGGCGAGAGCGAAACGGCGGCGTGCCGGCCCATCGCCTGCTTGGTCTCGACAAAAACGGCGCGGGGGAAAAGCGGCCGGGTTTCCGCAATGAAGACGTCGTCGCCGCTGGCGAACACGACCGGCGCGCCCAGTTCGCCGGCCAGCGCGCCATACAGCCCGGCCTCGCCGAGTTCGCGGCCGTTCAGCCAGACACGGGCGAAGGCGGAACTGTTGATCGTGTGCGCCAGCACGCCGCGCGTCCCCGCCCTGGCGTGGAAGCCCACCAGCATCACGCCGTCGAAACCGGCCGCGAGGCCGCCCATCATGCCCAGCGGGCGCGGCTTGCCGCTGACCAGCCGGGCGCGCGGATCGAGTTCGTCGGCCAGCAGGTTGCGATAGCCGCCGTGCGCGTCGGCGGCCAGCAGTTCGACCGCCCCGCCGTCGAAAGCGCCACGGATGGCCGCGTTGACTTCACGGGTCATCCAGCGCCGGGCGCGTTCGTATTCGGAATGGCCTTCGCGCGTCTGGTCCGGGTGCGTGACGCCGGCGACGCCCTCGATGTCGGCGCAAATCAGGATGCGCATGGGTTTCCTTCGCAAGAAAGTTGTTTCAGGACTTCGCGCAGCGTGCGGCGCGTATGTCCGTCCCGGCCCCGTACCGGCTCGGCGTGCCAAAGCGCGTGGATGATGGCCTGTTCGATGGCGTCCGCCGCGGCGTGGAACAGCGGGTCGAGCCGCGTTTCGTGCAGCATCGCCAGCGCCGGCATCGGCCGGGTCGCCAGATGGGGAACGGTATAGGCGGTGGAAAAAGCCAGCGCGATGTCGCCGCTGCCGTGTCCGAAAACCGAGCCGGTGCGCGCGAGTCCCGCGCCCGCGCGCAGCGCCAGGCGGCGCAGTTGGCGCGCGTCGAGCGGCGCGTCGGTCGCCAGCAACATGATGATCGAACCCTGCTCGGACTGCACTTGGGCGGGATCATCGTTTGGTTGCGAGCCGCGCGAGCTTGCGGGCGCACCCTTCCTTGGGAAGGGGGTGAGGGGGTTGGCTGTCAACTCCCTCCCGATCGGACGCCCGGCCAGCGTCAGCGCCGCCAGCTTGCCGAAGTTGGCGAGCGCCAGCGCGCCGACGGTATGCCCATCGGCCTGGCGCGAGGCGGTGCCGATGCCGCCCTTCAATTCGAAGGCGCTCATGCCGCGCCCCGCGCCGACGCTGCCCTGGGCGAAATCGGCGGCGGCGGATTCCAGCGCGATCCGGTAATGCTCCTCGGCGACGGCCAGCGCGCGGATGTCGTTGAGATAACCGTCGTTGCATTCGAGCACCAGCGGATTGACCGTCGGCCATTCACGCCCGATCCGGGGATGCGCCACCATCGCCGCGCGAATCTGCGCCTGCATCATCGCGCCGACGCCAAAGGTATTGGTCAGCGCGACCGGCGTTTCAAAGACGCCGAGTTCGCCGATCTGAACCAGGCCGACGCTCTTGCCGAAACCGTTGATTACCGCGACGGCGGCGGGAATCTTGTCGATGAACGGATCGCCGGTATGCGGCGCGATGACCGTCACGCCGGTCTGCGCGGCGTCCCGGTCGAGCGTCGCGTGCCCGACGCGGATTTCGCCGACGTCGCTGATCGCGTCGCGCGGACCGGAGGGGAGAATGCCGATGCGGGGCGGATTCATCGCAAGACCTTTTTGTCCGAAGAAAAACGGCAAGCCTGGCCGCCCGCCAGATCGGATATTTCGATCCGCAGTGGCGCGAGCGGCATCCAAGTCAAGGGTATATTTTCTCACGATCGAACCGAAGGAACGGTTTGAATTCACCCGGTTTTGCGCGGGTATGGAAGTGGCGGAACGCGCCGGAGCGAAAAGCAGTAAGCACGACGAACACGACGGGCACGACGAAAAGCAAAAAAGCCCCCGCCATTGTCTTGACAAACGGAAATCCGGGTCGCCATTGCCTTCGCCGGTTTCATCATAACACGGACTCCGGTTTGAAACCCCGCCCTTCAGGGCGGCGTGAAGGCGGGAACCCCGGCCTGAAGGCCGGGGTTTCGACCGTGGCCACTTGGGAGGGGTGCCAACCCCTTCCAGGTTCGTTTACAGCGGCAGGCATGAATGCCTGCCGCTAATGAGTTGCTCGTCATTCCCGCGAAAGCGGGAATCCAGGACGTATACTCCGGCGCGAAGCGCCGCAAACCAAGTCTCCCTCTTGAGGGTGGTGTCGCGCCGAAGGCGTGACGGAAGGAGTCCGGCGGTCGATGTTTCCGACGCCGCGTATGAAACCCCGCCGCCCGACGCCTTCCGGCTCACGGCTTCGCCGCGAGCCACCTCCATCGAGAGGGAGGTTTTAATCAGCGGCGCGTTTCGCGCCGGAGGGTACTTCCTGGATTCCCGCTTTCGCGGGAATGACGGAGGGGGAGGAAAACGGCAAAGGGGGCGGCGAAGGCGACGGCGAGCCGGATTCCCCGCCTATTTGTACTTGCGCCATTCCGGCGGCGTGTCGTCGCGGTCGCCGTGCGGGTGGCGTTCCCAGGCGCGGGTGTAGGCTTCGTTATGCGATTTTTTCAACAGGCGGCGCGGCGCGTCGAGGTTGTGGATTTCGATTTCCTCGCTGTAGTAGACCAGCGCGCGCATCAGCTTGTTCAAAAGCGCGCATTCGAGATGGAAACCCTTTTCCTCCAGCGCGGCTTCGAGTTCTTCCAGCGAATGCTCGCGCAGATCGTAGGCGACCGCGACCGAGCGGCCGGCGGCGTCGGGGGCGGTTTCCAGTCCGGTCAGCCCGCCCAGAAAATCCGCCGCCTCGGAAACCTGGCCGGGGGGAAATTCCGCGAACCGGATGTTTCGTTCCTTGCGGATCGGATCCGGTTTTTTGGGCGTTTCGACCGCATGTTTCATGCGCTCTCCCGGAGGGCCGCTACTTGCCCTGTATGATCTGCAACCCCTTGAGCAGATTGATCGCCTGGTTCAACTGGTAGTCCTTCGGCGAGGCCAGCTCGCGGCCCGGCGGCTCGAAGCCCTCGTCGTCCTTGTCTTCCTCCCTGGTCGCCTTCGGCTTGGCGGGGGCCTTGGCCGGCGGCCTGGCGGGCGCGGCTTCCTTGCCGTCGTCCTTGTCGCCATCCTTGCCGTTTTCCAGGTGGTTCTCCAGGTCGGCCTCGCGCAGGCGCATGGACGAGCCGCCGTTGGGCGTCTCCTCGACAGCAATGTCCGGAACGATGCCCTTGGCCTGGATCGAGCGCCCGGACGGCGTGAAATACCGGGCCGTGGTGAGCTTGATCGCCGCGTTTCCGGGCAGGGGAATGACGGTCTGCACGGAACCCTTGCCGAAACTGGTGACGCCCATGATGACCGCGCGCTTGTGATCCTGCAGGGCGCCGGCGACGATCTCCGAGGCCGATGCCGAGCCGCCGTTGATCAGCACCACCATCGGCACTTTCAGCGCCTCGACGGGAATGCCGCGGATGAAGTCTTCCCGCCCGCCGCGCAGGTAATCTTCGGGATTCGCGTGGTATTGGCGCTTGGCGTCGGGCACGCGGCCGTCGGTGGAAGTGACCAGCGTTCCATACGGCAGGAAGGCGGCGGAGACGCCGATCGCCGAGTTGAGCAGGCCGCCGGGGTCGTTGCGCAGGTCGAGCACCAGACCCTTGAGCGGGCCGGGCTTGTAGAGGTCGCCCAGGTGCTTGACCACGGAAGGCGCCGTGTTTTCCTGGAAGGAAGTGATGCGCAGATAGCCGTACTGCCCGTCGATCAGTTTGGATTTGACGCTCTGCACCTTGATGATTTCGCGCGTCAGCGTGATCTCGATCGGTTGCGGCTCGCCCTTGCGGATGATGGACAGCTTGATCTTGGTCTTGGGCTTGCCGCGCATACGCTTGACGGCGTCGTTCAGGGTCATGCCCTTGACCAGCTTGTCGTCGAGCTTGAAGATCAGGTCGCCCGCCTTGACGCCCGCCCGGTCGGCGGGCGTGTCCTCGATCGGGGAGATGACCTTGACCAGACCGTCCTCCATGCCGACCTCGATCCCCAGTCCGCCGAATTCGCCCTGGGTGGCCGTTTGCAGATCCTTGAAAGCCTCGCTGTCGAGGTAGGACGAATGCGGGTCGAGGTTCGACAACATGCCGCTGATCGCGTGGGTTATCAGCTTCTTGTCCTCGACCGGCTCGACGTAGCCCTGCTTGATCGCGTTGAACACCTCGGCGAAGGTGCGCAGTTCCTCGACGGGAAGCGCCCGGACTTCCTTTTCGGCCATCGCGGAGAATTGCAGGCTGAGCAGGATTCCGCCCACCAGTCCCGCGCAAACCAGCCCCGCCTGTTTCAACTTGCCCATCGAACGCGCTCCAAAAAATTGCCCGTGTCAATTACTCACATCAATTACCCACATCGATTGCCGCGTCACTTGAGATCGACCCATTTCAGCGGATCGACCGGTTGCCCCCGGTGACGCAGCTCAAAGTATAAACCTGATTCCGGATTGCCGCCGCTATTGCCGGCGGAGGCGATCGGATCGCCGCCGCGCACGTCCTCGCCGACCTGTTTCAGGACCGCGTCGTTGTAACCGTAGATCGACAGATAGCCGCCGCCGTGATCGACGATCAGCAGGTTGCCGAAGCCGCGCAGCCAGTCGGCGAAAACCACGCGCCCGGCGGCGATGGCCTTGACGTCGCTGCCTTGCGGCGCGCGGATGAACAGCCCTTTCCAGGCGCCACCCTCCTGCCGCGCGCCGCCGAAGCGGTTGGTGAGCGTTCCCCGCACCGGCAGGCGGAGACTGCCTTTCAGGGCGGCGAAACTGCCCGCCGGCAAGGCTTCCGGCGTGTGCTCGTTCACCAGTCCGGGCGCGCTTCCCCGCCCCGGCGGCTGCTTGTTCGGCTCCGCCGTCCGCGCGCCTTCCCGGCGCGGCGCGTTCCGCGCGGCGATGATCCGGTCGAGCCGCGCGACGAGCCGCGCGAGCTGTTTCTCGTCGCGCTGCAATTGGCCGATTTCCTTGCGCTGCCGGGAAATTTTCGACGAAATCTCGGCCAGCGTTTCCTTGCGCCGTTCGCGCTGGGCGAGGAGCCTGGCGTGCTGTTCCTTCTGCCTGGCCTCGATCGCGGAAAGTTCCCTGGCGCGTTCGCGCATGGCCTCGGAGGTCGCCTGCTTCCTTTCGAGCAGCGTTTCCGTCTCGCGCAGCAGTTGCCCGCGGGCGTTCCCGATGGCGGCGAGATAGTACAGGTCGCGCGCCATCTGGTTGGCGTCCTTGCCGTCGAGGAGCAGCCGCAAGGCGTCGGGCCGCCCCTGGAAATACTGCCGCCGGGCCATGTCTTCCAGTTGCGCGCGCAACTCGTCCAGCCGTCGGCCCAGCGTCCGTTCCTGCGCGCCGAGATCCTTCAGCGCGGCCCGCGCCCTGTCCCTTTGGCCGGACAGGCCGTGCAATTCCCGCTGCGTCGCGGAAATTTCGCGCTCGATGTCCTTGATCCGGTCCGCCGCGTCCGCGCGCGCACCCTGCGCGGCCGCCATTTCCTTGCGCAGCGTTTCGATCTGGCCGCGCAACTCCTTGAGACCGGTTTTCTTTTCCGAGACCTCCGCGCGCGTCGGCGAAGCCGCGCCGCTTTCTCCGGAAAACGCGACCGGCGCGACCGCCAGGACGAGGAACGCTAGACACGACAAGACGAGGCGCGGCGGGACGAAGCCCCGGAGAGCGCGGCGGAAAGCGGACGGCGCTGGAATTCCGCCGGTGGAAAAAACATTCATGCGCGGAGCGTGGGAGCAACTTCAGGGGAGCATCCCCGGAACCGGAAACTATTCTATAATGATTCGCTTGACCCGGCGAGAACCGGCGCGGAACATGTCCGGAGCAAAACCCGCCGCCCGCCGCCGTATCCGCCGTGGTTGAACCGCCTTTGAATCACCCCTCGTTTCTGGAGCGTCGTTTGGAATTCATTCAGCAAAACATCTACCTCATCCTTCTCGCGCTGGGAAGCGGCGGCGCGCTGGCCTTTCTCTCCCTCCAGGGTTCCGCCGCGCGCGGCGGTCTGACCCCGACGCAGGCCACGCTGCTCATCAACCGGGAGAACGCGCGGATCATCGACGTGCGCGCGGCGGACGAATACGCGGACGGCCACCTGCCCGAGGCGCGCAACGTCCCCGTGGAACAGATCGGCGCGCTCGCGGAAGAACTCGAAAAACTCAGGGATACGCAACTGATCCTCGTCT
The DNA here is from genome assembly GCA_031257115.1 of Accumulibacter sp. Taxonomy (GTDB): domain Bacteria; phylum Pseudomonadota; class Gammaproteobacteria; order Burkholderiales; family Rhodocyclaceae; genus Propionivibrio. The sequence continues at coordinate 33,509 of JAIRPF010000181.1, forward strand.
GCCGGAACGGAACACGCTCGGCCGGCGTCCGCAAGCAGCTCGAAAAGATGGGATTCGCCCGGGTCGGCAGTCTGGCGGGCGGCATCGTTGGCTGGCGCGCGGCGGGCCTGCCCGTCCGCAAGGGAGCGAAGAAATGAGCGCCCACCGCATCGTCATGTACACGACGGGAGTTTGCCCCTATTGTGTCCGCGCCGAAAATCTGCTGCGTTCCAGGGGCGTGGACGAGATCGAGAAAATCCGGGTCGATCTCGACCCGCGACGGCGGGCCGAGATGATGGAGAAAACGTCGCGCCGGACCGTCCCGCAGATTTTCATCGGCGACACCCACGTGGGCGGATGCGACGACCTGATCGCCCTCGACCAGGCCGGCAAGCTCCTGCCGCTGCTTTCCGCCCCGGATGAATGACAGAGGGAAGGCCGGACGGACTCCGCCCGGTTTTCCAGATTTCGCCCGAATCACGCTTCACCTTTTGTTCACCCTTTACCCCGATCAACCCCAACCGAAAAGGCAACCATCATGGCCGAACAAGAAACCCCGTCCTTTACCATCGAAAAACTCTACGTCAAGGATCTCTCGCTGGAAGTGCCCAACGCGCCAGCCGTTTTCCTGGAGCGGGAAACGCCGGAAATCAACCTGCAACTGCGCACCGGCGCCGCGAAAGTCGGCGACGACATTTTCGAGGTCACGCTGACCACCACCGTGACGGCCAAGATCGGCGAAAAAACCGTTTTCCTGGTCGAAATCGGCCAGGCGGGGCTTTTCCGCATCCGTCACGTGCCCGAAGAAAACATCGAACCGCTGCTCGCCATCGCCTGCCCGAACATCCTGTTCCCCTACGCGCGCGAAGTCGTGGCCGACGCGGTGACCCGCGCCGGTTTCGCGCCGGTCGTCCTGCAGCCGGTCAACTTCGAAGCCATGTACGCGGCGCGCGCCCAGCAGGCGCAGCAAGCGCAGCAGGAACAGCCGGCGGGCCACGCCTGATCGTCTGACGGCGCGCGGCGGAAAAAGCGAAAACTTTTTAGCCACGGCGAGCGCGGCGGGCGCGGCGAAAAACCGGGGATCAGGTAAAACCACCGGGTTTCCTGTCTTTGTCTCTCGTCGTGCCCGTCGCGCTCGCCGTGGCCGCCGCGTTCTTTCATCGTAAAACCGGCTCCGGTTTGAACCACCGCCCTTCAGGGCGGTGCGAAGGCTGAAATCCCCGGCCTGGAAGGTTGGGGTTTCGACCGTGGCTACCTGGGAAGGGGGGCGAACCCCTTCCAGGTTCGTTGACCGCGACAGGCATGAATGCCTGTCGCTAATGAGTTGCTGAAAGGAGCATTGCCGTGCAAAGAGTTTCGGCATTCGCGTTGCTGGTTTTGCTTGCCGTCCTGGCCACGCCGGCGCGCGCCGTCGAATACCGGACGGTGGAAGCGGCGACGACGCTGTACGACGTGCAGTCGTTGAAAGGCGTCAAGCTCTTCGTCATCCGGCCCGAAACGCCCGTGGAAGTCGTGGTCAGCCTGGAAGGCTGGGCCAAGGTGCGCGACGCCGAGGGCGGGCTGGCCTGGATCGAGAAAAAATATCTGGCCAACCGCCGCACGGTCATCGTCAGGGCGGACTGGGCGGACGTCCGGCAAAATCCCGAAGAAGCCGCGCCGCTCGCGTTTTCGGCCGAACGCAACGTCGCGCTGAATTACCTCGAAACGCTCCCCGGCGGCTGGGTCAAGGTGCGCCACCGCGACGGACAGGAAGGTTTCGTCCGCGCCAGCCAGGTCTGGGGATTCTGAAACCGGGAGACTGAAAACGGGATTTTTCCCTCTCCGGATTCCCGTTTTCCGTCCTTCATTCTCCGCCTCCGCCATGCGTCTCACCATCCTTGCCGCCGGCGCGTGGGGCACGGCGCTGGCCGTCGCGCTCGGCTCCCGGCATGAAGTCGTCCTGTGGGCGCGCGACGCCGCCGCCGTCCGGGACATGCGGGAGACGCGCGAAAACCGGCGCTTCCTGCCGGGAATCGCGCTGCCCGCGTCCGTGCGCGTCGACGACGATCTGGCCGCCTCGGCGAACCGCGCCGACCTGCTCATCGCCGCCGCGCCGCTGGCCGGCCTGCGCGGCGTCCTGCGGCGGCTGCGCGAGACCGGCGCGGCCGCGCCGCTGCTCTGGGTCTGCAAGGGATTCGAGCCGGGCAGCGGCAAATTGCCGCACCAGGTCGCCGCCGAGGAATTGGGCGAAGGAATAGCTTGCGGCGCGCTGACCGGCCCCAGCTTCGCCGAGGAAGTCGCCCGCGGCCTTCCCGCCGCGATCACGCTGGCCTCGCGCGACGGCGAATTCGCCCGCCGCGCCGCCGCCGGACTGCACGGCGGACGCCTGCGCATCTACGCCAACGACGACCTGATCGGCGCGGAAACCGGCGGCGCGATGAAAAACGTCATGGCCATCGCCGCCGGCATCAGCGACGGACTCGGCTTCGGGCACAACGCCCGCGCCGCCCTGATGACGCGCGGTCTCGCGGAAATCACCCGCCTCGGCGTCGCGCTCGGCGGCCAGCCCGGCACCTTCATGGGACTCGCCGGCATGGGCGACCTGCTCCTGACCTGCGCCGGCGACCTTTCGCGCAACCGTCGCGTCGGTCTGGCGCTGGCCGCCGGCAAACCCCTGCCGCGGATCCTCGCTGAACTCGGCCACGTCGCCGAAGGCGTCGGCGCCGCCCGCGAAGCCGCCGCGCTGGCGCGCCGCCTCGCCATCGACATGCCGATCACCCAGGCGGTCGACGCCATCCTGCACCGTGGCGAATCGGCGGCCGACGCCGTCGAAAAACTGCTGGGACGCGACCCGAAAACCGAAAGCATTTGAGCCTGGAATCCCATCCCGCAACAGAAACGAGAAGCGATGACGCGCCGGAAACAGTTCCACGAAACGGCGAGGCGAAGTCGACAAGGTATCGTTTTAGAGCGTTTTTGAATCAAACGCCCGCGAATTTCCGTAACCGCCCACAGATTCCAGTAACCGCCAGCGAATTCCCGTAACCGCCCACAAATTCCCGTAACCGCCAACAAATTCCCGTAACCGCCAACAAATTCCCGTAACCGCCAACAGATTCCCGTAACCGCCAACAGATTCCCGTAACCGCCAACAGATTCCCGTAACCGCCAACAGATTCCCGTAACCGCAAGCGAATTCCCGTAACCGCCCACAAATTCCCGTAACCGCCAACAAATCCCCGTAACCACCCACAAATCCCCGTAACCACCAACAAATCCCCGTAACCGCCAACAAATCCACGTAACCGCCAACAAATCCCCGTCATTCCCGCGAAAGCGGGAATCCAGCGCGTAAACTCCGGCGCGAAGCGCCGCAAGCCAAACCTCCCCCTGAAGGAGGTGTCGCGCCGAAAGCGTGACGGAAGGCGTCGGGCGACTCAAGTTTCCCTGGCCGCGCCATGGTACACTTCCCGCTTCCCTTCCCGGCTTGCCCGGCGCCATGCCGCCCGTTTCCATTCCTCCGTTCGTTCCCGAACCGTTCCGGCCCGAATCCGGAAAGCGCGCCGCGCCCGCCGGGGGCGCGGGATGACTCATCTCCAGGCTCGCCACGCGCCGCCGCGCGTTCAGTGGCAACTGGAACGGGAGGGCGTGCCTCCGCTGCTCGCGCGGCTTTACGCCGCGCGCGGCGTGGCGGCGAAAAGCGAACTCGACTACGATCTCAAGAACCTGATTCCGCCGGCCCGGCTGACCCGCGCCGCCGACGCCGCCGCGCTGCTCGCCGACGCCATCGAGGCGCGCTCGCGCATCCTGATCGTTGCCGATTACGATTGCGACGGCGCCACCGCCTGCGCCGTCGGCGTGCGCGCGTTGCGGGCCATGGCCGGCGATTCGGGCGCCACGGTCGATTATCTGGTGCCCAACCGCTTTACCGACGGCTACGGCCTGTCGCCGGAGATCGTCGATCTGGCCGCCGCGAAAAATCCCGACCTGCTGGTCACCGTCGACAACGGCATCGCCAGCCTGGATGGCGTCGCGCGCGCCAGCGAACTGGGCATCGCCACGCTGATCACCGACCACCATCTGCCGGGCGAAGCCCTGCCCGCGGCGGACTGCATCGTCAACCCGAACCAGCCCGGCTGCGATTTTCCGAGCAAATGTATCGCCGGCGTCGGCGTGATGTTCTACGTGATGCTCGCCCTGCGCGCCGAACTGCGCGCGCGCGGCTGGTTCGGCGGGGCCGGCGGGATCGCGGAACCCAATCTCGGCGCGCTGCTCGATCTCGTCGCGCTCGGCACGGTGGCCGACGTGGTCCGCCTCGACCGCAACAACCGCATCCTCGTCGGCCAGGGGGTGAAGCGGATGCGCGGCGGGCGGCTGAATCCCGGCATCCGCGCCCTTTTCAGCGCCGCCGGGCGCGATCCGGCCAAGGCCGGCGGCGCGGATCTGGGGTTCATGATCGGCCCGCGGCTCAACGCCGCGGGACGCCTCGCCGACATGTCGCTCGGCGTCGAGGCGCTGATTACCGACGACGCGGCGCGCGCGCTGAACATCGCGCGGGAACTCGACGCGCTCAACCGCAAGCGCAAGGACATCGAGGCGGACATGCGGGAACAGGCGCTCAGCGCCCTGGAGGCCGTCGGCGAGGATGACGACGCGGACGCGGCTCCCGCGATCACCCTGTTCCATCCCGAATGGCATCAGGGCGTGATCGGCATCCTCGCCTCGCGCATCAAGGACAAGCGCCATCGCCCGGTGTTCGCCTTCGCGCGCGGCGACGGCGCGGACGGGGAACTCAAGGGGTCGGGCCGCTCGATTCCCGGCCTGCACCTGCGCGACGCGCTGGATCTCATTTCCAAGCGCGCGCCGGGTTTGCTCAAGCGTTTCGGCGGACACGCGATGGCCGCCGGAGCGACGATCCTCGAAGCCGATCTGCCGCGCTTTTCCGAACTCTTCGCGCAAGCCGCGGGCGAGCAGCTCTCCCCCGCCGATCTCAAGCGCACGCTGGAAACCGATGGCGGCCTGGAAGAGGGCTATTTCTCGATCGCCACGGCGCGCCTGCTCGAAGACGAAATCTGGGGCCAAGGCTTTCCCGCCCCGCTGTTCGAGGATGAATTCACCGTCGAAAACCAGCGCGTCCTCAAGGAAAAACACCTCAAGCTGCGCCTGCGCAAGGGACGCCTCGCCATCGACGCCATCCAGTTCAATTTCGAACTGGCGCCGGGGCCGGCGATCCGCGCCGCCTACCGCCTGACGGTCAACGAATACAACGGCGTGGAATCGCCGCAGCTCCTCGTCGAGCATATCGAGAACCGGACGGCGTGACGGAACGTCCTCCTTGACAGGGCCTCGCGGCGGATTGACCCCTGGACGTCCCACCGGCGCGGCCGCATCGGGATGATCCTGCCGATCATCATGATTCCCTCGGTGATCGGCTACGTCATCACGCGACGCCCATCCTGGTTCCCGTCGTCTCCGTAAAGGATGCGGCGCTACGCGCCGGAGTGTACGCCCTGGATTCCCGCTTTCGCGGGAATGACGGTGTGAGGGGAATGACGAGGCGGGGGAGGGGAATAACGGCGGCGGAGGCGGAGGAAAATAACGAAGCGGAGGTTCTCACGCGGGCGGAGTCTCGTGAGGCGGGCGGAAATAAATGGCATCCGCCTCTTGCGGGGCCTTGTTTCACGTGTGTAGAATGTC
>JAIRPF010000167.1 GCA_031257115.1 Accumulibacter sp.
GCACAGGCGGAACACCCACGCTCCAATATAAAAACCTCCCTCTTGAGGGAGGTAGCTCGTGCGACAGCGCGAGACGGAAGGAGTTTGGCGCTTGAATTTCAGGCGCGAATGTTTGATGAACGAACCGGCTTCCGGCAATCGAGGGGATGACGGTTTCCTGTTTGTCCGTGTTTGATGATTCGACCGCCGAACTCCTTCCGTCGCACCTTCGGCGCGACACCTCCCTCAGGAGGGAGGCTTGGCTTGCGGCGCTTCGCGCCAGAATGAACAACCGGGCGGCGAAATGCCACCGCCGGTTTTTTGCATCCATTCGATCGAAAATGTCGCGCCGGAGACGAAACAGCGGGAATGAGGCGCGAGGCCAGACAGTGCGGGGCGGACGGAGCCGCGACGCGGCGGCGCTACGCCGGAAGATCCTTGCGCCGCAGCATGAACACGAGGCGGTCGCCGGCGCTGGTGTCGAGCCAGACGAAGGAGAGGCGGGGGAAGGCGCGTTCGAGCGCGTCCTTGTGGCTGCCGATCTCGACGATCAGGAAACCGTCCGGCGTCAGGTGCCGGGCCGCGCCGGCGAGCAGGACGCGCACGAAATCGAGGCCGTCGCCGCCTCCGTCCAGGGCGAGCCGCGGCTCGCGCCGGTATTCCTCGGGCAGCGCGGCCATCGACTCGGCGTCGACGTAGGGCGGATTCGAGATGATCACGTCGTAGCGCTCGCCGGCGATCGCGGCGAAGGCGTCCGATTCGATCGGGCGGATGCGCGCTTCGAGGCCATGCTCCCTGATGTTGACGCGCGCGACATCGAGCGCGTCCGGCGAAATGTCGAGCGCGTCGACGGCGGCTTCGGGAAAGGCGTCCGCGGCGATGATCGCCAGGCACCCCGATCCGGTGCACATGTCGAGCACCCGCCCGACGGCCCACGGGTCGTTGATCCACGGACTCAACTGCTCGCGCAACGGTTCGGCGATGTGCGAACGGGGCACGATCACGCGCTCGTCGACGTAAAAACGGTACTCACCGAGCCAGGCCTCGCGGGTCAGATAGGCGGCCGGCAGGCGTTCGGCGACGCGGCGCTGGATCAGCTCCAGCGCGGCGGCGCGCTCGCCGGCGGTCAGCCGCGCGTCCATGTGCGGATCGAGCGGTTCCGGCGGCAGGTGCAGGCTGTGCAGCAACAGATAGGCGGCCTCGTCCCAAGCGTTGTCCGTCCCGTGGCCGAAAAACACGCCGGCCTCGTTGAACCGGCTGACGGCAAAACGCATCAGGTCGCGCAGCGTGGAAAGCTCGTTCAGAGCTTGAGCGTAAAGATCGGTCATCGCTTGGCGGAGATCGAAGAGCAAAGTCTTATTTAACCACGGCGGGCGCGGCAGGCGCGGCGGGAAATCCAAAAAATTAACCACGTCGGGCGCGGCAAAGGCAAAAGCAAAAATCATCAACCACGACGGCCACGACGAAAAGCAAGCCCGGAAAGCCCACCCGGCGCGTTCCCGAATCAACCGCCGATAGATTACCGTAATCGCTGACGGACTCTCGTCATTTCTGTTGAAAACCTCCATCTTGAGGGAGGTGGCTCGCGCGATAGCGCGGGACGGGAGGAGTTTGGCGCTTGAATTTCAGATGCGAATGTTTGATGAACGAATCGGATTCCGGCGAGCGGGGGATGACGGATTTGTTCATCCGCGTTTGATGATTCAAACGCCGAACTCCTTCCGTCACGCCTTCGGCATGACACCTCCCTCAAGCTTGCCTTGCGGCGCTTCGCGCCGGATGTACGCCCTGGATTCCCGCTTGCGCGGGAATGACGGGAATATGCGGACACCGGATTCCCGCTCGTCAAGGAAATGACTGAAGTTTGCGGGCGTTTGATCCGGAAACTTCGGGAGTGCCCTGATCCGGATTTGAAATCGTGGCGTCGTTCATGCCGATCCGGCCGATGAAGGGCAGGCGCAGGGCGGGGCGGTTCAGGTCGAGTCCGAAATTGAGTCCCAGGACGTTGATTTCCACGCCTTCCTCCAGGCCGACGCTCGCTCCCAGCAGGCCGAGAATCGAGAACTGCACGCCGCGGCCCGTCGGCGACCGCCCGGCGGGGTCGCCGATCGGGCGGTAATCCTTGCCGATCGCGTTGGCCGGCAGGTCGAGGCCGAGTTCCGGAACCTCGCGCCCGATGTGGGCCAGAAAGGTGTTGCTGTTGGGCCCCGGATAGGCGCGGTAGACGTTGGCGAAGGGATAGCTTTTGATCGCCGCCTCGACGCGATCGATCATGGCCTCGACCACGTCGCCGCGATGATCCACGAGCAGCGTGGGGCGTTTCCCGTACCACAGCCCGTCGGGAAGCGCGTAGTTGCGCTGGATGTGGTTGCCGGCGCGCCATCCGATCACGTCGTAGCGGGTAAACGCCGTTTGCCCGGCGCGCTTGAAGATGATCCAGGGGTGTTGCGCGAAAAGGCCGCGCCAGCCGTAGGTCGGCGCCGCGTAGACCTGGACGATGGCCGTTCCGGCCATCCGTTCCGGGTCGGGCGCGATTCCGGCGGAATGCCGCGCCGCCGCGTGCCAAGGGCGATTCGCCACGGCCTCGCCCGACAGCGAGGCGCTGGCGAAACTCAGCCCCAGGGACACGCAGGGAACGGCGAGGCTCCAGAACGCGACGCGAAATACCCGTTTCATAAAACTGACTCCGGTTTGAAACCCCGCCCTTCAGGGCGGCGCGAAGGCGGGAACCCCGGCCTGAAGACCGGGGTTTCGACCGTGGCCACCTGGGAGGGGCGCGAACCCCTTCCAGGTTCGTTCACAGCGGCAGGCATGAATGCCTGCCGCTAATGGGTTGCTCCGGTATGCACCCGTCCTTTCCGGGCATGACGCGCGTGGAAACGCCCGGCGCGGCTCGAATCCCGTCCGGGGTCATTTCCCGCCGTCCGCGGCGCGTCCTGTCCATGTT
>JAIRPF010000209.1 GCA_031257115.1 Accumulibacter sp.
GGCTTCCCCGGAGCCGTATGGGTTTAAACGCCGCCCCGCGGGGGCGAACTGAAAGGTGACCCCGCTTCTGGCCGGCTAAATCGGGCTTGCCCCGCTTTTCTCACGGTTTCGCTTTTCGCCGCATCCGTCGCGCCGCCGTGGTTCGGCGGCCTTTCACAGCTTCCGGATTTTTTCCAGCAGCGCCGTCGTGGATGTCGGGTGGATGAAGGGGATCGACACGGTTTTTCCGCCCCAGGTGGCTACCTCGGCGTTGCCGACGATTTTTTCGACTGGCCAGTCGCCGCCCTTGACCAGCACGTCGGGGCGGCAGTCAAGGATGCGCGCGAGCGGCGTGTCCTCGTCGAACCAGGTGACGAGCGAAACGCATCCGAGCGCCGCCATCACCGCCATCCGGTCGGCCAGCGCGTTGACCGGCCGGTCACGGCCCTTGCCCAGTCGCCTGACCGAGGCGTCGGTGTTGAGCGCGACCACCATTGATTCGCCGAGTTCGCGCGCCTGCGCGAGCAGCGTGACGTGGCCGCGGTGCAGGATGTCGAAACAGCCGTTGGTGAACACCAGCGGGCGCGGCAGCCGCGCGAGGCGTCCGGCGAGGTCGGCGGGCGCGGCGATCCTGGATTCGAAGGCGGGGGCGAAGCGGCGGCTCATTCGGGGCGGCTCATTCGGCGGGCGCGGCGGCTTTCCCGTCGGGCCTCGCGTGGTCGAGATCGCGCGCCTCGGCCGGCGCGATTATCTCGAACAGCGGGATGACCTTCTTGACGCCGGAGGTCGTGCGGGCGACCTGGATGGCCATGTCCGCCTCGGCTTGGGTGACCAGACCGAGCAGGTACACGGCGCCGGCCTCGGTGACGACCTTCACGTGCAGCGGGTTGAACTTGCCGTTGTCGACCGAGCGGCTCTTGACCTTGGAGGTGATGAACGCGTCGTTGCTGCGATTGCCGAGCGAGGACGACGGACCGACGATGAGTTCGTTGTACACGTCCCGCACGTTCGGAATCTGCCCGACGATTTTTCCGGCCTCGTCCCTGATCTCCGCCGAGGCCGCTTCGCCGCTGAGGAGCACCTTGCGGTTATAGCTGGTGAGGTTGAAATGGCCGCGATCGCGCAGTTTGTCGCCGATGCGCGAGCCGGCTTTCCACTCGATTGCCTCGTCCTCGGTCTGCGCGCCCAGGGAACGCCGGTCGATCGCGACCATGACCCCCGCGCCGACGCCCGTGGCGACGGCCGGAAAACAGCCCTGCAAGACGGGAAGGGCGGTAGCGCCGAGCAGCAGCGCGGCAATCAGCTTCTTTCTCATTCCTCAACTCCCAATAACAGGCAATCGATGCCATCGCACAGGCAATGGACGATGAGCGCGTGGACTTCCTGGATGCGCGCGGTGCGATCCGAGGGAACACACAGGTGTACGTCGGTATCGAGCAGCATCTGGCCGATTTTTCCGCCGCCCTTTCCGGTCAGCGCCACGACGCGCAGCTCGTTTTCGTGCGCCGCGCGGACGGCCTCGACGACGTTCGGCGAATCACCCGATGTGGAAATCGCCAGCAGCAGGTCGCCATGCTGGCCGAGCGCGCGCACCTGCCGCTCGAAAACGGTTTTGTAGCCGTAGTCGTTGGCCACGGCGGTCATGATCGAGCTGTCGGTGGTCAGGGCCAGCGCCGCCAGCCCCTGACGCTCCATTTCGAAGCGGCCGACCAGCTCCGCCACGAAATGCTGGGCGTCGGCGGCCGAACCGCCGTTGCCGCAGGCAAGTATCTTGCCGTTGCCGACCAGCGTGCCGACCATGAGTTCGACGGCGCCGGCCAGCGGCGCCGCCAGCGTCTCGATGGCGTCGAACGTGGTCTGGGCGCTGTCGGCGAAGTGTTGGCTGATGCGGGAAATCAGATCCATGACTTTGAACGGATGGCGATGACGGGCGTTAGTCTAGCACTCCGGGGCCGTGGAATCCGGCCCGGAAATTCATTGCGCGGAAAAAGCGTCCCTGATCCATTCGACGTTTTTGCCGTCGAGAAGAACGCAGTCGAAACGGCAGTCGGGGCCGTGCCTGCCCGTCGTGGCGAGATAATGCCGCGCGGCGAGCGCGACGCGCCGCTGCTTGGCCGGCGTGATGCTTGCCGCCGCGCCGCCGAAACCGCCGCCGCGACGGAGCCGGACTTCGACGAAAACGAGCGTCCCGCCGTCCCGGCAGATCAGGTCGACTTCCCCGCCCCGGCAGCGGTGGTTGCGCGCGATCACCGCCAGCCCGCGCCGTTCGAGAAAGCGGGCCGCCAGGTTTTCGGCCTCTTGCCCGGCGCGGGCCGTGGTATCGTTGCCGTTCATCGTAAAACCAGCCAGACACATGACGGAAGAATCGCCCGCATTATATGTGGTGCCGACGCCGCTCGGTAACCTTTCGGACATGACGCCGCGCGCCGTGGAGACGCTGCGCCGCGCGGCCTGGGTGGCGTGCGAGGACACGCGGCACAGCGCGCCGCTTTTCAAGCATTTCGGCGTTTCGGCGCGCCTTCTGGCGGCGCACGAGCACAACGAGGAAGCCGCCGCGCAACAGATCGTCGCCCGCTTGGACGCCGGCGAATCGGTGGCGCTCGTCTGCGACGCCGGCACTCCGGCGATTTCCGATCCCGGCGCGCGCATCGTGGCCCGCGCGCGCGCGGCGGGCCACCGGATCGTGCCGCTGCCGGGGCCGTGCGCGGCGGTGACGGCGCTGTCGGCGTCCGGACTCGCCGATCCGCGTTTCCTGTTTTGCGGCTTCCTGCCCGCCAAGGCGCGGCAGCGGGAAGAAGCCCTGCGCGAACTGGCCGGCCAGCGCCACGCGCTGGTGTTCTACGAAGCGCCGCACCGCATCGTGGAGACGGTCGACGCGCTGCTTTCCGCGTTCGGCCCCGCGCGCACGCTGGTGCTGGCCCGCGAGCTGACCAAGCTGTTCGAAACCGTCCACGCCTGCGCGCTCGGCGAAGCGCCGGCCTGGCTGGAAGCGGACACCAACCGCCGGCGCGGCGAATTCGTGCTGATCGTCTCCGGCGCTCCGCCGGCGCAAGACGACGGCGAAGCGCGGCGGGTGCTGGAACTGCTTCTCGATGAGGGCCTGCCGGTCAGGCAAGCGGTGAAGCTGGCGCGCGCCATCACCGGCGCGGCGCGGAACACGCTGTACGAACTGGCGCTGCGTCAGCGCGAATAGCGTTCGGCCAGAGTGTTTCCAGACGAACGGCCTCGCCGCCGGGACAAGCATCCCTAAAAAGGAAGGATCATCCGGGGCGTTTTGCGCGGGTCGAGGCTAGAGCGGTTTCGATTCAGGTGATGACCGTCTCATTTCCTCGTCATTCCCTTGGCAAGCGGAAATCCGGGGGTACATTCCGGCGCGTAGCACCGCATCCTTTGAGTTTGCAGCCCTTCGGGTTGAGAGCGACGAACTGGATTCCCGCGTTCGCGGGAATGACGGAAATTTATAGGCGGTCGAATGAAACTCCCCCAAGGGGCGGAGTGTCTTCCGCAAGGCAGCATTTGCAGATGGTACGTCGCAAATGGCGGGGAATGTACCCGAAAAGATTCAGGCGAAGGCTGTTCCGACCGTTCCTTTTCCTCGTCATTCCCGCGAAAGCGGGAATCCAGGGCGTACTTTCCGGCGCGTAGCGCCGCATCCTTTGGGTTTGCGGCCCTTCGGGCTGGAGACAACAAACTGGGTTCCCGCGTTCGCGGGAATGACGGGGATTGACGGGGATTTATGGGCGGTTGACTCCAAAACGCGCTGCCGCGCGATTCACTTCGCTCAAGAGGAAGGCTTCATTTCAGCGCGCCGCGCGCGGAAGGCGTGGAGGCGAGAACTTCGGTTGCCCGTGGCGGATAAGCGACGGTGCCCAAGGGACGGACGATCCGCAGGCGGGCGAGGCCGCTCGCCCGCGCGGGGTTTCCGTATCGCGATCAGCCGATCACGCTTTCGACGGCCTCGGCCACCCTGGCCGTGGTGACGCCGAGGTACTCGAAGACCTGGGCGGCGGGGCCGGATTCGCCGAAGCGGTCGATGCCGATCACGGCGCCTTCCAGGCCGACGTACTGCCGCCAGTAACCCGTTACGCCCGCTTCGACGGCGACGCGCGGGATGCCGCGCGGCAGCACGGCGTCGCGCCAGGCGGCGTCCTGGCGGTCGAACAGGAAGGGCGACGGCATCGACACGACGCGCGTCGGAATGCCTTTTTCGGCCAGCGTCCGCTGGGCGGCGACGGCCAGCGCGACTTCCGAGCCGGTGGCGATGATGACCGCCTTCGGCGCGCCGGCGCAGTCCTTCAACACGTAGCCGCCCTTGCGGATGGCGGCGGTCTGCGCGGCGTCGCGCGCCTGGTGCGCGAGGTTCTGGCGGGAAAGGATCAGCGCGGTCGGCGTTTCCCGGTGTTCCAGCGCGACCTGCCAGGCGACAAAAGTCTCGACGCTGTCGCACGGACGCCAGACGTCGAGGTTGGGCGTCATGCGCAGCGTGGCGGTCTGCTCGACCGGCTGGTGCGTCGGGCCGTCCTCGCCGACGCCGACGGAATCGTGCGTGAAGACGTAGATCGGATTGATCCGCATCAGCGCGGCCATGCGGATGGCGTTGCGCGCGTATTCGGAGAACATCTCGAAGGTGCCGCCGAAGGGACGGAAACCGCCGTGCAGGACGACGCCGTTCATGATCGCGGCCATGCCGAATTCGCGCACGCCGTAATGGACGTAGTTGCCACCCCGTTCGATGGTCGCCGGCCCGATTTCGCGGCAGCCCTTCCACATCGTCAGGTTGGACGGCGCGAGGTCGGCCGAGCCGCCAAGGAATTCGGGCGCGAGCGGGGCCAGCGCGGCGATGGCGTTTTGCGACGATTTGCGCGTGGCGATGGATTCGCCCTTGTCGGCGATGACTTGCAGGGCCTCGGCCGATTTGGCGGCGTAGTCCGCGCGCAATTCCCTGTTCATGCGGCGCTCGAATTCGGCGGCGAGTTCCGGGTAGGCCGCGCGATAGGCGGAAAAACGCCGGCTCCATTCGGCCTGGCGCCCGGCGCCCGTCGCACGGGCATCCCAAGCCGCGCGTGCGTCCGGCGGCACTTCGAACGGGCCATCGGCAATGCCCAGCGCGGCGCGCGTGGCGGCGACTTCGTCCTTGCCCAGCGGCGCGCCATGCACGTCATGCGTCCCGGCCTTGTTCGGCGATCCCTTGCCGATCACCGTCTTGCAGCAGATCAGCGTCGGCTTCGCGTTCTGCGCCTTGGCGGCGGCGATGGCGCGGTCGACGGCGTCGACATCGTGGCCGTCGACGCCACGGATGACGTTCCAGCCGTAAGCCTCGAAACGCCGGGGCGTATCGTCGGTAAACCAGCCGTCGACGCGCCCGTCGATCGAAATGCCGTTGTCGTCATACAGCGCGATCAGCCTGGCGAGCTTCCAGGTCCCGGCCAGCGAGCAGACTTCGTGCGAAACGCCTTCCATCATGCAGCCGTCGCCGAGAAAAACGTAAGTGTAATGATCGACGATCTCGTGGCCATCGCGGTTGAATTCGGCCGCCAGCAATCTTTCCGCCAGCGCCATGCCGACGGCGTTGCCGATGCCTTGGCCGAGCGGCCCGGTGGTGGTTTCGACGCCGGCGGTGTGCCCGTATTCGGGATGGCCGGGCGTCTTGCCGTGCAACTGGCGGAATCGCTTCAGCTCGTCGAGCGGCAGGTCGTAACCGGTCAGATGAAGCAACGAATAGAGCAGCATCGAACCGTGCCCGTTGGACAGCACGAAGCGGTCGCGGTCGGCCCATTTCGGGTCGGCCGGATTGTGTTTCAGGTGGCGATTCCAGAGCGCCACGGCGATCTCCGCCATGCCCATCGGAGCGCCCGGATGTCCCGAATTGGCCGCCTGCACGCCGTCCATGACCAGAACGCGGATGGCGTTCGCCAGTTGAGTTTGAGAAACCATGAGTTTTTACTCCCGAAACAATGGATGAGCGAACGGGCCACGCGCGAGGCCCGCTACCGATTCGATTTCGTTTTTCCCGCAGGAATGCCCATTCTATCCAAGCCTCACGGGGCTGTCAGCATTACGGCCGGACGACGATCGGATCGATGAGCGCGCGTCATCTTTCCGGCGGCGCGGCGCGCATCGGATCGAGAAAACGCCGCATGTCGACGCCCGGAGGATGCTTCCCCGATCCGGCGCGATTTTCCCCTAACATCACGTCTTCCGTCGAGTCATCACACGAAGAAAGGACTGGACATGACTGACATCACGGCCGCCATCCGCGCCGATCTCGCCCCGGCCGGAAAACTCCGCGCCGGGATCAATTACGGGAATTTCATTCTCGCCAGGAAGGATCGGGCGACGGGCCAATCGTCCGGGGTGGCGATCGACCTGCTGGACGAAATCGCCCGGCGTCTCGGCGCGCCCGTCGAGATCGTCGCCTATGACAGTGTCGCCGTCATGGGCGATGCCGCGCCGGATAATGTCTGGGACATCGCTTTTCTCGGTTCCGATCCGCAGCGTGAAAAGATCATGAGCTTCACCCCGGCCTACCTCGAAATCGATGCGACCTACCTCGTGCCCGGAGCCTCGCCGTTTCGCGCCGCCGCGGAAGTCGACCGCGAAGGGATTTGCATTTCCGCGCCGGCCCGCGCGAATTTCGAGCTTTTCCTGGGCCGCTATCTGAAACACGCCCGGCTGGCGCCGGCGCAGGGAAATGGCGCGGCGTTCGAGTTGCTGGCGGCCGGGAAGGTCGACGCGCTGGCGGGCCTCACACAAGGCTTGCTCGACCTGGCCGGGAAACTGCCTGGGTCGCGCGTGCTGGACGGGCGCTTCATGGGCGTCCGGCAATCCATCGCGGTTCCCAAGGGCCGCGAGGCCGGTCTCGCCTACCTCCGGAGCGTCGTCGAGGAGGCAAAGGCGTCGGGGCTTGTCGCTCGCGCGATAGCGCGTCTGGGCGTCCGGGGAGTCTCCGTCGCCCCGCCTGCGGGGTAGCTACGCCGTCAGCACGAAGCGCTGGAGCGCCTCGGCAATGCCATCGTCGTCGTTGGAGGCTGTCACCCAGTCGGCGCAGGCGCGCACGTCGGGACGGCTGTTGGCCATGGCCACGCCGAGTCCGGCGAGTTTCAGCATTTCTTTGTCATTGTCCTGATCGCCGAAGGCGACGACTTCGCGCGGCGAAATGTCGCGTTGCGCGATGAACTCGGCCAGCCGCCGTCCCTTGCTGTTGCCCGCGCGCGCGATGTCGATGCGGTCGCGCGACGAACGCACGCAATCGAACCCGTGGGCGCGGGCGGCCCGCATGAACGCCTCCAGGAGTTCAGGAACCTCCGAGGCGATCAGGAATTTCCAGATGACCGTGGCTTCGTCGATCACCCGATCGAGCGAGTCGACGCGATCGAGGCGCGGACGCAGCGGTTCGGGTAGCGTGGCCGACCATTGGCGCATACCGGCGAGATGCGGCAATTCCTTTTCACAGGTCATCGCCGTGTCGGTGTAGATCATCGCGTCGACCGGATGTTCCCGGACGATGTCCAGCAATCGCCGCGCTTCCGTCCGCGCGAACGGATCGCCGGCAATCGCCTTGCCGGCCCGGAAATCATGGACGTAGCCGCCGTTGCAGCAAATCGCCGGCGTTTCGAGATCGAGTTCCCGCCAATAGGCGCGCGCGGCGGTATGGTGGCGTCCCGTCACGATCATGGCCTGTACGCCTTGCCCGCGCGCGCGTTGCAGGGCATCGATGGTCCGGCGGCGAATCTTGAGCGCGCTGTCGAGCAGCGTTCCGTCGAGGTCGAGGGCGATCAGCCGGTATTTCATCGGCGTCTCCAGAAACCATTCCGTCTCAGGCGGCGGAGAATGCGTCTGGACGAATTCATTCCAATTCCAGAGAAGACAGCGCAAGTCGCGCGGCAAGGCGAAGTCGGCAAAGACACGGGCGATCTGGAATCGGAATCAAATGGGAATGACCGCGACGCGCTCAAGGATCAGCAACGCGAAAACCAGCAGGGCCACGATCACGGCGTAGCGGAACGCGCGCCAGGCGAAACGCAGGTACTTGGCGTTCCGGGTCAGCAGGTACGCGACCACGCCGCCGCCGACCGCCAGGAGGACCAGGACGCCCAGCAAACGCAGCAGCCACATGTCCGGGCGCTCAGTACGCCGGCTGCGCCAGCCAGCGGATAACGGATTGCGGCGCGCGCGCGGCGTCCTCGAAGGCGACGAGTTCCCAGGCGTCGGGATGGGCCAGCAGCTCGCGCGCCAGCAGGTTGTTCAGGGCGTGTCCCGATTTGTGCGCGGTGAAGTCCGCCAGCAGGGGATGCCCCAGCAGGTAGAGATCGCCGATCGCGTCGAGCAGCTTGTGCTTGACGAATTCGTCGCCGTAGCGCAGGCCGTCGGCATTGAGCACGCGGAACTCGTCGAGCACCACCGCGTTGTCCAGCCCGCCGCCCTGCGCCAGACCGTTTTCGTGCAGCCATTCGACTTCCTGCATGAAGCCGAAGGTGCGCGCGCGAGAGATTTCGCGCACATAGGACTGCTCGGCGAAATCGAAACGGGCTTCCTGGCCGGAACGGTCGATCGCCGGGTGTTTGAAGACGATGGAGAAGGTCAGCCGATAGCCGTCGTGGGGATCGAAGCGCGCCCATTTGTCGCCCGACCGGTCGGCCTCGCGCACCTCGATCCGGCGCTTGACACGGATGAACTTCTTCGCCGCCGGCTGTTCCTCGATTCCCGCCGACTGGATGAGAAAGACGAACGGCGACGCCGAACCGTCGAGGATCGGCATCTCGGCGGCGTCGAGATCGACCCAGGCGTTATCCACGCCCAGACCGGAGAACGCCGACATCAGATGCTCGATGGTGCCGACCTTGACGCCATCGCGTTCGAGGCACGAACACATGCGCGTGTCGCCCACCCTCAGCGCGGACGCCGGCAGATCGACCGCCGGATCGAGATCGACGCGCCGAAAGACGATACCGGTATCCGGCGCCGCCGGCCGCAGCGCCATGTTGACCTTGATCCCCGAATGCAGGCCGACGCCGGAGGCGCGGATCGTCGACCTGAGTGTGCGCTGTTTGAGCATGTGTTTGAAAAACCTGACGATCGGCGGATTGTAGCATGGCCCGCCCACCCCGTTTCGCGGAAAAACGGACGAAACGGGCGGAGCGAAAGACAAAAACTTTAGCCGCGAAGTACACGGAGAGAAACCCGGAAAGAAAACGGTTAACCACGACGGCCACGCCGGAAAACAAAAGCGGGAAACCACTTGGTTTCCGTCCGGTTTTCACTTTTGCTTTTGGCCGTGGCCGTCGTGGTTGAAGCTCGCATAGATTGGGGTGAGCGAAGCGAACCCCGACACGAGCGGTTGAACAAAGAGGCGCAACCGCCGGAACACAGCGGGCGGATGCTATTGGCCCCTGTGGAATTCACTGCGGCATGATTAAAAAACACGGCAGGCACAAATGTTGGGGTTTGCTTCGCTCACCCCAACCCATGACCTATTCCAATTGGGTTTGGCATCCGCCGGGAATTCCAGTTTGGATGAAGGTCGCGCCGCGCGAAAAACCTCCCTCCTGAGGGAGGTGTCACGCCGAAGGCGGGACGGAAGGAGTTGGGCGGTTATTCCCAAATGCAATCGGGAAACCACCGCCCAGCGCTCCCGACCCACGCAGCAGCGCGTTTTTGAACCAACCGCCCACAAATTTTCGTCATTCGCCCGCATATTCCTGTTACCTCGTCATTCCCGCGCAAGCGGGAATCCAGCGCGTACCCACCGGCGCGGAGCGCCGCAAGAGAATCGAAGCGCGGGCATTTCGCCCTGTTTTAGTCGCTTTTTCCCGCGAGCGTCCTGCCCGCGCGTCAATTTTTGTGTCGCGGGGGGAACGGGTACGAGGTTGTGAGTTTTCGTCATATGTTAGTGCGAAATTATTCATTCAGTCCCGAAAAAAAAGTGATGCCGTTGCGGAATAGAATCCCGGAATTCAAATGGCGGGACGCGCCCGCTGGCCGTGGTTTTCGCGCCGGAACCGTTTTTTCATTACCCGAGGAATTGGCATGACAACTCAAAAGCAGCTGGAACGCTTGCTGGAGCGGCAGGCGCAGGCTCGCCTGGGCGGCGGGCGGGACAAGATCGACAGGCGGCACGGGGAAGGCCGCCTGACGGCGCGCGAGCGGATCGATCTGTTGCTCGATCCCGGCTCGTTCGAGGAATTCGACATGTTCAAGACGCACCGCTGCCATGATTTCGGCATGGAAAGGACGGTGTATCCGGGCGATGGCGTCGTCACCGGGCACGGCACGGTCGACGGGCGGATCGTCTACGTTTACGCGCAGGATTTCACGGTGCTCGGCGGTTCGCTCTCCGAAACGATGGCCGAGAAAATCTGCAAGCTGCTGGAACTGGCGATGAAGAACGGCGCGCCGGTGATCGGCCTCAACGATTCGGGCGGCGCGCGCATCCAGGAGGGCGTCGAGAGCCTGGCGGGATTTTCGGACATTTTCCTGCGTAACGTGATGGCCTCCGGCGTGGTGCCGCAGATTTCGGCGATCCTCGGCCCCTGCGCGGGCGGCGCGGTGTATTCCCCGGCGCTCACGGATTTCATCGTCATGGAGCGGAAGCATTCCTACATGTTCCTGACCGGGCCGAAGGTGGTGAAATCGGTGTGTCACGAGGATGTGACGACCGAGGATCTCGGCGGCGCGGACATGCACTCTTCGCAGAGCGGCGTTTCCGACTACGCGGCGGAATCGACCGTGGACGCGATTCGCTACATCAAGCGCCTGCTTTCCTTCGTGCCGCAGAACAACCTCGAATCGACGCCCGCCGTCGCCTGCGACGATCCGGCGGATCGCCCGTCGGAGGCGTTGAACGCGATCATCCCCGACAACGCGAACGCGGCCTACGACATGAAGCGGGTCATCCTGGAAACGGTCGACGGCGGCGATTTCTTCGAGATCAAGGAAAAGTTCGCGCCCAACATCATCGTCGGCTTTGCCCGCTACGCCGGCGTGGCCGTGGGCATCGTCGCCAACCAGCCGGCGCATCTGTCGGGCGTGCTGGACATCGATTCGTCGATCAAGGGCGCGCGTTTCGTCCGCTTCTGCGACTGCTTCAACATCCCGCTCGTCACTTTTGTCGACGTTCCCGGCTTCCTGCCCGGAACCTTCCAGGAATACGGCGGCGTGATCCGCAACGGGGCGAAGATGCTGTACGCCTACGCCGAGGCCACCGTGCCCAAGATCACGGTGATTACTCGCAAGGCGTATGGCGGCGCGTATTGCGTGATGTCGTCCAAGCACCTGCGCGGCGACATCAACTACGCCTGGCCGAGCGCCGAGGTGGCGGTGATGGGTTCGCGCGGCGCGGTCGAGGTGCTGTACGGCCGCCAGGCCAGGGATGCCGCCGATCCCAGGGCGTTCCTCGCGGAAAAGGAGGCGCAGTATCAGGAAACCGTCTCCAATCCCTACGTCGCGGCCGAGCGGGGCTATGTTGACGACATCATCGTCCCGGCGAGCACGCGCGCGCGCATCATCCGCGCGCTCGCCCTGACGCAGAACAAGCGCGACGCGAATCCCGCCAAGAAGCACGGGAACATTCCGCTGTAAGGCCGGGGAGCGAGCGATGGACATCAGACGAAAACAGGTGGCGGCGGCGCTGGCGGCCGTCGGGCTGTATTTGGAAGAAGAACAGGCGGCATTGGCCGCCCGGACGGAAACCGCCGCGCCGCGGATCACCGTCGCCGGGCCGGGATTCTGGGCGCAGGCCGGACGCATGGAGGCGATGGCCGCGCGCCGCATGATGCAGATGCGCGCCTTTGCCCGCATCCGGTGACCCCTGGCGTATTCATGAATTCGCAGATTCGTAATTCTCTCTTTTGGAGCCAAGGAAATGACTGACAGCGTAACGATGACCCCGATGAACTACAGCGCCGACCGTCCCAGGGCGGCCAATCCCGTGAAAGTCCAGGATCTGTCGCTGCGCGACGGGCACCAGTCCCTGTTCGCCACGCGCGGACGCACCGAGGACATGATCCCCGTCGCCGAGATGATGGACGAGATCGGTTTCTGGGCCGTGGAAACCTGGGGCGGCGCGACCTTCGACACGATGCACCGCTTCCTGAACGAAGACCCCTGGGAACGCCTGCGCGCGCTCAAGCGCCATTTCAAGAAGACGCCGTTTTCCATGCTGCTGCGCGCGCAGAACCTCGTCGGCTACCGCAACTACGCCGACGACGTGGCGCGCGCCTTCGTCGACCGCGCGGCGGAAAACGGCATGGACATCTTCCGCACCTTCGACGCGCTGAACGACTACCGCAACTTCGAGACCGTCGTCGACCAGATCAAGAAGAACGGCAAGCACTTCCAGGGCTGCATGTGCTACAGCATGACCGAGCCGCGCATGGGCGGCGAGGTATACAACCTCGATTATTACGTCGGCAAGGCGAAGGAACTCGAAGCGATGGGCGCCGACTCCATCTGCGTCAAGGACATGGCCGGGCTGATCGCGCCGTATGACGCCTACAACCTCGTCACGGCGCTGAAGGCGGCGGTCGGCGCGCCGATCCACCTGCACAGCCACTTCACCTCCGGCATGGCGCAGATGAGCCAGTTGAAGGCGATCGAAGCCGGCGTCGACATCGTCGATACCTGCATGACACCCTACGCCTTCCGCACCTCGCACCCGGCCATCGAGCCGCTGGTGATGACGCTGCTCGGCACCAGCCGCGACACGGGCTTCGACATCCGCAAGCTCGCCGCGATCAACGAAGTGCTGGAAAAGCAGATCTTGCCGAAGTACAAGCACCTGCTCGACGATTCGAAAATCTCGGTCATCGACATCAACGTGCTGCTGCACCAGACGCCGGGCGGCATGCTCTCCAATCTGGTCAACCAGCTGCGCGAAATGGACGCGCTCGACAAGATCGACGAAGTCTACAGGCAGTTGCCGCGCGTGCGCCGGGAACTCGGCCAGGTACCGCTGGTCACGCCGACCAGCCAGATCGTCGGCGTGCAGACGGTCAACAACGTGCTCTACGACACGCCGGACGAGCGTTACAGGATGATTACCGCGCAGGTCAAGGATTTGTGCTACGGCCTCTACGGCAAGACCGCCACCCCGATCGACCCGGACGTGCGGAAAAAGGCGTTGAAGGGCTACCCGCGCGGCGAGGAACCGATCGCCTGCCGGCCGGCGGAAGTGCTCGAACCCGAACTCGAAAAGGCCAAGAAGGACGTCGGCGACCTGGCCGCCGACATGGACGACCTGCTGACCTACGCGCTCTTCCCGGTGACGGGCAGGAAATTCCTCGAATGGAAATACGGTCTCGCCGAAGCGCCGGCCAGCGTCAAGCCGATCACCCTGGAGCAGGTGAAAAAGACCGACGCGCTCGTCAAAAAAGCCAAGGCCGGCGAACTGGTCGAAAAGAAAACCGGGACTCCGGCCAAATCCGGACGCCTGCGCGCCTTTAACGTCTTCATCGACGGCGAATGTTTCGCCGTCGAAGTCGACCCGACCGGCGAAATCCCGGCCGCCGTCGCTCCGCTGGCCGCCCTGTCGGCCGCGCCGCAAGCCGCCCCGATCGCCGCCGCCCCGATCGCCGCTCCCGCTCCGGCGCTCGCCGCCGCCGCCACTGTCGCCGGAACCAAACTCGCCGCGCCGATGCCCGGACTGGTCATCCGCTACCTCAAAAACGTCGGCGACAAGGTCGCCAAGGGCGAGGCCGTCGTCGTGCTCGAAGCGATGAAAATGGAAAACGCCCTGCCAGCCCCGTGCGACGGCGAGATCAAGACCATCGGTTTCAAGAGCGGCGACACGGTAGCCAAGGGCGCGGCGCTCTGCGTCATCGGGTGACCGGAGTTTTTCTGCGATCCCCCCGCTCGCGCCATCAGGGAACGAGCGGGAAACGCTCCAGGGTGTTTTCATGGAGCGGTTGAACGAAGAGGCGCGAATGCCGGAACACAGCGGGCGGATGCCATTCGCCCCCGTGGAATTCGCTGCGTCATGATTGAAAAACACGGCAAGCGCAAATGCTGGGGTTCGCTTTGCTTACCCCAACCTATGCGGACTGGATTCCCGCGTTCGCGGGAATGACGACATTTTGGAAGGAGATCGCCTGCGCGATAGCCCCAACCCGCGCGAAGCGCCCCGGGTAAAGCCTCCCCCTTGAGGGAGGTGGCCCGCCGAAGGCGGATCGGAGGGAGTTTGGTGTTGAACCATCAAGCGCGGGCAGACAGAAAAACCCGTCATTCCCGCGCAAGCGGGAATCCAGGGTGTACACTCCGCGCGCAGCGCCGCATCCTTTGAATTTGCAGCCCTTTGGGCTGGAGGTTTCGGACTGGATTCCCGCGTTCGCGGGAATGACGGCATTTTGTGGGAAGATCGCCTGCGCGATAACCCCAACCCGCGCGAAGCGCCCTGGATAAAGCCTCCTTCTTGAGGGAGGTGGCCCGCCGAGGGCGGGGCGGAGGGAGTTTGGCGGTCGAGTCATCAAACGCGGATAGACAGGAAAACCGTCATTCCCGCGCAAGCGGGAATGACGGGTTTTTCGTTTGTGTGTCTACTTATCCGCGACAGCTTGCGAATGAGCGAAACGAATCCAAACACAAACGGACAGGCGGCAATACCCAAAGGTTGGGGGTCACTACGCTCACTCCGAACTATGCGGGCTATTTAATATCTTCCTTTGGTTCTCCGTTTTCTTCTACGATAAACGCCTCGACTGCCATTTGTAGATTGGTGTATTTGAGATAGTCAGCAATCGCAAGAGTAGTCATGTTTATTTCTCCAAAGTTGGTTTAACAATTTTCGTGACGAATCTTCGCGTTTGATCTGCTTGATAAGAGAATCCTGGTTGTCGGGCACCACTGGGTCCAAAAGCGGGACAGGCATGACTTGCCGCTGACAGCCACGGCGATCGTCCGCCGGAATCGTTCCCTTGACCACGATCCATCATGTAGCCGATGCGTTCGGCCATCACTTCGTTGGTTTCAAGGTCGATTACCTTCAGCGAACTGCCCGCGATCCAATAGTCACGTTCCTCGCGCGTCGAGATGTCGTCATGGGTCACGCCATAACGCGGCGCGGGATCGGGAACGGAAACACGGTCAAGGACAAAACTGTAGATGTTCAGATCGTAGTTAGGGTCTCTACTCATGGCGGGCTTTGTGTTGTGCGCAGTTGGGTCTTGCTTCCCAACGACTTTCACACTTCCTGTATACCGATACCGCTTGCCGTCTTTCGGGTCGATGGCGTCGACGTAACGATAACCGCGATACTCGCGTCGGATTTTCTCCAGAACTTCAGGTTTTGCGTATTTGTTGGCTTGTAACATTGGTTCGAGAAAGAAGCTCCTGATGTAATATTCGCCACCCGAATCATGCCCATACGGATCGTCCATCCGGTACTGATCGCGGTAATTGGTACTGTCGGGCCGCAGCTTGAGCAGGAAGATTCCTTCGACGTTTTCCGCCGTGCGATGAATAAATACCCCTGCCTTCTTGCACCGTTCCAGGAACATCGCATCGGCTTTTTGATACCGCGCCCGCGCCGCATCGCGTTCCGCTGTCGACATCGAATTTCCCGCGCACGCGCAAATCAGTAACGTGGCAAGCGCCGCGATCAGCAATTTCCCGGATTTCTTGCGGCAAGCCTCCATGAAATGTCATTGTGCCGCCGCAACTCGTCATGGAATTCGAGCACGCATGGGCTGGGGTGGGCCTGCGAACCTCAACAAAACGGCCAGCGTTATCGAATCGCAAAATTTCAATGTCTTGACTGCCCTTCGGCTTGCAACGTCAGGATTTCGGCGAGCGAAAGGCGCGTGACCTGGACGATCATGTCGATCGGCTGATCGAGGTGGAGCAGGGCGGTTGAACAGAGAGTTGCAAACGTCGAGACATGGCGGGTGAATGATATTCGCTCCTGTGGAATTTACCGCGCCATGATTGAAAACACGGCAGTGCAAAGGCTGGGGTTCGCTTTGCTCACCCCAACCTGTGGCGACGCTTCACGGCGTCAGTTCGCTGCTCCCTGTCCTTTCATAATGGCGATGATAATATATTTTTGAGAAATTAATTGTAAAGTATTATTAAATAGATAATTGATTTATATATATAAATATAATTGACAAATTGTAATTAGATTTGTTGTTTTATTACAAATAGATGAATATTAAATGGATTCTTCGCTTTGCGCTGGAAAGTACGTTCCTGGATTCCCGCGTTCGCGGGAATGACGGTTCCTGTTCATCCGTGTTTGATGATTCGGCCGTCGAACTCCTTCCGTCACGCCTTCGGCGCGACACCTCACTCAGGAGGGAGGCAAAAGTCAGCGGCGCTTCGCGCCGGATATGCCGCCGGCCTGATAGAATGTTCCCTTTTTTCCGGATGGCCTCGTGGATGTCCTGCTTCTTCTCAAGGCGTTGATCCTTGGCGTCGTCGAAGGTTTGACCGAATTCTTGCCGATTTCTTCGACGGGTCACTTGATTCTCGCCGGCGATCTGCTCGATTTCAACGATGATCGCGGCAAACTGTTCGAGATCGCCATCCAGTCGGGCGCCATCCTGGCGGTGGTCTGGGAATACCGCGAGCGCATTCTTGGCGTCGCGCGCGGGCTGGGGCGCGAGCGGCCGGCCAACCGCTTCGCGCTCAACCTGCTCATCGCGTTTTTGCCGGCGGCCGTCCTGGGGCTGCTGTTCAAGAAAGCGATCGAGGCTTATCTGTTCCAACCGCTGTCGGTGGCCGCGGCGTTCATCGCAGGGGCATTCGTGATCCTGTGGGCGGAGCGGCGGGAACACGCGATCCGGGTGCCGTCGGTCGACGACATGTCGCCGCTCGACGCGCTCAAGCTCGGATTGGCGCAGGCGCTGGCGCTGATTCCCGGCACGTCGCGTTCGGGGGCGACGATCATCGGCGGCCTGTTGTTCGGGTTGTCGCGCAAGGCGGCGACGGAATTTTCCTTTTTCCTGGCCATCCCGACGCTGATCGGGGCGACGGTATATCAGCTGTACAAGGAACGGGCGCTGCTCAGCGCGGACGACATCGGCATGTGGGTGGCCGGTTTCGCCGCCGCTTTCGTGTCCGCCTTCCTGTGCGTGCGCTGGCTGCTGCGCTTCATTTCCACGCACGATTTCACGCCGTTCGCCTGGTATCGCATCGCTTTCGGCATCGTGGTCCTGGTGACCTGGCATTTCGGCTGGGTCGAATGGACGGTGGCGTCGTGAGCGCCGGCATTCTCTATTTGCATGGTTTTCGTTCTTCGCCGGCGTCGTGGAAGGCGCGCCTGCTCGCCGACGCGCTGGCGGCGCGGGGTCTGGCCGACCGGCTGGCCTGCCCGTTTCTGTCGCACGCGCCGGACGAGGCGATCGCCCAGTGCGAAGCGATCATCGCCCGGCGCGACGGGCCGCTCACGGTGATCGGCAGTTCGCTGGGCGGTTTCTACGCCACGTGGCTGGCCGAAAAACACGATCTCGCCGCCGCGCTGATCAACCCGGCCGTGGCGGCGCCGGTCTCGCTGGAAAAATACCTGGGCGCGCAAACCAATCTGCATACGCATGAATCCTTCGAATTCACCGTCGAACACGTCGCCCGGCTGCGCGCGCTGGAAGTCGCGCGGATCACGCCGTCGCGCTATCTCTTGATGGTGGAAACCGGCGACGAGGTGCTCGATTACCGCCAGGCCGTCGCGCGTTACGCCGGCTGCCGCCAGATCGTGCTTCCCGGCGGAGATCACAGCTTCACGCGCTTTCCCGATCATGTCGCGCAACTCATTGAATACTGCGGGTTATAATTCGGCCGATGTACGTCTTGTTCGAAGAAGAAGGCTCTTTCAGGGCGGGAACGCTCTTGACCGACAACGAAACGTCGTTGCAGGTCGAGGCGGCTTCGGGCAAACGCTCCAAGATCAAGTCGTCGAACGTCCTTCTGCGGTTCAGGGAACCGGCGCCCGGCGAACTGCTGGATCTCGCCGGGAAGGCGGCGGCGGACATCGAAACCGATTTTCTGTGGGAATGCGCGGGTGATGGCGAATTTTCTTTTTCTGATTTTGCCGACGAATACTTCGGCGGTTCGGGACATCCCGCCTCGGCGGTCGAAGCGACCGCGTTGCTGCTGGCCCTGCAAGCAGCGCCCGTCCATTTTCATCGCAAAGGCAAAGGGCGTTTCCGCAAGGCGCCTCCCGACATTCTCGCGGCCGCTCTGGCCGGTCTTGAAAAAAAGCGTCAGCAAGCGTTAGCCGTCGAACGCATGGCCGACGAACTCGCGGCGTCCAGGCTGCCGCCGGAGTTCGCGCCGATGCTCGATCAACTCCTCTACAAACCGGACCGCAACCGGCCGGAAACCAGGGCGCTGGAAGCGGCCTGCGCGAAAACGGGCCTGCCGGCGGCGCGTCTGCTGGAAAAATGCGGCGCCATCCGCTCGGCGCATGACTACCACTACCGGCGTTTCCTGTATGAGCAGTTTCCGCGCGGCACGGGATTCCCCGACGTCGAAACGCCCGCCGTTCCCGGCGATCTGCCGCGCGCCGACGCGCGCGCGTTCTCGATCGACGACGCGGAAACCACTGAAATCGACGACGCCTTCTCGGTGCGGGCCTTGCCGGGCGTCGGCTGGCGGGTCGGCATCCACATCGCCGCGCCGGGTCTGGGTTTTCTCCCGAACTCCCCGCTCGACCAGGTGGCCCGCTCGCGCCTGTCGACCGTCTACATGCCGGGCGCCAAGATCACCATGCTGCCGGATGCCGTCGTGGACGCTTTCACGCTAGCGGCGGGGCGCGATTGCCCGGCGCTGTCGCTCTACCTGACGGTGACGCCGGAATTCGAGATCGCCGCGCGCGAGTCGCGCGCCGAACTCGTGCCCATCGCGGCCAACCTTCGCCTCCACGAGATCGAACCTTTGTTCAACGCGCGGACGCTGGCGGCGGGGCTTTCCGAATTCGCGTTCAGCGACGAACTCGCCACGCTCTGGCGGCTGGCCTGCGCCTGCGAGGGCCGGCGCGGCAAGCCGTCGGCGACACAGGGACTCAACGACTACGATTTCACCATCGCGGGCGATCTTTCCGATCCCGAAACGTGCCGGGTCACGATCGACGAACGCCGGCGCGGCAGCCCGCTCGACAAGCTGGTCTCGGAAATGATGATCGAGGCCAACAGCGCGTGGGGCCATCTGCTCGCGGAAAAGGGCGTTCCCGCGATTTACCGCGCGCAGACGGCGGGCAAGGCGCGCATGACCACTTCGCCCCTGCCGCACGACGGCCTGGGGGTCGAACAATACGCCTGGCTCTCGTCGCCGCTGCGGCGCTACGTCGACCTCCTGAACCAATGGCAGCTGGCGGCGTGCCTGCGGAACGAGACGCCGCCCTTCGCGGCGCGCTCGGAACGGCTGTTCGCGGCGATGCGCGACTTCGACCTCGTCTACGGCGCTTACGCCGAGTTCCAGCGCGGCATGGAGCGTTACTGGTGCCTGCGCTGGCTGCGCCAGGAAGGCGCGCGAACCGTCGACGCCACCGTCCGCCGCGAGAATCTGGTTAAACTCGATCATCTGCCGCTGCTGTTGCGCGCGCCCTCGGTTCCTGAGTTGAATCCGGGGCGGCGCGTCCGGCTGGCGATCGAGTCGATGGATTTCCTGACGCTCGAACTGGGCTGTCGTTACCTTGGAACGCTGGAAGGCGCGATGGAGGACGCCGGTATTGAGGACGTGGAAGCGGAAGAAGCGGCAGGCTGAGGAGGCCGAAAGCGCGCTCCCGGCGATGGCGGCGGTCATGGCCGGAACGGCCGCCGGCGGCGCGCGTGCGCTCTGGGCGGCGATCGGCGTTTCGCTGCTGCTGCACGCCGCGCTGCTGTCGCTGCACTTCAGGTTTCCCGACGCCTCGCGCGCGCTGCGGGACAGGGCGCTCGACATCATCCTGGTCAATGCCCGCTCGGAGCGCAAGCCCACCGAAGCCCAGGCGCTGGCGCAAGCCAATCTCGACGGCGGCGGAAACACGGAAGAGAATCGCCGCGCGGCGACGCCGCTGCCGCCGTCGCCGCGCGAGCAGACCGGCAACGACCTCGAACAGACGCAAAAGCGCGTGCAGGCGCTGGAGACGCAGCAACAGCGCCTGCTGACGCAAACCCGCAAAAACAGCCGGACGTCGCCGCCCCCCGACGAGGCGCGCCCGCCGTCCCCGCCCGATTCCGAGTCTCGCGCGCCGCCCGATCCGCCGGCGCTGAACGGGCGCGACCTGGCCAACAGCGCCCTGGCGATGACGCGCTTTGAAGCCGAGATCAACAGCAACATCGACGAATACAACAAACGTCCGAGACTCCGGACTTTCGGCGCTCGCGCCGAGGAATACGCCGGGGCCGCCTATTTCGACGCCTGGGCGAGGAAGGTCGAAAAAATCGGCACGCTGAACTTTCCCGCGCAGGCCAGGGGCAAAATTTACGGAAAAGTCACCGTCTACGTCGAACTGTGGCGGAACGGCGATTTGCGCAAGGTCGAGATCAGCCGAACATCGGGCGCCAGGGTACTGGACGACGCCTCGCTGCGCATCATCCGAATGGGCGCGCCCTATGGCGAGATTCCCGGAGCGATGATCGGCGGCGACGACGTCATCGGTTTCGCCAGAACGCTCCTCTTCACGAACGAAAACCAGCTTCGCGCGAATTGATCCTGGTGTGAAAATCAATCACGACGGACACGGCGACCGCAACGAAAACCTTTTGAAAATGTTTTCGTTTTTCGGAATGACGGAAATGGGTGGGCGGTTGCTTCAAAACGCTCCAGTCACGGAGATCACGAAGCGCACGGAGAAAAACTTTTAGAGCGTTTTCGATTCAAGCGATGACCATTTCATTTCCCTGTCATTCCCGCGCAAGCGGGA
>JAIRPF010000060.1 GCA_031257115.1 Accumulibacter sp.
AGGGGTTGGCACCCCTCCCAAGTAGCCACGGTCGAAACCCCGGCCTTCCAGGCCGGGGTTCCAGCCTTCGCACCGCCCTGAAGGGCGGGGTTTCAAACCGGAGTCAGTTTTACGATGAAGGTCATTGGCTGAGGGAGAGACTTTCGTTTCCTTCGACAAACAGGCGGTCGACCTGGTGAAACGGCAAGGACAGGCCGCGCG
This sequence comes from Accumulibacter sp., assembly GCA_031257115.1. GTDB lineage: Bacteria > Pseudomonadota > Gammaproteobacteria > Burkholderiales > Rhodocyclaceae > Propionivibrio. The sequence goes on from JAIRPF010000060.1 coordinate 202, forward strand.
GCGGCTTTCCTGAATCAGACTCGTGGGGCGGGTGACGCCCGACGGTCGTCATTCGTGGCGCGAAGCGCCGGAAATCTCGTCTTGTTTCGGCAAAGGCAAAAGAACCCGTCCGCCCGATAGGGTGGGCGCGCCCGTGCCTCACATTACGAAAATGTAATTTGTCCGTCAGCTTCCCGTCACGCGCCCGCCGTCACACTTCCTTTTCGCCAACCACATCAACGCGACGCCATGAACCCACCGTCCGCCGCTCCTCGCCACGCATCTTTCCGCACAGGCCGCTGACATGCTCGCCAAAATCATCGAATGGTCGGGAAACAACAAGGCGCTGGTGCTGATCGCCACGCTGCTGATCATCGTCGCGGGCGTCATCGCCGTGTTGCGCATACCGCTCGACGCCCTGCCCGATCTCTCCGACGTGCAGGTCATCGTCTATACCGAATATCCCGGCCAAGCGCCGCAGGTGGTCGAGGACCAGGTTACTTACCCGCTGGCGACGGCCATGCTGTCGGTGCCGAAATCGCGGGCCGTGCGCGGTTTTTCGTTTTTCGGCGCGTCTTTCGTGTACGTGATTTTCGAGGACGGCACCGACATCTACTGGGCGCGCTCGCGCGTGCTCGAATACCTCAATTTTGCCTCGGGGCGGATGCCGCAAGGCGTCACGCCGCAGATCGGCCCGGACGCCACCGGAGTCGGCTGGGTCTATCAGTACGTTCTGCTGGCGCGCGACAAAACGCTGGCCGAGCTGCGCTCGATCCAGGACTGGTTCGTGCGCTACCAGCTCGCCAAGGCGCGCGGCGTGTCCGAGGTCGCCTCGATCGGCGGCTTCGTGCAGACCTACCAGGTCACTGTCGATCCGACGCGGCTGCGCGCCTACGGCATTCCGCTGATGAAGGTGACGCAGGCGATCCGCGATTCGAACCGCGACGTCGGCGGACGCGCCGTGGAGATGGCCGAGACCGAATACATGGTGCGCGGACGCGGCTATCTGCGCGGCGTCGGCGATATCGAGCAGCTCGTCGTCAAGAGCGACGGCGGCGTGCCGGTGTTGATCCGCGACGTCGCGCGCGTCGAACTCGTTCCGGACGAGCGGCGCGGCCTCACCGAACTGAACGGCGACGGCGAGGTCGTTTCGGGGATCGCCATGGCCCGCTACGGCGAGAACGCCCTGGAAGTCATCCGCGACGTCAAGGAGAAAATCCGGGAGGTCGCGGCCGGGCTGCCGGAAGGCGTTTCCATCGAACCGGTCTACGATCGCTCCGACCTGATCCACCGCGCCATCGACACCTTGAAGCGGACGCTGGCCGAGGAATCGCTGATCGTCGCCCTCGTCTGCGTGGTTTTCCTGCTGCACGTGCGCAGCGCGCTGGTCGCCATCCTGATGCTGCCAATCGGCGTGCTGATCGCTTTCATCGCCATGCGCGCGCTCGGCATGAACTCGAATCTGATGAGTCTCGGCGGCATCGCCATCGCCATCGGAGCGATGATCGACGCGGCGATCGTGATGATCGAGAACGCGCACAAACATATCGAGCGGCTGCCCGAAAAACATACGGCCGCCCGCCGCGCCGCGGCGATGATCGAGGCGTGCCGGGAAGTCGGCCCGGCGCTCTTTTTCTCGCTGCTGATAATCACCGTCTCCTTCCTGCCGGTATTCAGCCTCGAAAGCCAGGAAGGCCGCATGTTCTCGCCGCTGGCGTGGACCAAGACTTTCTCGATGGCCGGCGCGGCGCTGCTTTCGGTGACGCTGGTGCCGGTGCTGATGATGTTTTTCATTCGCGGCAAGGTCATGCCGGAGGCAAAAAATCCGGTCAACCGCCTTCTGATCCGGCTCTACCGGCCGATCATCGCCGGCGTCCTGCGCCGGAAGAAGCTGACCCTCGCGCTCGCCGCGCTGGCGCTGGCGGCGTCGTTCTACCCGGCGTCGAAACTCGGTTCCGAGTTCATGCCGGCGTTGAACGAAGGCACGCTGCTCTACATGCCCGCCTCGCTGCCCGGCATGTCGATGACCAAGGCCGCCGAACTCCTGCAAACGCAGGACAAGATCATCAAGAGTTTTCCGGAGGTGGAATCGGTTTTCGGCAAGGCCGGCCGCGCCAACACGGCGACCGACCCGGCGCCGCCGGAAATGTTCGAGACGGTCATCAACCTGAAGCCGGAATCCGAGTGGCGCGCCGGCCTGACGCTCGACGCGCTGATCGCCGAACTCGACCAGGCGATGCAGTTTCCCGGCATATCCAACGCCTGGACGATGCCGATCAAGGCGCGCATCGACATGCTCTCCACCGGCATCCGCACGCCGGTCGGGATCAAGGTTTTCGGCAAGGACATCGAAGAACTCGAACGCGTCGCCAAGGAAATCGAGGCCGTGGTCAAGGACGTTCCCGGCACGTCGAGCGCCTTTGCCGAGCGGATCACCGGCGGCTTCTACCTCGACATCGAACCGAATCGCGGCGAACTCGCGCGCTACGGTCTCTCGGTCAACGACTTGCAGGACGTGATCGGCAGCGCGCTCGGCGGCGAAATGGTCACCACCGCGGTCGAGGGGCGCGAACGTTACGGCGTGACGGTGCGCTACCCGCGCGAACTGCGTTCCGACCCGCAGCGCATCGCGCGCGAAGTGCTGGTCCCGACGATGGACGGTGGCATGGTTCCGCTCGGCCAACTGGCAAGCGTGACGGTGAACAAGGGAACGCCCGGCATCCGCACCGAAAACGCGCTGCTCGTCGCCTACATCTACGTGGACACGCGCGAGGGCGACCTCGGCGGTTACGTCGCCCGCGCGCAGCGGGCGGTCGCGGAAAAGGTAAAACTCCCGGCCGGCTACTACATCGCCTGGAGCGGTCAATTCGAAAACATGCGACACGCCATCGAGCGGATGAAAATCGTCGTGCCGATCACGCTGCTCCTGATCTTCCTCCTGCTGTACCTGAATTTCCGGCGCATGACCGAAACGCTGATCGTCATGCTCTCCGTGCCTTTCGCGCTGGTCGGCGGCGTCTGGCTGATCTGGGCGCTGGGCTACCACATGAGCGTCGCCGTCGCCGTCGGCTTCATCGCGCTGGCCGGCGTGGCGGCGGAAACCGGCGTGGTGATGCTGATCTATCTCGACCACGCCTGGGAAGCGGTCCGGCGCGGCTGCCGGCAGGCCGGACGCGCCCCCGAAATCGCCGACCTCCACGCCGCCATCATGGAAGGCGCCGTCGAGCGCGTGCGCCCGAAGATGATGACCGTCGTCGCCATCATGGCCGGTCTCCTGCCGATCCTCTGGAGCACCGGCGCCGGCTCCGAGGTGATGAGCCGCATCGCCGCGCCGATGGTCGGCGGCATGGTCTCATCGACAATCCTGACGCTGGCGGTCATCCCGGCGATTTATGCGCTGGTCAAGCAAGGGGAAGCCGGGCGGAGGCCACACCCCCCGCTCGACGCCGCATGACGGGCCGGCGTGGACGTGCCCGCCGGAATTCCCGGTCTCGCGCCTAACTCCCGCGAAAAGCCGCCCCATAGGGTCTCTTTCGCCAAGAGGCCATGTCATTGGAGCGTTTTCGGATCGACCGTTCATCGTAAAACGGACTCCGGTTTGAAACCCCGCCCTTCAGGGCAGTGCGAAGGCGGGAACCCCGGCCTGAAGGCCGGGGTTTCGACCGTGGCCACTTGGAGGGGTGCCAACCCCTTCCAAGTTTGCTCACAGCGGCAGGCATGAATGCCTGTCGCTAATGAGTTGCTAGACTCCCGTCATTTTCTCGATGAGCGGGAATCCGGTTCGTTCGTCAAAAATGGAGCGCGGGCGTTCGCTTTGCTCACCCCAACCCATGCGGACTCTCTGGGTTCCGGCGATCGAAGGAATGACGGATTCTTTCTTTGTCTTTCGCCGTGCCCGCCGTGGTTAGCGCTTTCGTTTTCGCCTTTCGCCGTGGCTAACCGGTCTTTCCCGCTCCCCACGCCCGCCGCGCCGCGCGGGCGAGGCCAAAGGTTTTTTCCAGCGCCGCGCCGTCGCCGCGGGAGAGCGCGCCGCGCAGTTCGTCGAGCTGTTCCCGGTAGCGGTCCAGTTCGCCGAGCAGGGCGCGTTTGTTGGCGAGGCAGATGTCGCGCCACATTTCCGGGTGGCTCGCGGCGATGCGCGTGAAATCGCGGAAGCCGCTGGCGGCGAAATCGAAATAGAGGCGGCTGTCTTCCCGCGCCGCGAGTCCGTGGACCAGGGCGAAGGCCAGGAGGTGCGGCAGGTGGCTGACCGCGGCGAAAACGCGGTCGTGTTCATCGGGCGCGAGTTCGAAGATTTCTCCGCCGCACCATTCCCAGGCCGAACGGACGCGCGCGACGTTGAGCACCGGATTTTCGGGCAAGGGCGTGAGCACCACTTTCCTGTTCCGGTACAGGTCGGCCCGCGCCGCCGCCGCGCCGCTGTTTTCCGCGCCGGCGATCGGGTGCGCCGGCACGAATTGCGCCGCCCGCGCGCCGAAGTGTTCGCGCGCCGCGGCCACGACGTCGGATTTGGTGCTGCCGCCGTCGGTGACGATGGTTTCCCCGCCGAGATACGGGGCGATGCGCGCCATGATTTCCGGCATCCGCCCGACCGGCGTGGCGAGCAGCACGAGGTCGGCGTCCGCCGTTTCCTGTCCGGGATCGATCCCGATCCGGTCGATGATGCCCCGATCCAGCGCCAGCGTCAGCGTCGACAGGCTGCGTCCGAAGCCGACGATTTCTTCCGCCTGCCCGGCCGCCTTCAGCGCCAGCGCGAACGATCCGCCGATCAGGCCGACGCCGAAGACGACGATCTTGCCGAATTCCGCTCCGGAACCCATCGGGATCGCCTCATTCGCGGGCGATTTCCAGCGCCTGGAGGAAGCGCCGGTTTTCGCCTTCCGTGCCGATGGTCACGCGCAGCCATTCCGGCAGGCCGTAGCCGGCGATCGGGCGGACGATCACGCCCTGCCGCAGCAGCTTTTCGTTGATCGCCGCCGCGTCGCCGGCGCGGAAGGCGACGAAATTGCCGTGCGAGGGGATGAACTCGAAGCCGAGTTGCCGGAAACCGGCCGTCAGTTGCTCCATGCCGGCGCGGTTGACCTCGCGGCTGCGCGCGACGAATTCGTGGTCGCCGAGCGCGGCGGCGGCGGCCGCCAGCGCCAGGTTGTTGCAATTGAACGGTTGGCGCACGCGGTTCATCAGGCCGGCGACTTCCGCCGAGGCCAGCGCATAGCCGACGCGCAGCCCGGCGAGGCCGTAGATTTTCGAGAAGGTGCGCGTGATCACCAGATTCGGAAACTCGCCAAGCCAGTCCCTGGAATCGCCGTCGATGCCGGCCGGCAGGTATTCGTTGTAGGCTTCGTCGAGCACCACCACGACATCGCCGGGAATCGCGCGCAGGAAGGTTTCGATTTCCGCGTAAGGGAGGAAGGTGCCGGTCGGATTGTTGGGGTTGGCGATCCAGATAAGGCGCGTATCCGGCCGGACGGCGGCGCGCATGGCGTCGAGATCGTGCCCGAAATTCCTGGCCGGCACGGCGATCAGCTCGGCGCCGGCGGTCAGCGAAGCCAGCGGATAGACCGCGAAGGCGTGCCGCGAAAAGACCGTCGAACGTCCCGGCGCGAGGAACACGCGGGCGGCGATGTCGAGCAGGTCGTTCGAGCCGTTGCCCAGCACGATGCGCTCCCTGTCGAGTCCGGTATGCGCCGCGACGGCGGCTTTCAGCTCGAAATCGTCCGGATAGCGTTCCAGCGAATCCGCCGCCGCCTGTAGCGCGGCCTTCGCCTTCGGACTCATGCCCAGCGGGTTTTCGTTGGAAGCGAGCTTGACGATCCTCTCGGCCGGAATGCCCGTTTCGCGCGAGAGTTGGGTGATCGGCTTGCCAGGCTGGTAGGGCGCGATGGCGCGGACGTAGGGCAAGGCTTGGTCGCAGAGCGGCATGTTTGGATTCTCCAGAGTCGGCCAAAGGTTTCTTTGGCGAAATACGATGTCACGAAAGAGATTGTCTTTCACGTCGAAAGCGGTAGTTTAACCACGGCGGACATCGGATGCGGCGAAAAACGAAAGATTCTATTCAAACGAGATTCGGTTCCCGTTCCGCTCGTCCCGCCACAGTCGACAGTCGGCAGCTTTTTCCGGATCGATTGTATCCGTGCCGACCAGGGAATTGGAGGTCTTCATGCGTACCGGCGGCGACCAGCAGATCGGCGCGAAAATCGCCGAAGGCGAAATCGACCTCATCCTGTTTTTCTGGGACCCGCTGGAACCGCAGCCGCACGACCCGGACGTCAAGGCGCTGTTGCGCTTGGCGGTCGTCTGGAACATTCCGGTGGCGTGCAATCGGGCCTCGGCGGATTTCATCGTAAAACTGACTCCGGTTTG
>JAIRPF010000101.1 GCA_031257115.1 Accumulibacter sp.
GACATAGGACGCGCCGTAGGCTTCGAGCGCCCAGACTTCCATCTCGCCGAAACGCTGCCCGCCGAACTGCGCCTTGCCGCCCAGCGGTTGCTGCGTCACCAGGGAGTACGGGCCGGTCGAGCGCGCGTGCATCTTGTCGTCGACCAAGTGGTGCAGCTTCAGCATGTGCATGTATCCCACCGTCACCTGGCGCTCGAAAGGCTCGCCGGTGCGGCCGTCGTGCAGGACCATCTGGCCGGATTCGGGCATTCCCGCCAGGCGGAGCATTTCCTTGATCTCTTCCTCGTGCGCGCCGTCGAACACCGGCGTGGCGAACGGCACGCCGGCTTCCAAGTTTCCGGCCAATTCGGCGATTTCCCGGTCATTGAGCGCGTTGAGCTTTTCCGGCCGGCCGTTACTGTTGTAGACCTTGCCGAGAAATTCGCGCAGTTCCTTGACGCTCGCCTCGCGGCGGAGCATCTCGCCGATGCGCACGCCCAAGCCCTTGGCCGCCAGACCGAGATGCACTTCCAGCACCTGCCCGACGTTCATCCGCGACGGCACGCCCAGCGGATTGAGCACGATGTCGACCGGCCGGCCGTCGGCCATGTACGGCATGTCCTCGACCGGGATGATGCGCGAGACGACGCCCTTGTTCCCGTGCCGGCCCGCCATCTTGTCGCCCGACTGGAGACGGCGCTTGACCGCGACGTACACCTTGACCATCTTCTGCACGCCCGGCGGCAATTCGTCGCCCTGCGTGAGCTTCTTTTTCTTTTCCTCGAACGCCACGTCGAAGTCCTTGCGCGTCTGTTCCAGGCTCTCGCGCAGGGATTCGAGCTGTTGCGCCACGTCCTCGTCGGCCATGCGGATGTCGAACCAGTAATGGGCGTCGATTCCGCCGAGGTATTCGCGGCTGATCTCGCTTCCCTTGGGCAGGCGCTTCGGGCCGCCGTTGGCCTTCTTGCCCAGGATCAGGCGTTCGACACGAGCGAAGGCGTCGCGCTCGACGATGCGCAACTGGTCGGCCAGATCGAGCTTGTAGCCGCGCAGGTGATCGTCGATGATCGACTGCGCGCGCTTGTCGCGCTCGATGCCCTCGCGGGTGAACACCTGCACGTCGATGACCGTCCCGGCGATGCCCGACGGAACGCGCAGGGAGGTGTCCTTCACGTCGGAGGCTTTCTCGCCGAAGATCGCGCGCAGCAGTTTCTCTTCCGGAGTGAGCTGGGTTTCGCCCTTCGGCGTCACCTTGCCGACCAGCACGTCGCCGGCGTCGACCTCGGCGCCGATATAGACGATGCCCGACTCGTCGAGCCGCGATAGCTGCGCCTCGCCCAGCGAGGCGATGTCGCGGGTGATTTCCTCCGGCCCCAGCTTGGTGTCGCGCGCGACGACGGTCAGTTCCTCGATGTGGATCGAGGTGAAGCGGTCCTCGGCCACGACGCGCTCGGAAATCAGGATCGAATCCTCGAAGTTGTAGCCATTCCAGGGCATGAAGGCGATCAGCATGTTCTGCCCGAGCGCCAGTTCCCCCTTGTCGGTCGACGCGCCGTCGGCCACCACGTCGCCCTTGGCGATGAGATCACCGACCTTGACCAGCGGCCGCTGGTTGATGTTGGTGTTTTGGTTCGACCGGGTGTATTTCACCAGGTTGTAGATATCGACGCCGACTTCGCCCGGAACCGTTTCCTCGTCGTTGACCCGGACGACGATGCGCGAGGCGTCGACGTAATCGACCTGGCCTCCGCGCAGCGCCTGCACCGCGGTGCCCGAATCGACGGCCACCGTCCGTTCGATGCCGGTACCCACGAGCGGCTTTTCCGGCCGCAGGCACGGAACGGCCTGACGCTGCATGTTGGCGCCCATCAGCGCCCGGTTCGCGTCGTCGTGCTCCAGGAACGGAATCAGCGAGGCGGCCACCGAGACGATCTGGCCGGGGGCCACGTCCATGTAATGCACGCGCTTGGGTTCCGCCAGGATGGTTTCGCCCTTTTCGCGGCAAGTCACCAGTTCGTCGAGCAGTTCGCCGTGTTTTCCCAGCGCGGCGTTGGCCTGGGCGACGATGTAGGCGCCTTCCTCGATGGCCGACAGATATTCGATCTGGTCGGTCACCTTGCCGTCGATCACCTTGCGGTAGGCCGTTTCCAGGAAGCCGTACTCGTTGGTGCGGGCGTACAGGGCCAGCGAGTTGATGAGGCCGATGTTCGGGCCTTCCGGCGTTTCGATCGGGCAGACGCGGCCATAGTGCGTCGGATGCACGTCGCGCACCTCGAAACCGGCGCGCTCGCGCGTCAGCCCCCCCGGCCCCAGCGCGGAGACGCGGCGCTTGTGCGTGATTTCCGAAAGCGGATTGGTCTGGTCCATGAATTGCGAAAGCTGGCTCGATCCGAAGAACTCCTTGACCGCGGCGCTGATCGGCTTGGCGTTTATCAGGTCGTGCGGCATCAGGTTGTCAGATTCGGCCTGGCTCAAACGTTCCTTGACCGCGCGCTCGACGCGCACCAGCCCGGCGCGGAACTGGTTCTCGGCCAGTTCGCCGACGGAGCGCACGCGGCGGTTGCCCAGATGGTCGATGTCGTCGATGTCACCGTGGCCGTTGCGCAAATCGACGAGAATCTTGATGACTTCGACGATGTCCCTGGGCGAGAGCGTCAACTGCTCGCGCACTTCGCCGACAACGCCGAGGCCGCGCAGTTTCTCCAGCAGCGCGCCGGCTTCCGCCTGGGACAGATTTTCCGCGACGGCGCGTATGCCGTAGGCCAGCTCGCCCAGCAAAAGGCCGACCGTTTCCGGAGTTCCGCCAGCAGCCTCGATGATGGCGTCTACGACGCCCTCGCGCTTCGCCGGTACCTGCTTGACCATGACCTTGTATTCGACCACGTCCTTGCGCGCCGCCCGGCGGTTGAATTTCATCCTGCCGACCGCCGACAGGTCGTAGCGTTCGTCCGAATAGAACAATCCGTTGAACAGGATTTCGACGGCTTCCTCGGTCGGCGGTTCGCCGGGACGCATCATCCGGTAGATGGCGACGCGCGCGGCCTGCTTGGAGGCGGTTTCGTCCGCGCGCAGGGTCTGGGAAATGAACCCGCCCCGATCCAGGTCGTTGATGTACAGCGTCTGCAAGGTATCGATGCCGACCTCGGCCAGCTTGGCCAGCAGGGCTTCGGTGATTTCTTCGTTGGCGCTGGCGACGATCTCGCCCGTGTTCTTGTCCACGACGTTTTGCGCCACGATGCGGCCGATGACGAAATCATCGAGCACCGTGATCTTGTTCACGCCCGCCGCGTCGAGTTCGCGGATGTGCCTGGCCGTGATGCGCTTGTCCTTGGCCACGATCACCTTTCCGTCGGCGTCGCTGAAATCGAAGCGCGCCACTTCCCCGCGCAGGCGTTCAGGCACCAAATGGAACTCGATTCCCTTTTCGCCGAAATCAAAAGTGTCGAATTCGAAAAACTCGCGGAGAATCTGCTCCGGCGTGAGGCCGATGGCCTTGAGCAGGGTCGTGACCGGCATCTTGCGGCGGCGGTCGACGCGGAAGAACAGGATGTCCTTGGGGTCGAACTCGAAATCCAGCCATGAACCGCGATAAGGAATCACGCGCGCCGAGAACAGCAGCTTGCCCGAACTGTGCGTCTTGCCGCGGTCGTGTTCGAAGAACACCCCCGGAGAGCGGTGCAGCTGCGAGACGATGACGCGCTCCGTGCCGTTGATGACGAACGAGCCGGTGGTCGTCATGAGCGGAATTTCGCCCATGTAGACTTCCTGTTCCTTGACTTCCTTGATCGTGTCCGGTGATTCCCGGTCGAGAATGACCAGGCGGACCTTGGCGCGCAGGGCGGAAGCGAAGGTCAAGCCGCGCTGCTGGCACTCCTTGACGTCGAACGCGGGTTCGGCGAGCGCGTAGCTGACGAATTCGAGGCGCGCGTTGCCGCTGTGGCTGACGATCGGAAAAATCGACGCGAAGGCCGCCTGCAACCCGTAGTTTCTCCGCAGCCCGGGAGGAACCGAGGCTTGCAGGAAAGAAGTGAAGGAATCGAGTTGCGTTGCCAGCAGGAACGGAACGTCAAGCACGCTGGCGCGCTTGGCGAAACTCTTGCGGATACGTTTTTTCTCGGTGTAAGAATAGGTCATGGTCGCTCCGAGCTCAGACAGCACAATCCTCTAACATGTTCGTCTCCAGGCCGATCTCCTGGAACGGCGAACGGCGCCACTCCGCCATGCGTGCTCGCGTCCATGCGCCACGGATCGCGGGATGACGAAGTTTCCGGAAAGCACAAAGGGCTGGCGGCCCGAAGGCGGCCAGCCCGCGCACAACGACGGGATTACTTGATTTCAGCTTTGGCACCCACGTCCTCGAGCTGCTTCTTGAGCGCTTCGGCATCGGCCTTGGGTATCCCTTCCTTGACGGGCTTCGGAGCGCCGTCGACGAGATCCTTGGCTTCCTTGAGGCCCAGCCCCGTGGCCGCGCGCACGACCTTGATGACCTCGACCTTCTTCTCGCCGAAGGAGGCCAGTATGACCGAAAACTCGGTCTGTTCCTCGACCGGCGCTGCGGCGGCGGCCGCGGCCGGGCCGGCGACGGCCATCGCCGCGGCGGAAACGCCGAACTTCTCTTCGAACGCCTTGATGAGGTCGTTCAGGTCCATCACCGTCATGTTGCCGACGGCTTCCAGGATGTCTTCCTTGCTAATCGCCATGATTGCTTGCTCCTAAAATCGGAATGTTGAAATTGGATAAATTCGTCCGCCGTTGGCGGCATTTCACGCGGCGGCTTCCTCGCGTTGCCTGGCCAGCGCGCCCAGCGCGACGGCGAAGCCGGTCACCGGCGCCTTCATCACGCCCATCAACCGGGCGAGCAGTTCCTCGCGGCTGGGGATCGACGCCAGCGCCTGCACGCCGGTCTTGTCCATCACCTTGCCCGCGTAGCAGCCCGCCTTCAGGATCATTTTGTCGTTGGTTTTCGCGAAGTCGCTCAACACCTTCGCGGCGGCCACCGGATCCTGGGAAATGCCATAAATCAACGGGCCTGACATGTGCTCGGCCAGACCTTCGAACGGACTGCCGGAAACGGCGCGGCGTACCAGCGTGTTTTTCAGCACGCGCAGATAGACGCCAGACTTGCGCGCCTGGGCGCGAAGCTTGGTGATCTGGGCCACCCCGATCCCGCTGTACTCGGCCACAACGATCGTCTGCGCGCCCGCCACCTGCGCCGAAACCTCGGCGACTACGGCTTTCTTGTCATCAAGATTGAGACCCATGGGTCCTTTCTCCATCTCGTTCATCACACGGCGCGCCATATTGACGCGCCGCACCCACGGCGACCTTTCTCAAGAACGTCGGCGTCGTTGGCGACCGCCGAAAATCCTGTTCGGGCGCACCGTCTGCGCAGGCCAGAAACCGATTAAGCCGTTTGCCATACCGCGCTTCACGGCGCCTGCGGTCTTTGACGATCTGCCGGGACGGCGCCCCGGCAGCCCAAAGTTCCTCGAAGGCCGGTTTTACCCGGCTTCGCCAAAAAAACGTCACAGCGAGGCGGAATCCACCCGTACGCCCGGCCCCATCGTGCTGGAGACGGCGATCCTGCGCAGATACTGCCCCTTGGAGGCGGCGGGCTTCGCCTTGGTCAGCGCCTCGATCAACGCCTTGAGGTTCTGTTCCAGCCGCTCCACCTCAAAGGACGCGCGCCCGATCGTGCTATGCACGATGCCACCCTTGTCCGTCCGGTACTGCACCTGGCCCGCCTTGGCGTTCTTCACCGCGGCGGCCACGTCCTGAGTCACCGTGCCGACCTTCGGGTTCGGCATCAGCCCGCGCGGGCCGAGAATCTGGCCCAGCTGGCCGACCACGCGCATCGCGTCGGGCGTGGCGATCACCCGGTCGAAATCGATCCGGCCGCCCTTGACCTCGGCCGCCAGATCGTCGAAACCGACGACGTCCGCGCCGGCGGCCTTGGCCGCTTCCGCTTTTTCGCCCTGGGCGAACACGGCGACGCGGATGGTCTTGCCCGTGCCCGCGGGGAGCACCACCGAGCCGCGCACCAACTGATCCGACTTGCGCGCGTCGATGCCGAGGCAGACCGCGACGTCGATCGATTCGTCGAATTTGGCCGAGGCCAATTCCTTGGCGAGCTTGAGCGCCTCGGCAACCGGGTAGTTCCGGCCGCGGTCGATCTTGCCCTGGATCGCCTTCCGGCGTTTGGTCAGAGTCGCCATGTCAGAGTCCCTCCACGGTAATGCCCATCGACCGCGCGCTGCCGGCGACGGTACGCACCGCCGCGTCCATGTCGGCGGCCGTCAGATCCGGCATCTTTTGCGTCGCGATGGCTTCGCACTGGGCGCGCGTCAGCTTGCCCACCTTGTCCGTGTGCGGGCGCTGGCTTCCCTTCTGGACGCCGGCCGCTTTCTTGATGAGAACGCTGGCGGGCGGCGTCTTCATGATGAAGGTGAAACTCTTGTCCGCATAGGCGGTAATCACCACGGGAATCGGCAGGCCGGGTTCCTGGCCTTGCGTCTGGGCGTTGAACGCCTTGCAGAATTCCATGATGTTCAGGCCGCGCTGGCCGAGCGCGGGGCCGATCGGGGGCGAGGGATTGGCTTTGCCCGCCGGCACTTGCAGCTTGATGAAGCCGACAATTTTCTTTGCCACGGTTCTACTCCTGTCAATGGGTGCGAACGCGCCGGTTTACGGCGCTCCCCAAACTACAAACGCGCGGCCGGAGCCGCTCCATTCGGCGGGTCCGGCAGAGCCGGACATCGCCATCCGGTCAGGCCTTCTCGACCTGGCCGAATTCAAGCTCGACGGGCGTCGCACGGCCGAAAATCGTGACCGATACGCGCAAACGGCTCTTCTCGTAATTGACCTGCTCGACAGAACCGTGAAAATCGGTAAACGGGCCGTCCTTGACGCGCACGACCTCGCCCGGCGCGAACAGCACCTTCGGACGCGGTTTCTCCACGCCGTCCTGCATCTGCTGCATGATCTCGTCGACTTCCTTTTCGGTCAGCGGCGTCGGCTTGGTGGGTGTGCCGCCGATGAAACCCGTGACCTTGGGCGTGTTTTTGACGAGGTGCCACGACCCGTCGTTCATCTCCATTTCCACCAGCACGTAGCCGGGATAAAACTTGCGTTCGGAGACGCTCTTCTGGCCCTGCTTCAACTCGACGACTTCTTCGACCGGCACGAGAACGCGGCCGAACGAATCCTGCATTCCAGACCGCTGGATACGTTCGGTGAGCGCGCGCTGCACACTTTTCTCGAATCCCGAATAGGCGTGTACGACATACCAGCGCTTGCTCATAGCTTTCTCCACCCCAGGATCAGGTCATACAGCGCCCACTCCAGGCCCTTGTCGGCCAGGTAGAGAAAGATCGCCATGACGACGACGAAGGCAAACACCAAGCCGGTCATTTGCAGGGTTTCCTTTTGCGTCGGCCAGACGACTTTCTTTGCCTCGGTCACGGCTTCCCTGCCGAAATCGAAGAACCGGCGGCCCGGCTCGGTCCGCCAGGCAACCGCCGCGCAGAGCCCCATGCCGGCGATGACCGACAGCACCCGCAGAATCATCGCCTGCTCGGCAAGAATATAAAAGCCGACCACTCCGGCGGCCAACAGCAACAACGCCAGCGCAAATTTTATTTTATCGGCCATTTCGTCAGCCAGAAATATGGTGGTGGCAGGGGCAGAGGGAATCGAACCCCCAACCTTCGGTTTTGGAGACCGACGCTCTGCCAGTTGAGCTATACCCCTGCAACGGAGACTTCCGGCGTTTCCAAATATGGAAACGCCGTTCGCCACGATCCGTCACTCGATGATTTTAGCGACGACGCCGGCGCCGACCGTGCGGCCCCCTTCGCGGATGGCGAAGCGCAGGCCTTCTTCCATCGCGATCGGGCTGATCAGCTTGACTTCCATCTGGACGTTGTCTCCGGG
>JAIRPF010000112.1 GCA_031257115.1 Accumulibacter sp.
ACGCCGACGCACAAAACGACTTGACCGCTTCCCTCCCGGCCTTGAAGCGCCCGCCATTGCCGCGGTGGAAACGCTGATCGGGCCGGGCATGGCGTCCCGGATCGCCGTCACGGGCACGGTCTGTCCGCGAAAGTCATGCCGACCGGCGATCTGCTCGCGGATCTTTAGGATCGTCTCGATGTGCGTCGGCCAGCTTTGCGTCGGCCGGCCGTTACGCCCCGGCCGTCCGTGACTCCATTTCATCCGTCTCGTTCCCGTCGCCGAGAAAGCCGCCGCTTTGTCGCGCCCACAGGCGGGCGTAGAGGCCGCCGCGCGCGAGCAGGCTCCTGTGGTTGCCCTCTTCCACGATGCGGCCGTGATCGATGACGATCAGCCGATCCATGGCGGCGATGGTCGACAGGCGGTGGGCGATGGCCACGACGGTTTTCCCTTCCATCAGGCGATAGAGACTTTTCTGGATCGCCTCCTCGACCTCGGAATCGAGCGCGCTGGTCGCCTCGTCGAGCAGCAGGATCGGCGCGTCCTTCAGCATCACGCGCGCGATGGCGATGCGCTGGCGCTGGCCGCCGGAGAGTTTCACGCCGCGCTCGCCGACGTGGGCGTCGTAGCCGCGCCGCCCTTTCGGGTCGGTGAGCGCGAGGATGAAATCGTGCGCCTCGGCGCGCGCCGCCGCCGCCCGCATCCGCGCTTCGTCGGCGTCGGGACGCCCGTAGAGAATGTTCTCACGCACCGAACGGTGCAGGAGCGAAGTGTCCTGCGTCACCATGCCGATCCGCGCGCGCAGGCTCTCTTGGGTGACGGCGGCGATGTCCTGGCCGTCGATGAGGATGCGTCCGGCCTCGGGGTCATGGAAGCGCAGCAGCAGATTGACGAGGGTCGACTTGCCCGCGCCCGATCGCCCGACGAGACCGGTCTTCTCGCCCGGCCCGATGCGGAGGTCGAAGCCGTCGATCACCCGCCGGGAAACATCGTCGTCCCGCGCGCCGTAGGAGAAGCCGACGCGCTCGAAGCGGATTTCGCCGCGCTCGACCGCGAGCGTCCGGGCGTCCGTCCTGTCCGTCACCCGATGCCGGCGCGATAACGTGTTGATGCCGTCCTGCACCGTGCCGACGTTCTCGAACAACTGCGTCATCTCCCACATGATCCAGCGCGACATGCTGTTCAGGCGCAGGGCCATCGCCGAGGAGGCCGCCAGCGCGCCGACGCCGACCTCGCCGCGCGTCCACAGCCACATCGCCGTGCCGGTGGTGGCGACGACCAATCCCATGGACAGGATGAACTGCACGACCTCGACGCCGCTCACGAGGCGCATCATGCCGTGGACATTCCCCAGGAATTCCTGCATCGCCTCGCGCGCGTAGCCGGCTTCGCGCCCGGCGTGGGAAAAGAGCTTCACCGTGACGATGTTGGTATAGGCGTCGGTCACCCGCCCGGTCATCGAGGCGCGCGCGTCGGCCTGTTCCCTCGATACCCGCGCCAGCCGCGGCACGAAATGGCGCAGGGCGCACAGGTAGCAGGCGAGCCAGCCGAACAGGGGCGCGAGCATCCAGCCGTCGAAGCCGCCGAGCACCAGCGCCAGGGTGACGAAGTAGATGACGACGAAAACCAGGATGTCGGTGACGATGAAACAGGTGTCGCGCACCGCGAGGGCGGTCTGCATCACCTTGGCCGAAACGCGGCCGGCGAATTCGTCCTGGAAAAAGCTCAGGCTCTGTCCGAGCAGGAGTCTGTGGAAGTTCCAGCGCAGGCGCATGGCGAAGTTGCCCGCCAGCGCCTGGTGCTTGATGAGCGTTTGCAGGAAGGCGACGCCGACGCTGGCGGCGATGGCGCCGGCGAGCAGCAGCAGGCGGCTTCCCGCTTCCTCCCACAGCCGCGCCGGTTCGATGACGGCGAGCCAGTCGATCACCTTGCCCAGCATGGCGAACAGCAGGGCCTCGAAGGCGCCGACAACGCCGGTGCAGATCATCATGCCGACGATCAGCCCGCGCATCCCCTCGGTGCATTGCCAGACGAAAGCGGTAAAACCGCGCGGCGGCACGGGCGGCGGCGCGGCGGGATAGGGGTCGACGGCGTTTTCGAACAGCTTGAACACGATGAATCCTTTGGGGGGACGCGCGAAAGGCAAAACACGACGCCGCGCGCCGCCCCGGACGATGAAAGATATTGCCATATCGACGAACGCCCCGCTCCGCCCACGCGCGAGTCGTCCGGCGATCAGGGTGAATGTCTTGTGACGATATGACCTGCTTCACGAGCGCATCGTTTCCACGAACCAAAGAGAACGCGGGGAGGCTTGGGGTTCCCCGTCATTCCTTTGACCGCCGGAATCCAGCGCGTGACTCCCGGCGCGGAGTACTGCTTCCTTTGTATTCGCGGCCATTCGCGCCGAAATGCACGTGCTGGATTCCCGCTTATCAAAGGAATGATGAGGTGGAGGGGCATTTTTCACCTTCCACCGCGTTTGCCGCGATCAAGACTTTTCGTCCTTGTTTTTCGCCGGGGCCGACGTGGTCATGATTTTCGCCTCTCGCCGCGCCCGCCAGCCGCAGAAGCAGAACCAGGATAGCGACGCGGCTTGCAGGGCGCATAGCAGGACGAACGCGCCGGTGTGGGCCGACGCCGGGGAATGGCCGGCGGCCTTGAGCGCGTCGATGAGGAGGCCCATGCCCCATTGCAGCATGAAGGCTCCGACAAAGGAAAGCAGGTTCAGCAGAGTGTTCACGCGCCCCGACAGTTCCCCGGAAAAGCCGGCGGCGGTCACTCCGTAATTCAGCGTGCCGACGCTCGAAAAGAATCCGTAGGCGCCCCACAGCAGGTAGTGATGGCCGCTGGCCTGGGTCACGATCGCCAGCAGCGACAGCAGGGCCAGCGTCAGGCCGCCGCCGAGCAGGTGGATGGTCTGGACGCCGCGCCGGGCGAGCCAGGTCGACGACAGCCCGATCAGGAAGTAGGCCACGGCCATCGAGGCGTTCATCATCGTCAGATGAGCGGCCGCTTCCGAGCGCGAATATCCGTTGACGTGGATCAGCCAGGCGCTCGACCACAGGCTTTGCACGGCCATGAAACCGCCCACCTGGGCCAGGGAAATCGTGGCGAAGCGCCAGAAATGGAGACGGCCGACGATCTGCCGCAGACCTCCGGCCAGTTGCGCGAACGATTGCGGCCGCCCGGACGGCGGCTTTTCGGGAACGCCGCGCCACAGCCAGACGATGATGCCGGCGGTGATCGCGGAGAGTCCGAAAAAGACTTCGCGCCAGGAAGCGACGCGCAGAACGGCGTCCAGCGGCGCCGAGGCCGCGAGCGCGCCGAGCGTGCCCGATGTCATGATCCAGCCGGTGAGCGAGGCTTGCCGTTCCGCCGTGAACCACTGCGAAAAGAACTTGAACGCGGCCATCAGGCAGGCCGAGACGCCCAGGCCGATCAGCCCCCGGCCGACGGCGAGCATGACGATGCCGTCGCTACAGGCGAAAACCGCCGCGCCCGCGGCGGCGAGCAGCAGCAGACCCGCCTCGATGCGCCGCGCGCCGTAACGGTCGAGCAGAATGCCGAGCGGTAGCTGGGCGGCGCCGAAGGCGATGAAATAGGTGCTCGTCAGCAGGCCGAGGTCGGCGGCGCCCAGGGACAATTCGTTGCTCAGCACCGGCCCCACGACGGCGTTGACCGTGCGGTAGAGGTAGGAAAGGAAATAGCCGCCGGCGAAAGGCAGGAAGAGGCGGAACCAGCGCGCGGACGGCGGCGTCATTCGCGCCCCCACAGCCAGGCCGCGCCGCGCACGCCCGAAGAATCGCCGTGCGCGGCGCGCAGCAGGCGGGTATTCACCGCGTCGGAAAAAACGTAGGCGGGCCACAGGGCGGGAACATCGCGGTACAGGCGCTCCATGTTGGACAGCCCGCCGCCAAGCACCACCGCGTCCGGGTCGACGATGTTGATTACCGTCGCCAGCGCCTTGGCCAGACGCCGCTCGTAGCGCGCCAGCGTCGCCTCGCAAGCCGCGTCGCCTTGCGCCGCTCGCGCCGCGATCTCCGGCGGCGACAGGGATTCCCCGCCGCGCCGGACGTGATCCCAGGCCAGTCCCGGCCCGCTCAGCCAGGTCTCGACGCAGCCCCGGCGGCCGCAATAACAGCGCGGCGGCTCCGGCGCGCCCGCCTCCTCTTCGGGACAAGGCAGGGGATTGTGCCCCCATTCCCCGGCGATCCGGTTCGCCCCGTCCAGCACTTGGCCCCGCACGGCCAGCCCGCCGCCGACGCCGGTACCGAGGATCGCCGCGAAAACGGTCCGCAGCCCCGCGCCCGCGCCGTCGGTCGCCTCGGAGAGCGCCAGACAGTTGGCGTCGTTCCCGACGCGGATTTCCCGCCGCAACAGGGTTTGCAGGTCGAACCGCAGTGTCTTGCCGTTGAGGCATGTGGAATTGGCGTTCTTGACGCGGCCGTCGAGCAGCGATTCGGCCCCCGGCGCGCAGACGCCGACGCGGGCGCGTTCCCCGATATCCCGTTCCGCCGCCGCGACCAGCGCCGCGATGGCCTCAAGCGTGGCCGCGTAATCCCCCCGCGGCGTCGGCACACGGCGGCGCAGCCGCTCCTGGCCAGCGGCGTCGAGAGCGATGATTTCGATCTTGGTGCCGCCAAGGTCGATACCGATACGGATCATGTGTACTGAAAGGCGCTCGCGGCGCGAGATTGCGAAAACCGCTTATTTTATTCCATTTCCGAATCGTATCGGGACAAGCGTGACCAGCGCCGCGAAAGGCGAAAAACTTTGCCCACGGGGTGCGCGGAGAACACGGAGAAAAACTTGAAGGGAATGCGTTAACCACGGTAGGCGCGGCAAAGGCAAGAGCGAAAAACGGTAACCACGACGGACACGATGGACACGACGAAAACCAAGAAAGCCCCGTCATTCCCGCGAAAGCGGGAATCCAGGAACGTACCTTCCGGCGCGAAGCGCCGCAAACCAAATATCTCACTTGAGGGAGGTGTCATGCCGAAGGCGTGACGGAAGGAGTTGGGCCGTTGGACTTCCAGACG
>JAIRPF010000121.1 GCA_031257115.1 Accumulibacter sp.
ACGCCGACGCACAAAACGACTTGACCGCTTCCCTCCCGGCCTTGAAGCGCCCGCCATTGCCGCGGTGGAAACGCTGATCGGGCCGGGCATGGCGTCCCGGATCGCCGTCACGGGCACGGGCTTCGAGCAGCCCGGAAAACTGGTATTGCGCGTCTTCATCAACGCCCAGTCGCGCGAGCTGGACGTCACGCTCATCAACGACACGATGCTCATTGCCGACATTCCCCAAGCTGTGCGCCTGCCGTGTTTTTCAATGATGGCGCGGCGAATTTCACAGGGGTAAATATCCCCCACCCGCCATGTCCCGGTATTTGCGCCTCTTTGTTCAACCATCCCGTTGAGCGGTGCGAGTGAACGTCTCTCAAGAGGAAGGCATCGTTTCAGCGCAACTTCGCGTGAAAGATGCGGCGCGCGCGCGTGGGGGTTTGTTCCCGTGGTTTTCCGCATACCCGGCTTGCGGCGCGAGGAAGCGAGCGAAAAACGCCCTGGAAATGGAATGCGCGGACGGGGGGCCGTTCAAAAGCATTCGAATTCCGCGCAGTCCGCGTCGGGCGCGGTGGCCGAGGCGGCGAACGCGATCACGCCGGCGCCGTGCAGGGTGCATTCGCCCTGCTTCACGAATTGCTCGGCATCGCCGTCCATGGTCACGTAGGTCCCGTTCCGGCTTCTGTCGATCAGCACGGTGAGATCGCCGCGACGTCTGATCGCGGCGTGATGGCGGGAGGCGCGGCCGTCGCGGATGACGAGGTCGCACGCGCCGTCCCGCCCCATGTCGATGACGGGCCGGTATTTGTCGAGCGCGATGACGTTCCCGCCGTAGCGCAGGCGCAGCCAGCCGCTCCTCGAATGGTTTCCCGCCGGATCGAGTTCCTGCCCGGCGGGCATTTCGAGGAGATCGATTTCCACGATGGATTCGTTCTTCCCCGATTCGCCCAGCAGCACCAGTCCCGTGCTGCTTATCTGCGCCCGCAGGGCTTCCGGCAGCGCCCCGCCGATCCTCCCGATCGCCAGGGTCTGTCCGGATTTCGCTATGCCGGCCAGGCGGGCGGCTTCGCGCGCGAGACCGTCCCTGCCCGGCTGGCCGGGTGGAATCTGGCCGCAGGAAATGCCCACGCGGATCGCCATTTTCGCGCCCGAAACGGGCGGCAGGTCGCCGATGCGCTGCTGCATTTCGACGGCGGCGTGGAGCACGGCGTCGGCGGTATCGAACTCGGCGATCACCTCGTCGCCGCCGCTGCGGACGATGCGTCCTCCGAAAGCCTCGACGGCGCGCCCGACCCGCTTGAGGCAGCGGTCGATGGCCCGCGCGGCTTCCGAGGCGCCGAGTTTTTCATGCAGGCGCGCGCTGCCCGTGATGCCGGCGGCCAATACGGTCAGAAACGGATAGGTGGCATTCATCGTCATTTCCGTGCCGGAAACAGGCTCCTCGAACGCATGATCGGCCGCTTTCCGGTTCCAGCTTCCCTTGCTCTCCAGTCCACGGCGCCCGCCGTCCGCCGGTCGCCGCAAAGACGCAACGCGCGCCTCATGCCGCGACGAACTTCAGGATGGACGCCGGCGCATCGAACCGGGGAGCGTCGAACACGGTATCGCCGTCGTCCGTGTCTCCGCCGGTTTCTCCGATGCGCAGATTCTTGAAATCATACAACGCTCCATCGGCCAGATGCGAGGGGACGATGTTTCGCAGGGCGGTGAAAACGGATTCCGTGCGCCCCGGATAGCGCCGATCCCAGTCGGCCATCATTTCCCTGATTTTCTGGCGTTGCAGGTTGTCCTGCGAGCCGCACAGGTTACACGGAATGATCGGGAATTCCATGCCGCGCGCGAAACGGGCGATGTCGGCCTCGCCGCAATAGGCCAGCGGCCGGATCACGATGCGCGCGCCGTCGTCGGTCCTGAGCTTGGGCGGCATGGCCTTGAGCTTGCCGCCGAAAAGCATGTTGAGGAACAGCGTGTGCACGATGTCGTCGCGGTGATGACCGAGCGCGATCTTGTTCGCGCCGAGTTCCCTGGCCGTCCGGTAGATCACGCCGCGCCGCAGGCGGGAGCACAGCGAGCACGTCGTTTTTCCCTCCGGAATCTTCTCCTTGACGATCGAGTACGTATCCTGTTCGACGATGCGGTATTCGACGCCCAGCCCGGACAGGTAGCGCGGCAGCACGTCGGCGGGAAAACCGGGCTGCTTCTGGTCGAGATTCATGGCGATCAGGCGGAAATCGACGGGCGCGCGCCGTTGCAGGGTCATCAGGATCGACAGCAGGGCATGGGAATCCTTGCCGCCGGAGACGCAAACCAGCACGGTGTCGCCGGCCTCGATCATGTTGTAGTCGGCGATCGCCTTGCCGGCTTCGCGTTCCAGGCGGCGCTTCAGGCGCAGCAGATTTTTCGGCGTATTCACGGGCACGATGCGGAGAAAGACAGGGCCGCCCGAAAGGGCGTTCCGGTCGGTGACATGAGTGCGTCATTGAACAGGAAACGCGCGGCGCGCGCAACAGGCCGCGCGGCGCCGGGCTGTCCGGGCGCGGAAATTTCATCCGGTTTCATTTTTCGCCCAAGCGCGGCGGGCAAGCCGGCGGCCACGGCGGGACAGTATAATTATCCGATTTTTTGACCCCACCTTTCTTTCGATCTCATGGAACTCGCCAAGAGCTTTGAACCGGCCGACATCGAGCGGCGCTGGTATCCCCGATGGGAAGCCGGCGGTTATTTCGCCGCCGGCTCCGACGCAACCCGATCCGGCGCCTTCTGCATCCTGCTGCCGCCACCCAACGTCACCGGCACGCTGCACATGGGGCACGGCTTCAACCAGACGATCATGGACGCGCTTACCCGCTATCACCGGATGCGCGGCGACAACACGCTGTGGCAGCCGGGCACCGATCACGCCGGCATCGCCACGCAGATCGTCGTCGAACGCCAGCTCGACGCGCGGGGCATTTCGCGCCACGATCTGGGGCGCGAGAAATTTCTCGAAAAAGTCTGGGAATGGAAGGAATTTTCGGGCAACACGATCACCCGCCAGATGCGCCGCCTCGGCGCGAGTCCCGACTGGTCGCGCGAGCGTTTCACGATGGACGCCGGCCTTTCGAAGATCGTCACGGAAACCTTCGTCCGCCTCTACGACGAAGGGTTGATCTATCGCGGCAAGCGGCTCGTCAACTGGGACCCGGTGCTGAAAACGGCGGTTTCCGACCTCGAAGTCGCCAGCGAGGAAGAGGACGGCTTCATGTGGCACATCCGTTATCCGCTCGCGGACGGTTCCGGCCATCTGACCGTCGCCACGACGCGCCCGGAAACGATGCTGGGCGATACGGCGGTGATGGTGCATCCGGAGGACGAACGCTACAAGCATCTGATCGGCAAGACGGTGAGGTTGCCACTAAGCCGCATTGGGGAGTTGGCTGTTGCCCAAGGCAAAGCAACCAATGCGGATGATTGGCGCGAAATTCCTATCATTGCTGACGATTACGTCGACCGCGAATTCGGTACCGGTGTAGTGAAAGTCACTCCGGCGCACGATTTTAACGACTATGCTGTCGGTAAGCGTCATAAACTCAAAACGATTTCCGTCCTTGATTTATCGGCAAGAATTAAGAATTCACCGTTAGACGATTTCGGGCGTAATGACTACGATAATCCCGATGGTATCGCTGGAGAGGTTGTTTGCAACCTGATTCCCGAAAAGTACCGGGGCATGGATCGCTTCGACGCCAGAACGGCCATTGTCGCCGACCTCGAAGCGGCGGGTCTGCTGGAAAAGACGGAAAAACACAAACTCAAAGTCCCGCGCGGCGACCGCACCGGCGTGGTCATCGAGCCGATGCTCACCGACCAGTGGTTCGTCGCCACGGACAAGCCCGGCAGGAACGGCAAGTCGATTGCCCAGGAGGCGCTCGAATGCGTCGCCTCCGGCGAAATCAGATTCGTGCCGGAAAATTGGGTCAATACCTACAACCAGTGGCTCAACAACATCCAGGACTGGTGCATCTCGCGCCAGCTCTGGTGGGGGCACCAGATTCCGGCGTGGTATGACGCCGCCGGCCGGGTCTACGTCGCGCGCAGCGAGGAAGAAGCCCAAAGGCAGGCCGCCGCGCAAGGCTATACCGGGAAGCTCACCCGCGACCCCGACGTGCTCGACACCTGGTATTCCTCCGCGCTGTGGCCGTTCTCGACGCTCGACTGGACGCCCGAATGGCAGGACAACCCCGCCGCCAATCCGAACCCGTTGCTCGACCTCTATCTGCCGTCCACCGTGCTCGTCACCGGCTTCGACATCATCTTCTTCTGGGTCGCGCGCATGGTGATGATGACCAAGCACATCACCGGCCGGATTCCCTTCCGGCACGTTTACGTGCACGGCCTCATCCGCGACGCGGAAGGCCAGAAGATGAGCAAGTCCAAGGGCAACGTGCTCGATCCGATCGATCTCAACGACGGCATCGGCCTCGACGAGCTGGTGAAGAAACGCACGACCGGCCTGATGAATCCGAAACAGGCCGGCGAGATCGAAAAGCGCACGCGCAGGGAATTCCCGCAAGGCATCCAGGCGTTCGGCGCGGACGCGCTGCGCTTCACCTTCCTGTCGCTCGCCAGCCCCGGCCGCGACATCAAGTTCGACCTGCACCGCTGCGAGGGCTACCGCAACTTCTGCAACAAGCTGTGGAACGCCACGCGCTTCGTGCTGATGAACACCACGGGCCAGGACAACGGTTTTGATCCGGCGCGGCCGGACATCTGCCCGGACGAGCCGCGCTTTTCGTTCGCCGACCGCTGGATCGTCAGCCGCTTGCAGCGCGCCGAGGCCGAGGCGGCGCAGCATTTCGCCGAGTACCGCTTCGACCTGCTCGCCCGCGCCATTTACGAATTCGTCTGGGACGAGTTCTGCGACTGGTATCTCGAACTCGCCAAGGTGCAACTCCAGACGGGCGCGCCGGAAGAAGCCCGCGCCACGCGGCGCGCGCTGCTCGTCGTTCTGGAGACGGTACTGCGTCTCGCGCATCCGCTGCTTCCCTTCATCACCGAGGAACTCTGGCAGGCCGTCGCGCCGATGGCGCATCGCAAGACGCGCGATTCGATCATGCTGGCCGATTACCCGGTCCCCGATCCGTCGCGGCTCGACGCCGACAGCGAAGCCAAGGTACGGGAACTCAAGGACCTGACCTACGCCTGCCGCAATCTGCGCGGCGAAATGGGCCTTTCCCCGGCGCGGAAAGTGCCGCTGATCGCCAGCGGCGACGCCGGAACGCTGGAACGCTGCGCCCCGTATCTGAAGGCGCTGGCCAAGCTCTCCGAGGTGCGGATCGCCGAGCGCCCGCCGGAAAACGCCAACGCCCCGGTCGCGGTGGTCGGCGAAATCCATCTGACGCTCAAGATCGAGATCGACGCCGCCGCCGAAAGCGAGCGCCTCGCCAGGGAAATCGCCCGGCTCGAAAGCGAGATCGCCAAGGCTGCGGCCAAACTGTCCAACGAAAGTTTCATCGCCCGCGCCCCGGCGCAAATCGTCGAGCAGGAAAGGAAACGCCTCGCCGATTTCAGCGCGACGGCCGAAAAGCTCGGATCGCAGCTCGAACGGCTGAAACGCGGCCGGATCGAAGAGCAAGAGTGAAAAAATGCTTCGCCACCCCCTCGTCCGTCTGCTCTGGTGCATGGCCGGCATCGCCGCCGGCATCGCGCTGTCGCTCGTCGTTTCCGAGCCGCCGTTCTCGCCCCTGCTGCTCGCCTCGCTCGGCGGCACCGCCGTCTTCCTGTTCGGCTTCACGCGCGTGCGCGCGGCCCAGCCCCGCGCGCTGTTCGGCGGACACGTGGGCGGCGCGCTGGTCGGCATCGCCTGCTACCGGCTTTTCGGAGACGCCCTCTGGGTCTATGTGCTGGCCCAGTCGCTGACGCTCGCGCTGATGCTCGTCACGCGCACGATGCACCCGCCCGCCGGGGCCAACCCCATCCTGATGATCCACGCCCACGCGGACTGGCCGGCGCTGTTCGAGCCGGTGCTGCTGGGCGTCGCTTCCCTGTTCCTCGTCGCCGCCGTCTGGAGCCGCCTGTATCCCGGCCTGGCCCGCTATCCCGTCGATCCCTGGAAGCCCTCGCCCGACCGCGTCGACTGGGGCGGCTGGGAAGACGGCGCGTGAGGCGACGACAAGTCACGACGTTTCACGTTTCACTTTCCGCCGCTGGAATCGCCCATGCCCGCCGTACACATCAAAATCATCCGCGTCGAAGAGGATTCGATCGACGTCCACGGGCACGTCAATAACCAGGAATACCTGCGCTGGATGCAGGAAGCCGCCATCGAGCACTCGGCGCGGCAAGGCTGGCCGATGGCGCGCTACCTGGAACTGGGCGCCTCGTGGTACGTGAAATCTCATTTCATCGAATATGCGAAGCCCGCCCGGCTGGCGGATGAAATCCTGGCCTGCACGTGGGTCGCGGGAATGAGCAGCCGCGCTTCGCCGCGCAAGACGGTTTTCCTGCGCCGGGCGGATCGGCAAACGCTGACGCGCGCGCAAACCCAGTGGATTTTCGTCGACCTGGCGTCGGGCCGCCCGCGATCGATTCCGGAAGCATTGCGCGCGGCCTTCGTGACGATCGCCTCCGAAGAAACGGCGCTCGCGGATGTCGATCGGTGGCTTTGAGGCAGGGCGCGGGATTGCCGCTGGAATCACGGCCGGGCGCGTCGAGTTACGCGATCAGCGCACTACGGAACACGCAGGGCGATTTCTCACGGACGGACGTGCCGCTCATTCTCAAAAAAACCGCCGAAGTTCATTGTGCCGTAACCCTTCCTCTCGGCAAGACCTTCTGTCGGATCAAGTCGACATCGGGGTCGGCGTTCTCGTTCATGGTGATGCCGCTGCGGTATGCGGGCAATAGACCACGGCGATGCCACCAGAAATACGGCTTGTCGCAATAGCCTCGCGCGCCTGCGAAGCAATGTCGATAAAGCCTTCCCGCAGGGCGTTGAGCGTAAAATCAAACAGCATCGTCTTTGCCTCCTTTGCGCTTTCGCGGCTTTGGCACAGCCGTCACGGGCAGGAGTGCCGCCACGGCATCCCGCGCAAGCTCGGCGTTATCGATGTCCAGCACGTAGTGTTCCTTTGCGCCGTCATAAGGATATCCCTTCCCGGCATCGGCCATCAGCGCGTCAAGGGCGGGGACAATCTTCACGAATACCGTGTCGTCGCAGACGAGCAGTATCGGCTTGTCGTCCACATAGACCATATACTCCCCAAACATTTTCTTGTGGCGTATGTCGTTCGTGCCGCGAATCTGGTCACAAACGTATTCGGCATATTCAATCGATGTACCCATCCAGGCTGTCTCCTTGTAATTCCCTGGCATTATCCGTTCGCTTGTTGGCGGTGACAAGCGGATGGCCCGTTAACTTCTACAAATCAAACACCTATAAAACCCCATCATCGCGTTCGCGGAAACGGCGAGGAAATGAAATTGTTCCCACGTGGAAACCGCTCCGATCCCGACACGCGCGAAACGCCGCGGACCAAGCCTCCCCCTTGAGGGGAGCAAAAACCAGCGGCGCTTCGCGCCGGAGTTTACGCGCTGGATTCCCGCTTTCGCGGGAATGACAGGGGATTTTCGTGGGAGTGACGGGGTGAGCGTGAGAGCGGCGGGGAATTTCTTTCGCTTTTCGCCTTCCGCCGCGCCCTTCGCGGTTAAAAGGGTTTTCGCCTTTCTCCGTGCTCTCCGTGGTTAACCGCCAGAGGCGTGGCGGGTGTTCCAGTGGGTGACGAAATTTTCGAATTCGGTTTGCGGCAGGGGCTTGCTTATCAGGTAGCCCTGGATTTCGTGGCAACCCAGGCTCTTCAGGACGGTCATCTGCCGTTCGGTTTCCACGCCTTCCGCGATGACGCCCAACTGGAGCGTCTGGCCCATCTGGACGATGGCGCGCACGATGCCCAGATCCTCGGAATTGTCGATGTCGCGGACGAAGGATTGGTCGATCTTGAGTTTTTCCATCTTGAATTGCTTGAGGTAGACCAGGCTCGAATAGCCCGTGCCGAAATCGTCGATCGACAGCTTGACGCCCAGCGTCCTCAGCTTTTCGATGGTTTCGAGCGAGTGGTCGACGTTTTTGAGCAGGCCCGATTCGGTGAATTCGAGTTCGAGGTATTTGGCGGGGAAGCCGGTTTTTTCCAGCGTTTTTCCGACGGTGTCGACCAGGTCGCCGTGGTTGAACTGGCGGGAGGAGACGTTGACCGCGATGACGAACGGGGGGATGCCGGCGTCGAACCAGCGTCTTCCCTGGAGGCAGGCCTGTTCGAGGATCCATTCGCTCAGCGGGTTTATCAGGCCCGATTCCTCGGCCAGGGGGATGAAGCGGGACGGCGGGACGATGCCGATGTCGGGATGGGTCCAGCGGCACAGCACCTCGGCGCCGACGATCCGCTCGGTCGTCGTGTTGATCTGGGGCTGGAAGACGATGTAGATCTCGCCGTTTTGCAGGGCGTGGGAGAGGTGGGCGCGGAGCACGAGCTTGTCGAGCACGTCGACGCTCATTTCGTCGTGGAATACGCGGGAGGCGTTTTTCCCTGAATTTTTCGCGCTGTACATGGCGGCGTCGGCGTTTTTCATCACGGTGTCGAAGTCTTCGCCGTGCTGCGGGTAGTAGGCGACGCCGATGCTCGCCGAAATGCCGATCGCGCGGCCCGCGATGCCGAACGGCGACGACAGTTTGTCGAGGATGCCGGTGGTGATCCGGTGGGTGACGTCGGTGTCCCTGATTCCGGGAAGCAGGATCATGAATTCGTCGCCGCCCTGCCGCGAAATCGTGTCCGTTTC
Organism: Accumulibacter sp.; assembly: GCA_031257115.1. GTDB lineage: Bacteria > Pseudomonadota > Gammaproteobacteria > Burkholderiales > Rhodocyclaceae > Propionivibrio. The sequence continues at coordinate 8,797 of JAIRPF010000121.1, forward strand.
CCGGACCTGGCTCTTCAGCCGCTCGGCGACCGACAGGAGCAGCTGGTCGCCCACCGGGTGGCCGAAGGTGTCGTTGACGTATTTGAAGCCGTCCAGGTCGATGTAGAGCATGGCGACGGCGCTCTTGTCGCGCGCCGCCGCCTCCGCGGCCAGGGAAAAACGCTCGCGGGTCAGCAGCCGGTTGGGCAGCCGGGTCAGCGGATCGTGGTGCGCGAGGAATTCGATGCGTTCCTCGTCCTTCTTGCGCTCGGAGATGTCGGAGAAAACGGAAATGTAGTTGGCGACTTCGCCCCTGTCGTCGTGGACGATGCTGATGCTGCACAGTTCCGGCTTGATCCGGCCATCCTTGCAGCGATTCCACAGTTCGCCCTTCCAGTGGCCGGTCGTGACGAGTTCGTTCCACAATTTTTCGTAGAATGCCTGGTCGTGGCGGCCCGATGACATGAGGTTGGGATTTTCGCCGAGCACGTCGCTTTCGCTGTAGCCGGTGATCCGGGAGAAGGCGCGGTTGACCGCGACGATGCGGTTGTCGCGGTCGGTGATGAGGATGCCTTCCTGGCTGTGCTCGAAAATCGTGGCGTAGAGCCGGAGTCTTTCGTTGAGCACGCGCTGGAGGTGCAGTTCGTGTTCCTGCGTGAGCGAGGTCCTCAGCCGGAACAGCAGGTCGTTCATGTCTTTCACCAGCCGTCCCAGCTCGTCCGCCTCGTGCCCCGGCGGGGTCGCCAGTTTGTCCGGCGATCCGGTGTCGAGCGTGTGCAGGTTGTCGGAAATGACCTTGACCGGCCGGACGATGATGAGCGAGATGACAACGGCGATGATGCCGACGATCCCCGCGGACAGGAGGAAAAAGAGCAGGGCGACGTTGCGGGTGCTGTCGGCGATCTTGGCCTGGATCACGTCCCAATCCGGTTCGAGCGCGATTTCGCCGATCTTTTCGTCCGGGACGAAGGGGGAATACAGCGCCTGGTTGATGATCCGCGCTTTTTCGTCGGCGAACGGGCCGCCGCCGGCGGACGGCCCGTCGCCGGAATGCGCGCCCGTCGCCAGCAATTCGCCGTAGGCCCAGATGCTCACGCGGCGGACGGCGCTGTGCTTGATGAACGCGTCCACCGTTTCCTTGGCCAGCGTCGCGTCCCTGGCGAAACAGGCGACGCTGGCCATGCTGCTCATCGATTCGGTCAGCTCGCGCAGTTGTTCCTGGTACTGCCGCCCGACCTGGCGCTGCATGATGAGCAGCGTGACGAGGATGAAAAAGGCCGAGGCCAGCATGGCCGCGACGCCGACCACGAGCAGGGTGTTGCGGAGCAGGCTTTCCCCCCCGCCGTTCTCCTGTGCCGTCGCTTCGGGCCGCATGGCTGAAAAATCACCCTCGGTTCAGGGCAGGGTGAATACGACCTGGACGCGCTGGGGATCCGCGTACTGACTGTCGATGTAGCCGATCGCGTTGCGATTGCTCTCCACAGTCTGGATGATCTGCCGGGTATCGTCGACCTGCGTCGGCGGCGAAGTGTTTCCGGAAAAAACCAGACGCGACCAGTAGGCCGCTATCTGGCTCAAATCCTTGTTGACCAGGAGGCGGTAAAACACCCCCTTGTCCGGATCGCTCGCGGGCAGGTCGAAAGGCTTGGCGCGCAAGCCGTTGGGAAACTCGCGGTGGTTTCCCAGAAAAATGTTGATGACCTGCGATTTGGTCAGCCGGTCGACGCCGCTCCGCGGATTGACGATGACCGCCAGTTCGCCACGGGCCAGCGGCGACAGGCCGAGAAGCGCGGCGAAAAAGGCCGCTCTCGTCCGGATGGAGAAAGGATGGCGGCCCATGACGTCAAGGTTCGGGTGGCCGGCCGGGTAATTTCGTCGCGCCGTCCCGGCGGAAAGCGCTGCTCTCGCGCGAGACCGCCGAAGAGCCTGCCCCGGCGTTCCCGCCGCGCGCGCCGCTACGGCGGACGCTTCCACGGAACCCGTGGAAGACGGGAAAGCTCGAAGACGATTTAAACATGGACGGAGGGTCACACGACGGGATATCGGTACAGTATTCTAACGGACAAACGGGCGGAATCTTGAGGCATGACACGCGAAAGAGGCGAAACGGAAGCGGCGCCCGTCCCACGCCCCCATCCGGTCATCCGGAAGCGCCCGGCCTCATCGTTCCAGTGAAATCGTTTTGCGCAACACGCGCATCGCCGAGGGCGCGAACCCCAGCCGTTCGTAGAAAGCGAGCGCCGGAGCATTGTCCCGGTCGGCCAGCAGGGTGATGCGCGGCAAGCCGCTGGCGGCGGCCCAGGCGACGACGTGCTCGACGAGCCGCCGGCCCAGGCCGCGCCCGCGATACTCGGCGGCGACGATCACGTCTTCGAGCAGCGCGACGCGCCCGCCCTCGGCGGTGCTGACGGTCAGCAGCGCGCTGGCCATGCCGGCGACGCGCCCCCCGACGCGCAGCGCGAACAGCCGCCCGGCGCCGGGATCGCCGAGAATCAGCCGCAACCCGGCGAGCTGCCTGGCGCGATCGGGCCTGAAGTCGCTCTCCAGGGCAAACAATTCCCCCAGCAGCCCGGCCAAGGCTTCCAGGTCGTCCACAGTGGCAAAATCGATGCGCGCCGTCATGGGAATCCCGATTCAGTCTGGATGAAAGGTGGAATTATCGGCTATGACGGGCGCGGCGGACGCGGCGGATACGATGGGCGCGATAGGACGACGGACACCACGGACATGACGGATACGACAAAAACAGGAAATCGTTTCTCGCTCTTCGTTGTGACGGTTGTGTGCGTTGTGGTTGACTTTCGCCGCGTTTGGCGCGTTTTTCGCTCATTCCCTTGTGACACGAACCAAGCCTTTTGCGAAAAACCGCAAGAATAAATACCCTTACCCGCCCGTGTATCTCGCGCGAAGCGCGCTGAAACAAAGCCATCCTCTTGAGAGGCGTCACGCGCGATAGTGCGTTTCTGAATCAACCACCTATGGATTCCCGTCATTCCCGCGTTCGTGGGAATGACGGGCGTCTGTCAGCGGTTACGGGAATTTTTCGGCGGTTGATTCGGGAACGCGCTTGGTGGGCTTTTCGGGCTTGCTTTTCATTGTGGCCGTCGTGGTTGATGATTTTTGCTTTTACCTTTCGCCGCACTCGCCGCGCCCGGCGTGGTTAATTTTTTGGATTTCCCGCCGCGCCTGCCGCGCCTGTCGTGGTTAAATTGCTTTTTTTCAGGATGGAACCAATGAACAAGGTCAGAAAAGCCGTGTTTCCCGTGGCTGGCCTGGGAACCCGTTTCCTGCCGGCGACCAAGGCCAGTCCGAAGGAGATGATGCCGATCGTCGACAAGCCGTTGATCCAGTACGCCGTGGAAGAGGCCGTCGCGGCGGGGGTGACCAACATGATCTTCGTCACCGGGCGCACCAAGCGGGCCATCGAGGATCATTTCGACAAGGCTTACGAACTCGAAAACGAGCTGGCGCTGCGCCGCAAGACGGAGACGCTGGAGTTCGTGCGCCACATGCTGCCGAGGAACATCCATTGCATCTACATCCGCCAGCCCGAGGCGTTCGGACTGGGGCACGCCGTTCTGTGCGCCAAGCCGGCGGTCGGCGACGAGCCGTTCGCCGTGCTGCTGGCCGACGACCTGCTCGACGGCGAGCCGCCGGTGATGAAGCAGATGGCCGACGTGTTCGACGATTACCGCTGTTCGGTCGTCGGCGTGCTCGACGTGCCGCTGGCGGAAACGCGCAGCTACGGCATCGTGAAAACCTCGCCGGTGGCCGACCGGCTGGAGCGTATCGAGGCGATCGTGGAAAAACCCAGCCCCGATGAGGCGCCTTCGACCCTCGGCGTGGTCGGGCGCTATATCCTGACGCCGCGTATCTTCCATCACCTCGAAAACGTCAGTCCCGGCTCCGGCGGGGAAATCCAGTTGACCGACGGCATCGCTTCGCTGCTGCGCGAAGAGCAGGTGCTGGCGCACCGCTACGCGGGCGTGCGCTACGACTGCGGTTCCAAGCTCGGCTATTTGCGGGCCACCGTCGAATTCGGCAAGCGCCACCCGGAGGTCGGGGCCGATTTCACCCGCTACCTGAAGCAGTCGGGCGAAGCATGACCGATATTCGGGAAGCGCGGGAAATCCTCGCCGGGGCGGAACTCGTCCATTCGGCGGAAGCGGTCGCCGCCGCCGTCGACCGCGTCGCCGCGCGAATCACGGAAAGTCTGGCGGAGACAAATCCCTTGGTGCTGTGCGTCATGAGCGGCGGCGTGCCGTTTGCCGGGCAATTGATGATGCGGCTCGATTTCCCGCTCGATTTCGATTACATGCACGTGACGCGCTACGGCCAGGAAACATCGGGCGGCGCGCTCTCCTGGCGCGCTTCGCCGCGCACGCCGGTCGAGGGGCGGACCGTCCTGATCGTCGACGACATCCTGGACGAAGGGCTGACCCTGGCGGCGATCGTCGAGCGGATGCGCGAATTGGGCGCCAAGGCGTGCCATACCGCCGTGGCGGCGGACAAGCTGAAAAGCGGGAAGAAGCCGATCGCGGCCGATTTCGTCGCCCTGACCGTGCCGGATCGCTTCGTGTTCGGATACGGCATGGACGTGCGCGGAAAATGGCGTAATCTTCCGGCCATTTATGCCATGAAGGAGACTTGAGATGCTGGCGGTCATCGGTGGAAGCGGGCTGACGCGGCTCGCCAACCTCGACGTGTCGCGCCGCGAGGTGTTGCGCACGCCCTACGGCGAGCCTTCCGGCGCCGTCACTTTCGGGAGCATTCGCGGGCGTCCCGTGGCGTTTCTCGCGCGGCATGGCTACGGGCACACCATTCCGCCGCACGAGGTCAACTACCGGGCGAACGTCTGGGCGCTCGCCCAATGCGGCGCCAAGGCCATCGTCTCGGTGGCCTCGGTGGGCGGCATCCGGGCGGACCTCAAACCCGGCGACCTCGTCATTCCGCACCAGATCATCGACTATACGTGGGGACGGAAAAGCACGTATCACGACGGACACGACAGCCAGGTGACGCACATCGATTTCACCCATCCCTACGACCCGGAATTGCGCGCCGCGCTGCTCGAAGCGGCGACCGCCGCCGGCGTCGCGGTCCTGGATTCGGCGGTCTACGCCGTGACGCAGGGGCCGCGCCTGGAGACCGCCGCCGAGATCGACCGGCTCGAACGCGACGGCGCTGGCGTGGTCGGCATGACCGGAATGCCGGAGGCCGCGCTGGCGCGGGAACTCTCTGTTCCCTACGCGGCGATCAACGTCGTGGCCAATTACGCGGCGGGCCGCGGCGAGAGCCGCGACGGCATCCGTTTCGAGACGCTCGACGCGGTGCTGGCCGAAGCCATGGGCCGTGCGCGCGCCATCATCGAACACCTGGCGCGAATCCGGTGATCCGGCCCGTTCTCAAGATGGGCGACGCCCGGCTCACGCGGCGGGCGCGGGAAGTCGAAGCGTTCAATACGCCGGAACTCGCCGCGCTGGTCGCCGACATGGAAGAGACCATGCGCGCCCTGGACGGCGCGGGCCTCGCCGCGCCGCAGATCGGCGTCGGGCTGCGCGTCGTCGTGTTCGGATTCGATTCCAACCCGCGCTACCCGGAAGCCGGCAGCGTGCCCTACACCGTCCTCGTCAACCCGACGCTCACGCCGCTCTCCGGGGAGATCGAGGAAGGGTGGGAAGGCTGCCTGTCGCTGCCGGGTCTGCGCGGCGCGGTGCCGCGCTGGCGGCATCTGCGCTACGAAGGCTTCGACCCGCGCGGGAACCGCATCGATCGGACGGTGGAGGGTTTCCACGCGCGCGTCGTGCAGCACGAGACCGATCACCTGGACGGCGTGCTCTATCCGATGCGCATGAAGGATCTGACCCGCTTCGGATTCACCGACGCGCTGTTCCCCGACCCGCCCGGATAGCCGAAACGGCTCCGGCGCGGCGAAAAGCGAAAATCTTTTTGACCACGGCGGGCACGGCGAAAAAGCGAAGGCCGACGGGAAGAACTCGTCATACCGGGAGGGCGGTATCCAGAACGGCGGTCGGGAAACCCGGCGCCCCTGGATTACGGCACTCAAAGGAATGACGGAGTTTTCCGGAGGTGCGGCCCGCAAACGCGGCGGAAAACGGAATCGGATGTCGAAACCATAAATTGGGGTAATCAAAGCAAACCCCAACATTTGCGTCCGCCGTGTTTTTCAATCATGGCGCGATGAATTTCACCGGGGCGAATGGCATCCGCCCGCCGTGCCCCGGTGTTTGCGCCTCTTTGTTCAACCGCCCTGATGACCGCCCCGGATTCGCTCTTTTCGCGTCACGCCGACCGCTTCTGGGCCTTGGCGCTCGCCGTCACGGCGGCGCGCGACCACGACTATTCCGGGCCTTACGAATACCGCCCGGTCAATACGGGCGAACGTTTCCGCTTCGCCGAACGGGGGCGTGGTGAATTCGGGAAGGGAGAAGGGTAAAACCGAAAGCCCCGATGCCATCCCTTCGGTTCACACCCTTCCCCCTTCTCCATTTCCCCCCTTCCCCAAGAATGAATTCGGGAAGCGAGAAGGTGGAAGGGAGAAGGGTAAAACCGAAAGCCCCGATGCCGTCCCTTCGGTTCACACCCTTCTCCCTGCCCCCGTCCCCAAAAAGCCCTTCCCCTCAACCTTTTTGCCCCTTCCCCGAAAATGATCCTCGACCAATACGGCCAGCCGATCCATCTGGCCACGCTCAAGACCGCGCAGGCGACGCCGACGCCCTTTGGCGCGCGCAAGGTGGGGCAGCACGCCACCACGTCCGGACTCGATCCGTTGAAAGCCGCGAGGATTCTGCGCCAGGCCGAGGACGGCGACGCCGCCGCGTATCTGGGCATCGCCGAGGAAATGGAGGAGAAGTACCTCCACTACGGCGCGCAGCTCGCCACGAGAAAGCGCGCCGTCTCCGGCATCGACGCGCAAATCCGGGCGGCATCGGAAGAGACGCGCGACGCCGAGATCGCCGACTTCGTCCGCGAGAGCTTGCCCGTCATCCAGGCCGCGAGTTACGACTTGCTCGACGCCCTGGGCAAGGGCTATTCGGTCTGCGAAATCCTCTGGGACACCTCCGGCGCGAAATGGATTCCCAGGGAACTCCTCTGGCGCGACCCGCGCTGGTTCCTCTTCGACACCTCGGACGGCATCACGCCGCGGTTGAAGAGCGATCTCGACCCGAAGGGCGAGGCGCTGCGGCCCGGCCATTACGTCATCCACACGACGGCGGCCAAGAGCGGCCTGCCGATTCGCGGGGGACTCGCGCGCGGGGCGATCTGGGCCTTTCTCTTCCACAACTTCTCGATCCGCGACTGGGTGACGTTCATCGAGCAGTTCGGCAAGCCCCTGCGCCTGGGCCGCTACGATTCGGGCGCGGCCACGCCCGCCGACCTCGATGTCCTCTTCGAGGCGGTGAGGAGTCTGGGCCAGGACGCGGCGGCGATCCTGCCGCGCTCGATGGAGATCGAGTTCCCGGAAGTGGCCAACGCGCGCGGGCAGTCCGGCCTGTGGCGCGATCTTCTGGAATACCTCGACCGGCAGGTTTCCAAGCTCGTGCTGGGGCAGACGCTCACCGCCGACACGGGCGAGTCGGGCGGCGGCTCCTACGCCTTGGGAAACGTCCATAACGACGTGCGCCTGGACATCCTCAAGGACGACGCGCAGAAACTCGCGCAGACGATCAACCGCGACCTGATCCGGATTCTGGTCGATCTCAACTTCGCGGGCGTCGAGAAATATCCCGAATACACGCTTCCCGTCGCCGAGCCGGAAGACCTTTCGGCCCGCGCCGCCGTGGTTGAGAAGGCCGTGAGCATGGGCTATCCGGTGCCGGAGAAATGGTTCTCGGAAACGTTTGGCATTCCGCTGCCGGAGGAGGGCGAGGCGGTGTTGCGCCCGCCTTCGGGCGGCGCGCCGGGGGACGCCCTGGCGTGGGCCTCGCAGCGAAATGCGATCCTCGCGCGCGGCGCGAGCGCGGCGCGGGCCAGACACGCCCAGACCGGCCAGCAGGAGCACCCCGGCCCGCTGGAGGACGGGATCGACGCGCTCGCCGCCGCCGCCGCGCCGGCGGTCGATGGCTGGCTCGAAAAGATCAAGGCCGCGCTCAATGACGAACCCGATCTCTCGCCCGCCGAGCTTCAGGAGAAGCTCGCGGGGATGTATGCCGATCTGCCCACGGAACAGCTCGTCGATCTGCTGACCCGCGCCTTCGTGTTGGCCGAATTGCGCGGGCGGGCGGCGGTGGAGGATGGGGAATGAAGACCGTGAAAGCAAGTTCCACGTGGGAATCAGGGGCGATGCAGAGGTTTTTGTGCGAGTGGTTTGAGAGTCTTGAGCGTCTGATCGACGGTCACCTTGAAATGCCCCACCGCGTAAGCGAGTTTTTGAAGATCGACGTCCGCGTATTCACGCGCGAACTGCTCGGTATCGACGCCGTATTGCATGGCCATGCCGGGCGTTGGCGCGCTTCCGGCGACCACATCCCGCAATTGTTCGTAATACACGGCTAACTCTGCCAACGGTTCCCGAAGAGGCTCCTTTCTGAAAATCGCCATTTCAATCTCACATGAATATTTTCATGGCTACATTACATCAAATATTTGTCGATGTGGAAGCACGGTACGCCAAGGTACGCGAGATCGTGGCCGGTAAGTCCCCTGACGTTCCCGAATATGCTTTTCGCTTGGCTGTCGCCGATCTCAAAAACGCTGTCGATCTCATGCAAAGGTGTGTGCGCCTGGAACTGGAACGTTGTGCCAGGGCGAAAGACGGGAGGCCGTCATGACGTTAGCGATGTTATGTTTGCGGCGTTGATCCAGGCATGAGTGACCTCGCCGACCAGGCGCAGGCGCGCGAGGAAGCCCTCGCCGAGACGCTCCGGCGCTTCGGGCGCGCTCCGGTGAAGTCGCCCGCCGCCACGGGCGTCTGTCTCAATTGCGGCGAGCGGCTCGACGGCGGACGCCGCTGGTGCTCACCCGAATGCCGCGACGACTGGGAACGGCAGGAGCGCGCGGCACGGCGGCGGGGCGCGTGATGTTTTTCTCAAGGAGAACGCCATGAGTTACGAAACCCCCATGCTTCCGGATCGTGAAATCGACAAAGCCGCGCTCTTGTTGCTGTCCCGATTCGACAAACAGCCCGTCGCGCAGATACGCGCCATCCTGCGCCGCGCCGATTTCTGGCTCGATGCCACGAGCCGTCTGGATCTCGGCGCGGGCGAGTACATGCGGGCGTTCTCGGCCTTGATTCTCTCCTGATCCATGCCCGACGCCCGCCCGCCCCTTTCTTCCGCCTTCGGTCTTCCTTTCGAGGAGCAGATCGCTTTCTTCCGCTCGAAACTCAAGCTCGGCACGGCAAGATGGGACGATATCTGGCAGTCGGCGCACGACAAGGCCTTCGTCGTCGCGGGCGCGACCAAGGCGAGTCTGCTGCAAGACCTGTTCGACGCCGTCGCGCCCTTGCAACGGCAAAGTCAGGAGAGTTTCACCAAGAAGTTTCTGGAGGCCGCCGAGAAAAACAACTGGCACGGCTGGACGGGCGAGGATTCCGAGAAAGGCAAGGCGTGGCGCGCGCGGGTGGTTTATGAGACGAACATCCGCACGAGTTACGCCGCCGGGCGCTACGCGCAATTGACCGATCCCGATCTCCTTGCCATTCGCCCGTACTGGCGCTACGTGCATAGCGATCTCTCCAAAGAGCATCCGCGCGAACTGCACAAGCTCTGGGGGGATATGAAGCTCACGCTCCGGCACGACGATCCCTTCTGGCAAACGCATTACCCGCCGAACGGGTGGTTCTGCCGCTGTAGCGTCGTGGCCGTCGAAGCGCCCGCCAAGGACGCGGCCAAAGCGCCGCCGCCGGGGTGGAACGCGATCAATCCGAAGACCGGCGCGCCCGCCGGGATCGACAAGGGGTGGGCTTATGCGCCGGGAGCGACGCGGGCGGATGAGATTCGGGCGATGGTGGCGGAGAAACTCACCCATCTGCCCGCGCCGATCGGGGCGGGGTTCGGCGCGTCCCTTCCGGCGGATGCGATTGCCGCGGGCTTCGCCATCTTTTTCGACAACGCCTACAAAAACCGTGCAAAGCCACAGGGAAAGCACATGGTGGTGGGCGCGTTGGAACCCGCATGGGTTGACAGGGCAGCAAAAGCCGGAGTTGCGCCGGAGACGGCGGAAATCGCCATTACGGACCGAAAAATCTCCCACACGTTCAGGGACGTAAAGGTTTCCCCGTTGCCTGTGGGCTGGTTCCGCGAATTGCCCGCGTATCTGAAAAAACCGCAAGCCGTGATCCTGGATACGACACACACCGGTGAGCCGGCGTTTTTGTTGTTCTACGACACCCAGGGTGAGGGTAAAAAGCTGGTTATCCGAATCAATTACAACATCCGTAAAGTGGGAAAAATGAATCTCGTGGAAAGCGGGCGAACCCTCGATGCCGAAAGCATCGCATCGATAAAGGCGCAAGTAGGCAAGGGCTACGAACTCATTGAGGGAGGCCTCTGACATGGGGTTGGACTCGAACCAACATCCGTTCCACCGGGGTATCCCCGGCTACCACCCTTACCCATCGGGCTACACCATGCCAGAGGCTCGTCCGATTATAGACCAGCCTTGAAAGGAAAATCACGATGATCACGGTCGAAGTCGACAACAAACGGGCGCTCGCCGCGCTGAACCGGCTGATCCGCGCGGGCGCAAACCCGTCGCCGGTGCTGAAATCCATCGGCGAGGATTTGATCGCGTCGACCAAGCGGCGCATCGCGGCGGGCGGCCCCGGCCCGAACGGCGAGACGTGGGAACCTAACTCACCCGTGACGATGGCGCTAGCCGCGAGATTCAAACGCCCGAAAGAGAGGGGCAATCATCCGCTGGTAGACTCCGGCATCCTGAAGGAAACCATCGACCACATGGTCGACGGAAAGACCTTGTATGTCGGTACCGACAGGTTCGCCGACGAATGGAACGGCGGGGCGGCTGTTTTTCAATTCGGCACCGATCGCGCCGGCCGGGGCCACAAAGTCACTATCCCCGCTAGGCCCTTCCTTGGCATATCGGATTCCGACGCCCGAAATATCGAGACGACCGTGAAAAACTTTCTCTCCAGCCTCGCCGGTAAAAATCCCTGATCCGGCGTTCCGGTTCGCCCCCCCAAAACCGTTCAAAACGCCCGGCTTTTTTTATTGCACCCACCGCAATCTTTTTGCAACCTCCATCCCGATTCATCCTCACCCCATCCCGCCTCCTCCCGGAAGTGTCTCGGCCCCGGCCCCCCCATATCACGCACGGGCACACCAAGGTGCGGGGTG